>JAUIIC010000035.1 GCA_030431935.1 Alphaproteobacteria bacterium | reverse complement strand
TCGACATGTGCGATTATCGCGATGTTGCGCAATTCCATAACCGGAAACCTTTTCGCGGGGGGTCGCGGGGCGCTTACCGTGCAGCCGCAGAAAAGGCCAGCACAAAGCGCATCTCAGTGTGGCGCTGCCCTTGAGAAGAGGTGAATGACCAGGATTCCGGCGAGAATCATCCCCATTCCCAGCACTGCGGGAAGGTCCAGCTTCTGGCCGAACACGAGAAACCCGATCGCGGCGATGAAGACGATCCCGAGCCCCGACCAAACGGCATAGGCGATCCCCACGGGGATCGAGCGCAGGGCCATCGCCAGCAGGTAGAACGAGATGGCATAGGCCACCACGACCAGAAGCGACGGCAGCAATCGGGTGAACTGCTGGCTGGCCTGAAGCGCGGTGGTCCCGATGGTTTCGGCAAGGATGGCAATAAACAGGTAGATGTAGGCGGTCGGCATGGCGCGCTCCTTGGTGGGATGGGGCCTGTTACCCTCAGGAATGGGGCGGCGAAAGAAAAAGGCGCGCCGGGTGTCCGGCGCGCCTGTCCTCGCGGATCGAGGTCCGTTCAGCCGATGATGGCGTTCAGCGTGGCGCTGGGGCGCATAACCGCGGCCAGCTTGGCCGGGTCGGGGTGATAGTATCCGCCGATATCCACGGCCTGACCGCGGGGCGCGGCAAGTTCCGCAACGATGCTGGCTTCGCCCTCGGCCAGCGCCGCCGCGACCGGCGCGAAGGCGGCGGCGAGGCCCGTGTCCTCGGTCTGGACGGCCAGCGCCTCGGCCCAGTAGCGGGCGAACCAGTAGTGGCTGTCGCGGTTGTCGGGCTGGCCGACCTTGCGGCCCGGGCTCCGGTCATGGTCGAGCACGCCCTGCGTGGCCGCGTCCACCGCCTTGCCCAGCAGCCCGGCGCGGCTGTTGCCGGTGGTGTTGGCGAGGAAGGTGAAGCTTTCGCCAAGTGCGCAGAACTCGCCCAGGCTGTCCCAGCGCAGGTGGTTCTGCTCCACCAGCTGCTGCACGTGCTTGGGGGCAGAGCCGCCCGCGCCCGTCTCGAACAGGCCGCCGCCCTGCATCAGCTTGACGATGGACAGCATCTTGGCCGAGGTGCCAAGCTCCAGGATCGGGAAGAGGTCGGTCAGGTAGTCGCGCAGCACGTTGCCGGTGATCGCGATGCTGTCCTTGCCGGCGCGGATCGTCTCCAGCGAGGCGCGGGTGGCTTCGCGCGGGGCCAGGATCTGGAAGTCGCCTTCCACGCCCTCTGCCGCAAGGATCGGCGTGACATAGGCGATCAGTTCGCGGTCATGGGCGCGGTTCGCATCCAGCCAGAAGATCGCCTGGGCGCCGGTGGCCTTCTGGCGTTCGATGGCCAGCTTGACCCAGTCCTCGATCGGCGCCTTGCGGGTGAAGCAGGCCCGCCAGATATCGCCGGCCTGCACCGCGTGCTCGTGCAGGACCTCGCCAGAGGCCAGCACCATGCGGATGACGCCATCCGCGGGGGCCTCGAACGTGGTGGGATGAGAGCCGTATTCCTCGGCCTTCTGGGCCATCAGGCCCACGTTCTGCACGGCGCCCGCCGTCGTCGGGTCAAGCGCGCCGGTCTCCTTGAAGTAATTGATCGTCTCGTCATAGACGGTGGAGTAGGACCGGTCGGGAATGACGCATTTGGTGTCCGCTTCCTTGCCGTCGGGGCCCCAGCCCTTGCCGCCGGCGCGGATCACGGCCGGCATCGAGGCGTCGATGATGACGTCCGAGGGCACGTGCAGGTTGGTGATCCCCTTGTCCGAGTTCACCATGTACATCGGCGCCCGCTCGGCCATGATGGCACTGTAATCGGCCAGGATCGCGTCCTTGTCGGCGGCGGGCATGGCCTCGACACGCTCGATCAGGTCGCCGATGCCCGAGTTCGGGTTGACCCCGGCGGCGGCAAGGGCCGCGCCGTGCTTGGCGAACAGCGGCGCCAGCCAGGCCGAAACGGCGTGGCCGAAGATGATGGGGTCCGAGACCTTCATCATCGTGGCTTTCAGGTGCAGCGAGAAGAGCACGCCCCGATCCTTCGCCTCGGCAATCTGCGCGTCGAGGAATGCGCGCAGCGCGGCGGCGGACATGAAGGTGGCATCGACGACCGTGCCTTCGGGAATGCTCAGCCCATCCTTGAGCACCTTCGTGCCCTCGGCGCCGGCGAACTCGATCCGGGCCGTG
Organism: Alphaproteobacteria bacterium; assembly: GCA_030431935.1. Taxonomy (GTDB): domain Bacteria; phylum Pseudomonadota; class Alphaproteobacteria; order Rhodobacterales; family Rhodobacteraceae; genus ASV31. The sequence goes on along the minus strand of JAUIIC010000035.1, from coordinate 23,074 downwards.
CCGGCCTGCGCGGCGGTGATCGTGGCGGATTTCTCGTTCGCGAAGAAATCGTCGCCGGTCATCGAGGAGACGTGGGTCTTGCTGTCGGGCGACCAGGCGCCCATCGAGTGCGGGTGCGCCTTGGCGTAGTTCTTGACGGCGGTGGCAGCGCGACGGTCCGAGTTGCCCTCACGCAAGACCGGGTTCACGGCAGAGCCCTTGATGGCGTCATAGCGCGCGCGCACCGACTTTTCCTCGTCGGTGGCGGGGGCCTCGGGATAGTCGGGCAGAGCGTAGCCCTGATCCTGCAACTCGCGCACGGCGGCCACGAGCTGCGGCACCGAGGCCGAGATGTTCGGCAGCTTGATGACGTTCGCCGCGGGCGTCTTGACCAGTTCGCCCAGTTCGGCCAGGTCGTCGGTCTGGCGCTGTGCCTCGGTCAGGTATTCCGGGAAGGCCGCGATGATCCGCCCGGCCAGCGAGATGTCGCGCGTGTCGACGGTGACATCCGCCGCGCTGGCGAAGAAGCGGACGATCGGCAGTAGCGACGCGCTGGCAAGCTCGGGCGCTTCGTCGACGGTGGTGTAGACAATGTCGGGGGTCGTGTCGGCCATGGCAGGTGCCCTCTTGATCGGGTCATGAATCTGCGTGCCACTTAGCCGATCGGAACGGGCTTGGGAAGATGGTATGCCGCGGTATACTGTCACGATCCCACGCCCAGCCGCCAAAAAGAAAAAGGGCCACCGCTGCCGGTGGCCCTTTAATCGCGAAGCGCGCCGCGTGGTCAGGTCAGCGCGTCGACTCGGTCATCCGGCGGCGCACGTAGCCATCCACGAGGCCGATCATCTGTTCCATGTAGGGGTCTTCAAAGAAATGACCGGCCCCCTCGATCTCTTCGTGGGTCACGGTGATTCCCCGCTGCTCCTGCAGCTTTTCGACAAGCGACAGCGTGTCCTTGGGCGGCGCGACCCGGTCGGCGCTGCCAGAGACAATGAGCCCGGAGGACGGGCAGGGCGCGAGGAACGAGAAATCGTACATGTTCGCGGGCGGCGACACCGAGATGAAGCCGGTGATCTCTGGCCGCCGCATCAGAAGCTGCATCCCGATCCAGGCCCCGAAGCTGAAGCCCGCGACCCAGCAATGCTTGGCGTTCTGGTTCAGCGACTGGAGGTAATCCAGCGCAGAGGCGGCATCCGACAACTCGCCGATGCCCTGGTCGTACTCGCCCTGGCTGCGCCCGACGCCGCGGAAGTTGAACCGCAGCACCGTGAAGCCCATGTTGTAAAAGGCATAATGCAGGTTGTAGACGACACGGTTGTTCATCGTCCCCCCGAACTGTGGGTGGGGGTGAAGAACGATCGCGATCGGCGCGTCTGGCGTCCTTTGCGGGTGGTAGCGGCCTTCCAGACGGCCCTCTGGGCCGGGAAAAATCACCTCGGGCATATGCTTCCCTGTGCGGTGGCAGGCCGAGCGCTTTAGTTGACCAATTCGCTCGACTTACTTAGAATGGTTCCAATTGGACGCCGGACGTCTTCCGGCGCCTAGACGAGGTAATGGCGCGCCAAGTCCTCGTCAATCCACCTGCACCGTGTTTCCGGGGGACCGAGGCAATGAAGCTAAGCACGAAGGGTCGTTATGCCATGGTCGCCCTCGTCGATCTGGCCATGCAGCGGCCCAATGACCTGTTGGCGCTGTCCGACCTGTCGCGGCGGCAGAACATATCGCTTCCCTACCTGGAGCAGCTTTTCGTGAAACTGCGCCGGGCCGGCCTTGTGGAAAGCGTGCGGGGGCCGGGCGGGGGCTATCGGCTGGCGCGCCCGACAGCGGAGATTCGCGTGGTGGACGTGCTGGCTGCGGTGGACGAGACCGTAAGCGCCCTGGAGAAGGGGGCGGGGGCCACCGGCGGCCGGTCCGGTACCAAGGCGCAATCGCTGACCAACCGCCTGTGGGAAGGTCTGTCGGCCAATGTCTATGTCTTCCTGCACCAGACCAGGCTTTCGGATGTGGTGTCCAACGACCTTGCGCCCTGTCCGGCCGTTCCGGACCTGCTCAACGTCGTGGACGAAGTCTAGAGGGGCGGCAGGGCGATGAAGCCGGGACCCCAGACGCGCACCTACCTGGACTGGAACGCGACCGCGCCCCTGAGACCCGAGGCGCGCGACGCCATGTGTGCCGCGATGGCGCAGTTCGGCAATCCCGCCTCGGTCCATGCCGAGGGACGCGCGGCCCGCGCCATGATCGAGCGTGCGCGCGCCGACATCGCGAGGGACCTGGGCTGCAAGCCGGCGGAGATCGTCTTTACCAGCGGTGCGACCGAGGCGGCCTCGGTTCTGGGGCGGATGCCCGGGGGCGAGGCCGTGGTGGTCGATCCGACCGCCCATGACGCGCTTTGGGCGCATCGGCGGGACGATGCCGTCGAGGGCGACGTGCCCGGTATCCTGGCGATGGGGCTGGCCAACAGTGAAACGGGGGTGCTGACCGGCCTTCCGGAGCGTAGGGATGGGCGGTGGCCCGTGCCCGGCGGGACGGTGGACAAGGTGCTTCTGGACGTGACGCAGGCCGTGGGCCGCGTTCCGTTCTCCTTTGCCTGGTCGGGGGCGGACATGGCCGTCTTGTCGGCTCACAAGCTCGGCGGTCCCAAGGGGGTCGGTGCCCTGATCTTGCGCGACGGGCTGGAGGTTCCCGCGCTTCAGAGCGGTGGCGGCCAGGAGATGGGGCGCCGTTCCGGTACGGAAAACACCATTGGAATCATGGGCTTCGCCGCCGCTCTTCGTGCGTCGATGGACGACCTGGAGGCTGGCGTCTGGGCGCGCGTGGAAAAACTTAGAAATATTCTAGAAAAAAGTGTTGAGGCTGCCGGATCGGAGACTATTTTGGTCGGAAAAGATATGCAGCGGATACCGAATACCCTGTGCATGGCGGTGCCGGGATGGAGGGGCGAAACCCAGGTGATGCAGATGGATCTCGCCGGTTTCGCGATCTCGGCGGGATCGGCCTGCTCGTCCGGCAAGGTTCAGGAGAGCCGGGTGCTTCGGGCGATGGGCTTCGGCCCCGAGGTTGCGGGCTGCGCGATCCGGGTCTCAATCGGCCCGACGACAACGGAAGAAGACGTGTTGCGCTTTGCCGAGGCCTGGACGGCGCAGCATCGGAAATTCAGGGCCAGGGCGGCGTGAAAGGATGAACATGACGGTTCTGGACGAACAGACAGACATCAGGGACGGCGTCGACCACGAGACCGTGGCGGCCGTCAAATCCATGGCCGGCAAGTACAAGCACGGTTGGGAAACCGAGATCGAGATGGAGTACGCCCCCAAGGGCCTGAACGAGGATATAGTTCGCCTGATCTCGGAAAAGAACAACGAACCCGAATGGATGACTGAATGGCGCCTGGGCGCCTTTCGGCGCTGGGTCGAAATGACAGAGCCCGACTGGGCGATGGTGAACTATCCTGCGATCGACTACCAAGAGCAGTATTATTATGCCAAGCCCAAGTCGATGCAGGAAAAGCCCAAGTCGCTGGACGAGGTGGACCCCAAGCTTCTGGCGACCTACGAGAAACTCGGCATCCCGCTGAAGGAGCAGATGATCCTTGCCGGCGTCGAGGGTGCCGATGCGTCACCCGCCGAAGGCCGAAAGGTCGCAGTCGATGCCGTGTTCGATTCCGTCTCGGTCGGAACCACCTTTCAGAAAGAGCTCGAGCAGGCGGGCGTGATCTTCTGTTCGATATCCGAGGCGGTGCAAAAGCATCCCGAACTGGTGAAGAAGTATCTCGGCTCGGTCGTGCCGGTCAGCGACAACTACTTCGCCACGCTCAACAGCGCGGTCTTCTCGGACGGCTCGTTCGTCTATGTCCCGCCCGGTGTGCGCTGCCCGATGGAGCTGTCGACCTATTTCCGCATCAACGCCGAGAACACGGGCCAGTTCGAACGCACGCTCATCATTGCCGACAAGGGCGCCTACGTGTCTTATCTCGAGGGCTGCACCGCGCCGCAGCGCGACACCCACCAGCTGCACGCGGCGGTGGTGGAGCTGGTCGTGCTCGACGATGCCGAAATCAAGTATTCCACGGTCCAGAACTGGTATCCCGGCGACGAGAACGGCAAGGGCGGCATCTACAACTTCGTGACCAAGCGCGCCGACTGCCGGGGCGACCGGTCCAAGGTGATGTGGACGCAGGTGGAAACCGGGTCCGCCGTGACCTGGAAGTACCCCTCGTGCATCCTGCGCGGCGACGACAGCCAGGGCGAGTTCTACTCGATCGCCATCACCAACAACTGCCAGCAGGCTGACACCGGCACCAAGATGATCCATCTGGGCCGCAACACCCGCTCTCGCATCGTGTCCAAGGGGATCAGCGCGGGGCGTGCGCAGAACACCTATCGCGGCCTCGTCTCGATGCACAGGAAGGCCACCGGCAGCCGCAACTATACCCAGTGCGACAGCCTTCTGATCGGCGATCAGTGCGGCGCGCACACGGTGCCCTATATCGAGGTCAAGAACACCTCCAGCCGGGTCGAGCACGAGGCGACGACGTCCAAGGTGGACGACGATCAGCTGTTCTACTGCCGCTCGCGCGGGATGGACGAGGAAGAGGCCGTGGCGCTGGTCGTGAACGGGTTCTGCAAGGAGGTGCTGCAGGCGCTTCCGATGGAGTTCGCTATGGAAGCGCAGCAGCTTGTCGCGATTTCGCTGGAAGGCTCGGTCGGCTGACGGCGGCGCCCCGGCAGCGGGCATGAGGTAGGGAAAAGGTATCATGATCGTCACCACCACCCCAACGATCGAGGGTCGGCGCATCACCGGCTATCGCGGCATCGCCGTGGGCGAGGCCATCGTCGGCGCGAACGTCTTTCGCGACATCTTTGCCGGGATCACCGATATCATCGGCGGGCGCTCCGGCGCTTACGAGGCCTCTTTGGCCGAGGCGCGTGAAACGGCGATCCGCGAACTGGAAGAGCGCGCGCGCGCCATGGGCGGGGATGCGGTGGTTGGCATAGATCTCGACTACGAGGTCATCAACAACATGCTGATGGTGTCGGCCTCCGGCACCGCGGTGACGCTGGACTGACGCGATGGACGAGATCACCGAAACCGCGACGGCCGTCCCCGAACGGCCCGTCCTGACGCTGCCCGAAGAGGCGGCGGAATGGGTGCGCGATTGCTATGGTGCCGCCTCCGTGATCCTGGAATACGGGTCCGGCGGCTCGACGGTGCTGGCCGCAGAGGCGGGCGGCAAGACGGTCTTCTCGGTGGAAAGCGACAAGGCCTGGTCACAGATGATGCAGCGGTATTTCGACGCGAACCCGCCGAAATCCACCGTGCACCTGCACTACGCCAACATCGGAAAGACCAAGGAATGGGGCCGCCCCGTCAGCGACACGCGCTGGCGGCGCTATCACCGCTATCCGCTGAGCGTCTGGGACCGCGAGGATTTCCAGCACCCCGACGTGGTGCTGATCGACGGCCGGTTCCGCGTGGCCTGCCTCTTGACGACGCTCTACCGGATCGAGCGTCCGGTGATCGCTCTGTTCGACGATTACGCCGGGCGGGACAAGTATCACGAGGTCGAGGAGTTCGTGAAGCCGGTGGACGTGCGCGGCCGCATGGCCCGCTTCGAGCTGGAGCCAACGCCCATCCCCACCGCGCGCCTGACGCGGATTATGGAAATGTTCGGTCGCGTCATGTGACGGCGACCCGTCGGAAAGGAACGAAAAGATGCTGGAAATCAAGAACCTGCACGTGCGGCTTGAGGAAGAGGACAAGGAAATCCTCAAGGGCGTCGACCTGACCGTCGAGGCGGGCAAGGTCCATGCGATCATGGGGCCGAACGGGTCGGGCAAGTCGACCCTGTCCTATGTCCTCTCGGGCCGTGACGGATATGAAGTGACGGCAGGCTCTGCCACGCTGGCGGGCGAGGACCTGCTGGAGCAGGAGCCCGAGGAACGCGCGGCGGCCGGGCTGTTCCTGGCGTTCCAGTATCCCGTCGAGATCCCCGGCGTCGGCAACATGACCTTTCTGCGAACGGCGCTGAACGCGCAGCGCAAGGCGCGCGGCGAACCCGAGGTCAGCGCGGGCGATTTCCTCAAGCTGGTGCGCGAGAAGGCCAAGACACTGAAGATCGACGCCGAGATGCTGAAGCGTCCCGTGAATGTGGGCTTTTCCGGCGGCGAGAAGAAGCGCAACGAGATCCTTCAGATGGCGATCCTGGAGCCGAGAATGTGCATCCTGGACGAGACCGACTCCGGGCTCGACGTGGACGCGATGAAGCTGGTGGCGGACGGGGTGAACGCGCTGCGTGACGAGGGCCGCGGCTTTCTGGTCATCACGCATTACCAGCGGCTTCTGGATCATATCGTGCCCGACGTGGTGCATATCATGGCGGCGGGCCGCATCGTGAAGACCGGCGGCCCGGAGTTGGCGCTTGAAGTCGAGAAGAACGGCTACCACGACCTGCTGGCGGAGGCCGGGTGATGGCGCTTCCCAAGGCGAAACAGGACGCGACAGAGGCGTTTCTGGCCCAGGTGACCCTGCCCGAGGGCGCGGCCTGGGCCTCCGCGGCGCGCAAGGCGGCGCTGGAGCGGCTGCGCGACATGGGCGTGCCGGTGCGGCGTGACGAATACTGGCGCTTCACACGCCCCGAGACGCTGTTCGAACGGCCCGCCCCCGAGGCCGAGGTCTTCGTGGCCGACGAAGAGCCGGTCTTCGGCGCGATCGACCGGCTGAAGCTGGTGTTCGTGGATGGTGTCTTCGATGCCGAGGCGTCCGACGACCCGGCGATGGACGGGGTCGAGATCACCCGCCTGTCGCAGGCCGCCGCCGCGGACATCCACTGGGCGCGAGAGCTTTACGGCGTGCTGGAGGCGCGGTCTCATGCCGATGTGCCGCGCCCTCTGGCCGCGCTCAACTCTGCCACCGCGACCGATGGGGTGGTGATCCGGGTGACGGGCAAACCCGTCCGCCCGATTTCGTTGATCTACCTGCACGGCGACCGGACCTCGGACGCGGTGCTGCACCACCTCGTCCGGGTCGAGCCCGGCGCAGAGGTGACGCTTCTGGAAAACGGCCCCGCCGCCGCGCGCTTCAACAAGTGCATTGAAGTGGACGTCGCTGAAGGTGCCTCCTTTAATCACGTCCGCGCACAGGGCCGCGACCACGAGCGCCGGGCCGTGACCCACATGTTCGCTCGGCTCGCCGCGCGCAGCGTCTACAAGTCCTTCACCTTGACCGCCAACGGCGTGCTGACCCGCAACGAGGCCATCGTGGAGTTCACCGGGGACGATGCGGTTGCCCACGTGGCTGGGGCAGCGATGGGGCATGGCGCGTTCCACCACGACGACACGGTGTTCGTCACCCATGCAGCCGAGCGCTGCGAAAGCCGCCAGGTGTTCAAGAAGGTGCTTCGCAACGGCGCCGTGGGTGTCTTCCAGGGCAAGATCCTCGTAAAGTCCGGCGCGCAAAAGACCGACGGCTACCAGATCAGCCAGGCGCTTCTGCTCGACGATGAAAGCGAGTTCTCGGCCAAGCCCGAGCTCGAGATCTACGCCGACGACGTCAAGTGCAGCCATGGCTCGACCACCGGCGCCATCGACGAGACGGCGCTGTTCTACCTGCGGTCGCGGGGTGTGCCGCGCGGCGAGGCGCAGGATTTGTTGGTGCTGGCCTTCCTTGCCGAGGCGATAGAGGAGATCGAGGATCCCGACATCGCCGCCGATATCCTGTCGCGGCTGGAAAGCTGGCTGGCGCGCCGCAGGGACTGATGGCGCTTACCAGCGACATCCTTGCCAGCTACCGGTCGCCGAGGCTGGTGATGCGCCGCAAGCTCGCCGCCGGCGCGGGCGAGGACGTGGCGCTGTTCTACCTCTTGGTGGCCTGTGCGCTGATCTTCGTGGCCCAGTGGCCCGTGCTCAGCAGGCAGGCCTACGAGGACCCTTCGGTGCCTCTGTCTGCGCGCCTGGGCGGCGCGCTGATGGCGTGGCTCTTCATCGCGCCGTTGCTGCTGTACCTGCTGGCAGCGCTGTCACACCTTGTCGCCAGGGCGTTCGGCGGCGCAGGGCGCTACGCGGATGCGCGGCTTGCGCTCTTCTGGGCGCTTCTGGCGGCCGCGCCGCTCTGGCTTCTGAACGGGCTTGTCGCGGGGTTCATCGGGCAGGGACCAGAGTTGAACATCGTCGGCGCGATTGCCCTTGCGGGTTTCGGGACGATCTGGTTGCTGTCTCTCATCGAGGCGGAAAGACCGGGCGCAACGGCATGACCCTTACACTTGCAGAACTGGTGCGGCGCGCCATCGACAGCGTCAGGGATCCGCGCGCGGGCGCGCGAGATGTGATGGCACTGACCCTTCCGCGAAACGCCCGCTGGGAAGCGCTTTTGGCTGTCATCATCGTCAGCGTGCTCCTGGCGCATGTGACCGCGTTCCTGAGCCCGGGCGGGGACATGATGATGGCCCCGATGTTGCAAAACCCGCTTGCGAGCACCACCATCCAGCTTGGGCTCATGGTCATCATGGTGTTCGCGGTGTTCTGGATCGGCCGCGCCCTGGGCGGCGGCGGCAGTCTTGACGACACGATCCTTCTCATGGCCTGGATGCAATGGATCCTTGTCGGGCTTCAGGTTGTCCAGATCCTCGCGCTTCTGGTCATTCCTCCTTTGGTGGGCCTCATCGTTCTGGCTGGTATGGGCCTGTTCTTCTGGCTGCTCACGAATTTCGTGGCGGAACTGCACGGGTTCCGGTCCCTGGGCCGGGTTTTCATGATAATCCTGCTTTCGATGGTCGGCATTACCATCCTGATGTCGATCGTCCTGTCCATGATCGGCGTTCAAGTTGTCGGGGCCTGACAGGATGTACGATGTGGATAAGGTGCGGGCCGACTTTCCCATCCTGTCCAGGCAGGTGAACGGAAAGCCGTTGGTCTACCTGGACAACGGCGCCTCCGCGCAGAAGCCCAGGGTCGTGATCGACGCCGTCACACGCGCCTATGCCGAGGAATATGCCAACGTCCACCGCGGCCTGCATTTCCTGTCGAACCTTGCGACCGAGAAGTATGAAGCCGTGCGCGCGACCGTTGCGCGCTTTCTCGGCGCCCCGTCCGAGGACGAGATCGTCATGACCTCGGGCACCACCGAGGGCATCAACCTTGTCGCCTACGGCTGGGCCATGCCCCGCCTGCAGGCCGGCGACGAGATCCTGCTCAGCGTGATGGAGCATCACGCCAACATCGTGCCATGGCATTTCCTGCGTGAGCGTAAGGGCGTGACACTGAAATGGGTGGACGTGGACGCGCGCGGCGACCTCGACCCGCAGAAGGTGATCGACGCGATGGGGCCGCGCACGCGACTCGTGGCGATCACGCATCTGTCGAACGTCCTGGGCACCTGCGTGGACGTCAAGGCGATCTGCACCGCGGCAAGGGATCGCGGCATCCCCGTTCTGGTGGACGGCAGCCAGGCCGCGGTGCACATGCCGGTGAACGTTGCCGACATCGGCTGCGATTTCTACGCCATTACGGGGCACAAGCTTTACGGGCCCTCTGGCTCTGGCGCGATGTTCATCCGCAAGGAGCGGATGGCAGAGATGCGCCCCTTCCTCGGCGGCGGCGACATGATCCGCGAGGTGCACAAGGACAGCGTCACCTATGCCGATCCGCCCATGAAGTTCGAGGCCGGAACGCCCGGAATCGTGCAGCAGATCGGGCTTGGCGTGGCGCTCGACTACATGATGGGCTTGGGGATGGAGGCCATCGCGGCGCACGAGACCCGGCTGCGTGACTATGCGCGAGAACGGCTTTCGGGGCTGAACTGGCTGCAGCTGCAGGGCACGTCCGAGAGCAAGGCAGCGATCTTTTCCTTCACGCTCGACGGGCCGGCCCATGCGCACGACATCTCGACGGTGCTCGACAAGAAGGGTGTCGCGGTGCGCGCGGGCCATCACTGTGCCGGCCCGCTGATGGACCACCTGGGCGTCAGTGCGACATGCCGCGCGAGCTTCGGGCTCTACAACACCGAGGCCGAAGTCGACGTGCTCATTGACGCGCTGGAGCTGTGTCACGATCTCTTCGCCTGAGACCTAGTCGGTCTTGCCCATCAGCCTGTCGATCGGCGCGAAATCGTCGGTCAGGACCAGCGTGTCGCGCCCGGTGATCTGCGCGACCAGCGCCTCGTCGAGTGCGCCGAAGACCGTGCGTTCGGGCGACGGCACGGCGAAGGAGGCCGCGCGCGTGGGTGTGTCCCCTGCGGCCAGCACGAACACCATCCGCTGCCCCGGTTCGGGCGTCGCCCGCACCGTCCACACCTCGACCACCGGGAAGACCCCGCGCAGGGTGCGAACCAGCGCCCCAAGCACGTCGAGCCGGTCCTCGAAATCGACGACGTTCATCAGGTAGCTTCCGCCCGGCGACAGGCGTGACGCGACCAGCTCGAAGAACTCGCGTGTCACCAGGTGCTGCGGCACGGCGATGTCGCTGAAGGCGTCGCCGATGATGATGTCATAGCTGTCCGGGCGCTCGCGCAGGGCGCGGCGGGCGTCCTCGTGCAGGATGCGGATGTCGCCGGGGGTGAACCAGAAGGCGTCGATTGCGGTCTGCGTGACCTCCGGGTCGATCTCGGCCACCGTCACCGGCCCGATCCCCCGATCGGCAAAGGCACGCGGGACGGAATAAGTGCCGCCCCCGATGATGAAGGCGCTGAACTCGGGCCGGGGCGCGCGCAGCCGCGCCAGCGCGTCCAGCATCGCGGTATGATGGGTGAACATCACGCGCGGCAGGTCGCGCGCCGAGATGCCATGCACCAGGTGATCCAGCACCATCATCCGCACCGGGCTTTCGGCATCGGCGGAGACATCGACGCTCCGGATGCAGAAATACCGGCTCTCGCGGTCGCAAGGCTGGGGCAGGGCAAGCCCCGCCGCCGCCATGCCGACCGCGACCATCCCGGCCAGCACCGGCGCCGCCGTGAACCTGTCGCCCGCCAGGACAAGGCACAGTGCCGCGCAAAGGGCATAGACCACCGTCACGCTGGCCATCGTGCCCGCCGACCCCATCCACGAGATGAAGACGAACCCCGCCAGCAGCACGCCTGCGATCGCCCCGAGCGCCCCCGCCGCGAAGAGCGCGCCGAGCGCCCGCCCGGCATCCGCGCCCGCCGCGTCCTCGGTCGCGATCCGCGTCAGGACGGGCGCGGGCACACCGGCGAAGAAGGACGGCACAAAGAACACCAGGCTCGCCAGCACGACGATGCCCCATACCGGGTCGCCTATGAGCGACAGCACCGGCCCGCCCAGCTGCGCCAGGAGCGGCGCCGCAAGGGCGGTGCCGGCCGCCGCCGCCAGCAGGATCCAGCCCGTCCGGCGCAAGGACACGGCGGCGGGTTTGCCGGCCAGGAATCCGCCCCACCAGTGCCCCGCGGAAAACCCCGCCAGGACCACCGCGATCACCGCCGTCCAGGTGTAAAGCGACATGCCCACATAGGGCGCCAGCATCCGCCCCGCCACGATCTCGACGACCAGCGAGGCGCCCGACACCACGAACTGCAGCCCGAACAGAAGCCAAAGGGGAATGCGTCGGGGCATGGAGCGAGACTCAGGGTGCTGTCGGCGCATCATGCCGCCACGCGCGCCTGCGGCAAGCCCGAGTTGCAGGTTTCCCATTGCGACGACCCCCGCCGGCGGCTATAGACCGCCTCGACGCACCCGTAGCTCAGCTGGATAGAGCGCTGCCCTCCGAAGGCAGAGGTCAGAGGTTCGAATCCTCTCGGGTGCGCCACGTCCCCAAGCCTTTGCCGCAGGCCTCTGGCCATTATCATCGAAGGCATCCGTACGGCACGGGAGAAGACTGTCGCGCGGTCGCACTACAACTGCCTGGACGTCCACCGCAGGCACGGGTTGGCAAGGTCCCGCTGCCCGAGATGGAAATGCGGGATTACACCGCGCGCTATGCTCGGGCAGCGTTGCCGCCGGGGGCACGGTGGGCTGCCTGGTCCCGCCGTCGAGGGTGATGATCCTGTTCGCCCTAGTCAGCGAACAGCCCATCGGCAAGTTCTTCGTGGCAGCGATGGTCCCGGCAGTGCTGGCGATCTCGCTCTACCTGACCAACATCAAGCTGCAGCTTTGCGTCCGGCCCGATTACGCGCCGCAAGTGTCGGCCATCGACTGGCGGGCGTTGCGGGCGGCCGCGGTGCGTTGTTCGGTGCGGTGGTCGGCAGCATCTGCACCGGGATCGTGACCGGCGCCGAGGCGGCCTTTGTCGGGGCCCGAACCCGGACCATGGCACTGGAACGAAAGGGCCCGCCGCTGGACGCGGCGGGCCGAGGGCGTCGGCTTCCTGGCAGGGAAGTCTAGAAGAACCCGAGCTTGTTGGGATTGTAGCTCATCAGGATGTTCTTGGTCTGCTGGTAGTGGTCCAGCATCATCTTGTGGGTCTCGCGCCCGATGCCCGACTGCTTGTAGCCGCCAAAGGCCGCGTGGGCGGGGTAGGCGTGGTAGTTGTTTACCCAGACGCGGCCCGCCTCGATCGCGCGGCCAAAGCGGTAGCAGCGGTTCGCGTCGCGCGACCAGACCCCGGCGCCAAGGCCGTACATCGTGTCATTTGCGATCTCCAGCGCCTCTGCCTCGTCCTTGAAGGTCGTGACCGACACGACGGGGCCGAAGATTTCCTCCTGGAAGACCCGCATCTTGTTGTGGCCCTTCAGGATCGTCGGCTTGATGTAAAAGCCGTTCTCCAGCCCCGGGATCGTCTCGGCGGAACCGCCGGTCAGGACCTCGGCGCCTTCCTCGACGCCAATGGTCAGGTAGGACAGGATCTTGTCCTGCTGTTCCTGGCTGGCTTGCGCGCCCACCATGGTGGCCATGTCGCGCGGATCGCCCCGCGTGATCGCCTCCACGCGCTTTATGGCGCGGGCGATGAACGCTTCGTAGATGTCTTCCTGGATCAGCGCGCGGGACGGGCAGGTGCAGACCTCGCCCTGGTTGAAGGCGAACAGGACGAAGCCCTCGACCGCCTTGTCGAGGAAGGCGTCATCCTCGGCCATAACGTCCGAGAAGAAGATGTTGGGGGATTTGCCGCCCAGCTCCAGCGTGACCGGGATCAGGTTCTCGGTCGCGGCCTGCATGATCTTGCGCCCCGTCTCGGTGGAGCCGGTGAAGGCGATCTTGGCGATCCGGTTCGAGCGGGCCAGCGGCGCGCCCACCTCGGCGCCATAGCCGTTGACCACGTTCAGTACGCCGGCGGGCAAGAGGTCGGCGATGGTCTCGACCAGCACCATGATCGCGGCGGGCGTCTGCTCGGCGGGCTTGAGCACGATGCAGTTGCCCGCCGCCAGCGCCGGGGCCAGCTTCCAGGCGGCCATCAGCACCGAGAAGTTCCACGGGATGATCTGGCCGACGACGCCCAGCGGCTCGTGGAAATGATAGGCTACGGTGTCGTGGTCGATCTCGGACATGTTGCCTTCCTGCGCCCGCAGCACCCCGGCGAAATAGCGGAAGTGGTCGACCGACAGCGGAATGTCGGCGGCCATCGTCTCGCGGATCGGCTTGCCGTTGTCCCAGGTCTCGGCGGTCGCGATCAGTTCGAGGTTCTCCTCGATCCGGTCGGCGATCTTCAAGAGGATGTTGGAACGTTCGGCCGCCGAGGTCTTGCCCCAGGCGTCCTTGGCGGCATGGGCGGCGTCGAGCGCCAGCTCGATATCGGCCGCGTCCGAGCGGGCGACCTCGCAGACCTTCTCGCCGCTGATCGGCGTGATGTTGTCGAAGTACCGGCCGTTCACCGGCGCCACCGAACGGCCGCCGATGAAGTTGTCATAGCGCAGTTTGAACGGCGACGTGTACTCGGTCGCGATCTGGGTCATCTGGTTCATCTGGTGTCTCCTCCTGACGGAATGTCTCGATCGCAGGCATCGGGCCGCGACTGGACATGTGATGTCAGGTGGACGCCAAACGGTCAGCCCGCCGGAACCGGTCGCAGGGACCGACCTGTCTCAGGAGCGAGACAGCTGCGCCTATCTTTCGCCGATCCCGAGCCGTTTCATGCGCCGGTAGAGCGTGGCGCGGCCGATTCCCAGTTCGCGCGCGGCCTCGGACATGTTGCCGCCGGCCCGCGTGATGGCGCGCAGGACCGCGCTGCGCTCGGCCCCCTCCAGCCCGCCCGGGGCTTCGCCGGTCAGGTCGCGCAGGGGCTTCCTGTCGAAGGCGCCTTCCCGCGCGATCCCGAAGGACTGCCGCGCGGCGCGGCTGGCACCGATTACGATGTCGTCGGAATCGACGGCCAGAAGATGGGCGCCGGTGGTTTCCTCTCCGGTCATCAGGATGCGCTGGCCCCGGAAATGCGCGCGGAAAAGGTCGGTCTCGATCTGGATCGACAGGCGGGTGACCATCGCCGCAATCAGCTGGTTCAGGCTTTCCGTCTGGTCGGCCCGCGCCGAGGACACGTCGAGCGCGGCCACAAGCGCGCCATCGGGGCCGAAGACGGGGGCGTCGATACAGCTCATCCCGATATTGTGCGCCATGTAATGCTCGTCTCGGTGGATGATGAGCGCGCGGCGTTCGGCAAGACAGGTACCGATCCCGTTGGTGCCCTGGGCGGCCTCGCTCCAGTCGCGGCCGGGTTCGAGGCCCCATTCGCGAAAGGCGGCCTGGTCGCCGGATCGGGTGCGGCCCGAAAGCACCACCCCGTCCCGGTCGGTCAGGAACACGGCGGCGCCGCAATGGGCGATCATGCCATAGAGTTCATCGAGCCGCGGCTCGGCCAGGTGCAGCAGGTGGCCTGCCGCTTCCTTCTGGCGAACAAGGGTCCGGTCGTCGACCGCCCGCGGCCTTTGCCGTTGCGAGGGGTCAAGGCCGTATCGGTCGAAACTCCGCCGCCACGAAGCCGCCACGGCAGACCTTGCGGCAGCCGTCGAACTCTGCACGCTTTCAAACACGCGATCGACATGTGTCTTGATCACATCACTCCTCCCGCGTGCAACCATAGCGCACAAACCGACGCCTCGACTTGATCCATGACAAGGGCGGACGGCGCATCTGCGGGAGCGTCCGTTGCCATCGGTTTTGTCCTGCCTTGCCTCGATCATGCGCGCTGCGCTCGGGGGACTCTTCAGCGATGGCGCGACTGTCGGTCGCGAGGGATTGCCGGACACTCTCTCGCAACTCGATGTGCCGGAACCGTCGGGGGATGCGGTTCTTGAGACAATGGGTGGTGACCGTCGGAGGATTGTCGTGGCGCCAGAACGCCGAAATCGGGCCGACTCGGGAGGGGGGCATGTGGTGCGGATTGTGGTCCAGGAGTGGACGAAATTCCAATGGGTTGCAGGACGCCCTTCCTGGAAGGGGATCTTCTTCTATGGGTTATCTACAAAAAGGCAGAAGGAACTGGAGCGGGTGAAGGGAATCGAACCCTCGTCTTAAGCTTGGGAAGCTCCTGCTCTACCATTGAGCTACACCCGCGCGATCGGTCTTCCGGATAGAACAGCACGCGAGGACGGTCAAGCGCTCCGCGCGCGACGGCGCCTGCGTCCGCCATCGTCTCCGCCCGCCGTGTTGAAGCCCACATCCGGAAGTGTGACCCGGGCGCGCAGGCGGGCGAAGGGCGCGGTGGCGTGGGGCAGGGCGTTGGCGGCCACGAAATGCTCCTGGAAGCGCGGTTCCACTGCCGTTTCCACCTTTGTGATCGCGCCCACGCGGCGCTCGATCTCCTGCCGGGCGGTGCGGTTGCACAGCGCGATGCGCGCGCCGGTGCCCGCGGCATTCCCGGCCGAGGTCACCTTGTCCAGCGGGCAATCGGGGATCATCCCGAGGATCATGGCATGAAGCGGCGAGATATGTGCGCCGAACGCGCCCGCCAGCACCACGCGGTCCACCTCGTCCACGCCCATCTCGTCCATCAGGAGCCGCGCCCCGGCGTAAAGCGCCGATTTCGCAAGCTGGATGGCACGGATGTCGCCCTGGGTGACCGAGATCACCGGGCCGCCATCGGCGCTGGCATCGTGGATCAGGTAGGCATGGGTGCGGCCCTGGGGCAGGCAGCGCGCGGTTCCGGTCTGTTCGGCCGACCCGATCAGCCCCGATGCGTCGAGCAGGCCTGCGGCGCGCATTTCGGCCACGGCCTCGATGATGCCCGATCCGCAGATCCCGGTGATCCCGCTGGCCGCGGTGGCCGCGGCAAAGCCGTCCTCGTCCGACCACAGGTCGCAGCCGATCACCTGGAAGCGGGGCTCCTTTGTCGCCGGGTCGATGCGCACCCGTTCAATGGCGCCCGGCGCGGCCCGCTGCCCGGCGCTGATCTGCGCGCCTTCGAAGGCGGGCCCGGTGGGCGAGGAGCAGGCCAGCACCCGCTCGCGGTTGCCCAGCAGGATCTCGGCGTTGGTGCCCACATCGACGATCAGCACCAGATCGTCGGACAGGTAGGGTTCCTCTGACAGCGCGACGGCGGCGGCATCCGCGCCGACGTGCCCGGCGATGCAGGGCAGGATATGGACCCGGGCCGAGGCGTTCATCGCGCCAAGCCCGAGCTCGGCCGCGCCCAGCGACAGCGCATCCGAGGTCGCCAGCGCGAAAGGCGCCTGGCCCAGTTCCACCGGGTCGATGCCCAGAAGCAGATGGTGCATCACCGGGTTGCAGACAAAGACCGCCTCGACGATCTCGTCCCCCGTGGCGCCGGCCTCGGCCGCGATCTCGGTGATCAGGGTGTCGATGGCCTGGCGCACCGCGTCGGTCATCTCGGCGCTGCCCCCGGGGTGCATCATGGCATAGCTGACCCGGCTCATCAGGTCCTCGCCAAAGCGGATCTGCGGGTTCATGACGCCGGCGGATGCCACGACCTCGCCGCTGCGCAGGTCGCACAGATGCGCGGCGATGGTGGTGGACCCCAGGTCGATCGCCAGTCCCAGGATGCCGCCGTCATGCAGGCCCGGGCGCACGTCCAAGAGGCGCGACGGACCGCCCTCGCGCGGGGTGTGCAGGACGACCGTGACGGCCCAGTTCCCTTTGCGCAGGGCGG
Source organism: Alphaproteobacteria bacterium (assembly GCA_030431935.1). Lineage (GTDB taxonomy): Bacteria > Pseudomonadota > Alphaproteobacteria > Rhodobacterales > Rhodobacteraceae > ASV31. The sequence continues at coordinate 6,116 of JAUIIC010000035.1, read as the reverse complement.
GCTGCAGCCTGGCGAGCACCGGCAGTCCGGCCTCCAGCCCCGCGGTGTCGATCCCCCACTGGTCGGCAAGCGCGGCCTTCAGGCGCTCGAGGTCGCCCGAGGGCTCGTGCATGTCGGGTTCCTGAACCTCGACGTAGTGCAGGCGCGTCGCGGGGTCCATCGTGATGGCGCGCACGGCGGCGGCCTTGCGCACGACCTGCTTGTGGACCTGGCTTTCGGGGGGGACGTCGATCACCACGTCCGACAGGATCTGCGCCTGGCAGCCGAGGCGGCGGCCGGGGTTCAGGCCGCGTTTTTCGTCGTAGCGGGCTTCGACGGCGTTCCAGGCGGACAGGGCGCCCTCATCGACGGTGACGCCATGCTTGGGGAAATGGCCGAATGATGGGGTGATCTGGCACTTCGAGCAGATGCCTCGGCCGCCACAAACACTATCCAGATCAACGCCTAATCGGCGGGCGGCGGTCAGAACCGGGGTGCCGGCGGGCACGCGGCCGCGCTTGCCCGAGGGGGTGAAAACCACGAGGGGATCGGAACTGCTGGGGCCTGTCACAGCTGATTTCGTCCTGTCTGCATCACGTCGGCATAACGTCGGCACAACGTCGGCGCGATCGCCGACAAGGGACGCGGTCCCGGGCGCCGTGACCCGGAGACCGCATCGCCGATATCAGGCGCGCCGCCGGCGGCGTCCGCCGCGCCCGCCGCTGGCATCGGCCACGGCCTTCGACGCCTCGGCGAACGGCGTTCCGGCCTCGACCTGTTCCAGCACCCGGGCAAAGCGGATCCACTCGCCTCCGTTCGGGTCGTGGTTCATCAGGAAATTGGCGGCGCGGATCGCCTCCATCTCGACGGGGCGGACGGGGTTCATGATGGCGCTGGTCATGCCCGCGCCGATGGCCATCGGCAGGAAGGCGGCGTTGATGCCGTGCCGGTGGGGCAGACCGAAGCTGATGTTGGAGGCGCCGCAGGTGGTGTTGACGCCCAGTTCCTCGCGCAGCTTTCGCACCAGGGCAAAGACCTGCTGGCCAGCGCTGCCCATCGCGCCCACGGGCATCACCAGCGGGTCCACGACGATGTCATGGGCCGGGATGCCGAAATCCGCCGCGCGCTCGACGATCTTCTTCGCCACCGCGAACCGCACCTCGGGGTCTTCGGAAATGCCGGTGTCGTCGTTCGAGATCGCCACGACGGGCACGTTGTATTTCTTGACCAGAGGCAGGATGGCTTCGAGCCGCTCTTCCTCTCCCGTCACCGAGTTCAGAAGCGGGCGGCCCTCGGCCGCGGCCAGTCCGGCTTCGAGCGCGCCGGGAACCGAACTGTCGATGCACAGCGGCACGTCGACGAGGCCCTGCACAAGCTCGATCATCTGGCGCATCAGCGGCGGTTCGGTCAGGTTCGGATCGGGGTTCGAGTTGTAGACCACGCCCGCGTTCACATCGAGGACCATCGCCCCGCAGGCGACCTGTTCCAGCGCGTCCTTTTCCACGGTCGAGAAATCGCCCGCCTCGAGCTCGGCGGCCAGCTTCTTGCGGCCCGTGGGATTGATGCGTTCGCCGATGACGCAGAACGGCTCGTCGAAACCGATGACGACAGTCTTCGATTTCGACTCGAGTACGGTGCGGGTCATGCGTGTGAGGTTCCTTGCGCTCAGGTGGCGTTTGCCGGCCGGGCGCTTGCCCCGCCGTTGTTGATGGCCCATTCGGCGTTGGTCTTGATGCCGCCAAGCGGGAAGAAGTGGACGCGCTCGATGCCGAAGCCGGGATGCGCGGCCTTGTGCGCGGCCAGCGCGGCGACGACCTCGGTGGGCTCATAGGGCAGAAGCAGCTTGCTGACGTCCATCGCGCGCTTCTGCAGCACCTTGAGCGAGGGCCCAACGCCACAGGCGATGGCGAACTTGATGAGCGTCTGAAGCTTGGCGGGACCTGCGATGCCGATATGGATGGGCAGCGCGATGCCTTCGGCCGCCAGCCGGTCGGCCCAGGCGATGATCGGGCCGGCGTCGAAGGCGAATTGCGTGGCCAGCGCCATCTGCGCATCCGTGCGTTCGGCGAAGGCGGATTTCCAGCGCAGCGCGTCCATGACGTTGCGGTCGGACCCGTCGGGGTCGATGTCGCGGTTGCCCTCGGGGTGGCCGGCCACGTGCAGGCGGGTAAAGCCCGCCTTGTCGAACAGCCCGGTTTCCATCAGCTGCATGGACGAGTGGAACTCGCCCACCGGCTGCGACACGCCACCCGCCAGCAGAAGCGCCTGCCTGACGTCCGCCTCGCCCTGGTAGCGCGCGATCCAGTCGGCCAGCGTGGCGGCGTCGCGGATGATGCGCGCGGGGAAATGCGGCATGACCTTGAACCCGTCCGCGGCAAGCCGGCGTGCCGTGGCCACCATGTCGGCGATGTCGGTGCCGTCGATATGGGCGATGTAGACGCGCGTGCCTTCGGGCAGCAAGGCGCGGAAATCCTCGACCTTCTCGGCGGTGCGCGGCATCACCTCGATCGAGTAGTCTTCGAGGAACGCCTCGACCTCGGGGGACGCCGGGGCGGGGCCGGTCTCTTCACGCTTGCGGAACGAAAGTAGCGCCATTGCGGCCTCCAGAAACCCTTTGGGCGTCATGCCCATCCGTCGTTGTCGATGAGCGCACGGATGCGCTCGGCGTCGTAGGTCTCGACGATGCGCGCCGCCTCGGCCGCCGCGATCTCTGCCGGCTCGCCGTCGACGGCAAAGGGTTCTCCCTTGCGCCATTCGGCAAGATAGGCGTCGGTGTCGCGCGCGCCCACCTTCATCGCGGCCCGGTCGATGGCCTGCTCGAAGCGTTCGGGCAGGGGGGCCTTGGCGCCCTTGCGGCCACGGCCAACGATGACCTGGGCCGGGATGTCGCGCCAGTAGACGATGGTGACGTCGGGCATCTTCGAATCCTCCGTGATCCGCTTCTACGCGCTGCCCGAATGGATGCGGCGCCGGTTTTCGACACGTCCCGAACGGATAGCGACGGGATACCTTATCGCGGGCATACCCGCCAGCGCCGCAACGGGCCAAAATCCTCATGACGATGATGAGCCCGGCTCAACCGAAACGCTTGCGTTGGCGGCGGGCCCGCGTCTAGAGTCGTTGCAACTTGAAATGGAGGGCGATCCCGATGGCGCCCAAGCGTCCCGAAGGCGCGGGCGCGTTCCCACTGCCGGTCGAGCCTCCCGCGCCACCGACGCCCGATCCGGCGGAGCTTTACGGCGCGCTGGACCTGGGCACCAACAGTTGCAGGATGCTGATCGCCCAGCCGAAGGGCAGTCAGTTCCATGTGGTCGACAGCTTTTCCAAGTCCGTGCAGCTGGGCGCGGGGCTGGAGGCGTCGGGGCGGCTGAGCCGCAACTCGATGGCGCGCACGGTGCAGGCGCTGCACATCTGCCGCAAGAAACTGGAAAAGCACGGGGTCCGGCGGATGCGGCTGGTGGCCACCGAGGCCTGCCGGCGGGCGACCAATGCGCGCGAGTTCATGTCCTACGTGCGGCGCGAGACGGGCCTGGCGCTGGAGATCATCGAGCCCGAGGAAGAGGCGCGGCTGGCCGTGGTGTCCTGCGCGCCGCTGGTGTCCACGCGCACGCGGCAGCTTCTGGTGGTCGATATCGGCGGCGGCTCGACCGAGTTGGTGTGGATCGACCTGACCTCGGTGCCGCGGCTGGAGCGGCCCAAGGCGATCATGCGGCTGCACACCGGGTTCAAGCCCACGGGCAGCCCGTTTCCCCATGCGCGGGTGGTGGACTGGATCTCGGTGCCGCTCGGGGTGGCGACGCTGCGCGACCAGTTCATCGACGTCGAGGATGACGCGGCGCGCTTTGCCCTGATGAGCTGGTTCTTCGAGGAGAACATGCAGGAATTCGCGCCCTACGCGGCCGAGCAGGCGCGCGAGGGGTTCCAGATCATCGGCACCTCGGGGACGGTGACGACGGTGGCGGCCAGCCACCTGGGGCTGCGGCGGTATGACCGCAACAAGGTCGACGGGCTCAGGATGACCTCGGACCAGATCGACAAGGTGATCCGGGACTACCTGCACCTGGGGCCCGCCGGACGGCGGGCGGACCCGCGCATCGGGCGGGACCGGCACACGCTCATCATGTCGGGCGCGGCGATCCTGCAGGCGCTTCTGCGGGTCTGGCCGACCGACCGGCTGTCGGTGGCCGACCGCGGGCTGCGCGAGGGGCTGCTCTATGCGCAGATGTCGGCCGACGGCGTGCTGGAGGACGTGGTCTGAGGGAAGGCTGCTTTGCAGCCTGCCTTCGGCGAGAGTATTTGGGAACAGAAGAAGACGGGGGCCGGGCTGCGGCGGGCAGCGCCGGGCAAGGCATGGTCAAGAACACATCCGGGCGCGGGCAGCGCGATCTGAAGGTCAAGGTGAAGTCGGCGCGGGGGCGCAAGCTGTCCTCGACCCGCTGGCTGGAACGGCAACTCAATGACCCTTACGTGCGGCGGGCGCGGACCGAGGGCTATCGGGGGCGCGCGGCCTACAAGATCCTGGAACTGGACGACAAGTACCGGTTCCTCGTGCCCGGCGCGCGGGTGGTGGACCTGGGCTGCGCGCCCGGCGGCTGGTGCCAGGTGGCCGTCAAGCGGGTGAACGCCCTGGGCGAGCGCGCCGACAAGCCGGTGGGCCGGGTGCTGGGGATCGACCTGCAGGAGGTGGAGCCGGTGGCCGGCGCCGAGATCCACCGGCTCGACTTCCTGGAGGAGGGCGCGGACGACAAGGTGAAGGCCTGGCTGGGCGGGCGCGCCGACGTGGTGATGTCGGACATGGCGGCGGCCTCGTCCGGGCACAAGCAGACCGATCACCTGCGCATCGTCGCCCTGTGCGAGGCGGCGGCGGAACTGGCCTTCGACGTGCTGGAGGAGGGCGGCACCTTTGTCGCCAAGGTGCTGGCCGGCGGCGCCGAGATCGGGCTTCAGACGCTTCTGAAGCAGAATTTCGCGAAGGTGGCCAACATCAAGCCGCCCGCCAGCCGGTCGGACAGTTCCGAGAAGTTCGTCGTGGCGACGGGGTTTCGCGGGCGTGGCGGGGCCGGGGTGGCGTGATCAGGCGCCCGCGCGGCGCCGGGCCCTGACCAGCGCGGCCAGCGCCACCATGAGCCCCAGGCAGATGAGGCTGAGCACGGCAAGCGGCAGGCCGAAGCCCAACGCGGTCTCGGATATCGCACCAAAGACCACGGGGCCCAGCACGCCGCCGATTTCCGCCATGGTGAAGAAGAGCCCGCCCGCGAGCCCGAGGCGTTCGGGCGGAACGCCGGGTGTTTCCATCAGGAACAGCATGGCGATGGTCATCATCGCACTGCGTGCGATCCCCTGCATCACGAGCGCGGCCACCATGCCCGGGCCCGCCGCGCCCTGTAGAAGAAGACTGGCGAGAAACGCCATCACGAAGAGCGCCGCCATGATCCGGTAGCGCCAGCGCGGCGTGGCGAGGCGCGGCAGGATCAGCGCGCCCACGACGCCCACGACGGACGGCAGCGCCGCCCAGAGGCCCGCCTCGGCCGCGTCGAGCCCCTTGGCCATCAGGACCACCGGCAGCCAGTTGTTGAGGGCGTGATTGATGAAGAAGATGCCGACGCTCATCGCGAGGATCAGGCGCACCTCGGGGTGGCGCAGAAGCTCCACGAAGGCGCCGATGTCGAACTTCTTGCCCTCTCCTGCGAGGCGGCCCGCGCCCGCCGGCGCGCGGCCCAGCACCGTCACCCAGGCCAGCGCCGAGACCGCCGCGACACCCGCCAGCATCAACGTGACGCCGCGCCATTCCCCGCCCGCCAGCGGCAGCAGAACGCTGTGGGTGAGCGACAGCGAGGCGATGCCGCCCAGGTAGGGGCCTGTCATGTAGATGCCCATCGCGGTGCCCCGGTCCGGCCCCTGGAAGCGGCCCGCCACCAGTTTCGGCGCGCCGACCGAGATCAGCGGCCCGCCGATGCCGAACACGGCCACGGCGAAAAGCAGCATCCCCGGGCCGTCTGCCACCGAGCGAAGGACGCCCGACAGCGCGATCACCAGCCCGGCGAGAAACAGGCCCCGCCGCGTTCCGATCCGGTCCAGCAGCACGCCGCAGGGCAGGGCGGCCGCGATATAGACCAGGGGCCATGCCCCGAGGATCA
>JAUIIC010000272.1 GCA_030431935.1 Alphaproteobacteria bacterium | reverse complement strand
CGCGACGGCGCCGCCTGGCTGACCGAATGGCTGGTCCTGCCGCAGATCTGCCTCGGCCTCGCCCGCGCGCTGGCCGTGGCCGAACGCATGGTCCCGGGCCTCGTGCCCCAGCCGGACGCCATGGCGCGCGGCCTCGATCCCGACGGGCTCTCCCTCACCCACGCCGAGGCGCTCTCCTTCGCGCTCGCCACCCTCATGCCCCGCCCCGAGGCGCAGGCAGAGGTCAAGGCGCTCTGCCTTCAGGCGATGAAGGACGGCACGCCCCTCTCCGATCTCGCCGCCCGGCGCTGGCCCGACGCGGGCCTCGGCCCGGTCTTCGACGCGGCCACCCAGATGGGCACCGCCCCGGACGAGGCGCGCGCCTTCGCCGCCGCCGCCCGCGCGCTGCCGGACCCCGGCTGACCCCCGCCGCGCCGCGCCGACGCGATGCCGACGTTGCGCCGACGCGATGCCGACGCCCGAAACCGCCCCTTCTTCTGTTCCCAAATACTCCCGCCGGAGGCACGCGCCGCCCCCGGCGGCGCCAGAAAAAGTCTTGCCGCGCCCCGCGCGGCTCCGCTTGAAAACCGCTGGCCCAGAAACGCGCAGCGGGGTAACCGGCGATCATGACCCGCCGCTTGCCGATCCTCTTCGTGCTCATCACCGTGACCCTCGATGCGATGGGCATCGGGCTTATCCTGCCGGTCATGCCCGACCTGATCCAAGAGGTCGACGGCGGCGATCTGGCGCGCGCGGCGATCTGGGGCGGGGTGCTGTCCACCGTCTACGCGGTGATGCAGTTCCTCTGCGGCCCCACCATCGGCAGCCTGTCCGACCGCTTCGGGCGGCGGCCCGTGCTGCTCGTGGCGCTGGTGGTGATGGCGCTCGACTACCTCGTGATGGCGCTGGCCGGCACGATCTGGCTGCTGCTCGTCGGGCGGGTGGTGGCCGGCATCACCGCGGCCACCCAGTCCACCGCCTCGGCCTTCATGGCGGACCTGTCGAAACCCGAGGAGAAGGCCGCCAACTTCGGCCTGATCGGCGCGGCCTTCGGCATCGGCTTCGTCATTGGCCCGCTGCTGGGCGGGGTGCTGGGCGAGTTCGGCACGCGCGCGCCGTTCTACGCCGCCGCCGCGCTGGCCGCGCTCAATTTCGCCTTTGGTTTCATCATCCTGCCCGAAACCGTGACCGACCGCATCCGCCGCCCGTTCTCGTGGCGCCGGGCCAATCCGCTCGGGGCGTTTCGCGCCGTGGGCCGCCTGCCGGGCGTCGGGCGGCTTCTGGTGATGTTCTTCCTCTACCAGGTGGCATTCTTCGTCTACCCCTCGGTCTGGGCCTATTTCACTCGCGCCCGGTTCGGCTGGGACCCGGCGATGGTGGGCGTGTCGCTGGCCAGCTTCGGCATCGCCATCGCCATCGTGCAGGGCGGCCTGATCCGCGTCGTCCTGCGCCACCTGGGAGAGCGCATGACCGTGGCCTATGGCCTCGTCTTCAACTTCTGCGCCTTCCTGTGCATCGCGCTGGTCGAGTCGGGCACACTGGCGCTGATCCTGACGCCGCTGACGGCGCTCGGCGCCGTGGTCACCCCGGCGCTGCAAGGCATGATGTCGCGCGCCGCGCCCGACGACGCGCAAGGCGAGCTTCAGGGCGTGATCTCTTCCACCGCCGCCGTGTCGATGATCGTCTCGCCCCTTGTCATGACCCAGATCTTCGCCGCCTTCACCGCACCCGGCGGCGACGTGTTCTTCCCCGGCGCGCCCTTCCTCGTCTCCATGACGCTGATGGCCGTCTCGGGCGCTGTCTTCCTGACCGGCGCCCGCCCCCGCACGACCTGAGCGCGCCCTGAAACGTCGGTTTCCGACTTGCGCCGCCCTGCCGCTCTGCCACAGTCGCCGCAAAACGCCCAGGGAGGATCCATGCCCACCATCCGCGCCGCCGTCTGCCGCGAGTTCGGCCAGCCCTTGTCCATCGAGGACGTCACCCTCGCAGATCCCGGCCCCGGAGAGCTGGAGGTCACGCTGGCCGCCTGCGCCATCTGCCATTCCGACATCTCCTATGCCGATGGGGCCTGGGGCGGGTTCCTGCCCGCCGTCTACGGGCACGAGGCCGCGGGCCATGTCAGCCGTCTTGGCGAGGGCGTGACGGGCTATGCGGTCGGCGACCGGGTGCTGGTGACCTTCATGCGCGCCTGCGGCGCCTGCCCGTCCTGCGTGACCGGCCACCCCTCGACCTGCGAACTGCCGCGCGACCGCACCGCCGGTCCGCTGTCCGCCGCCGACGGCAGCCCGATGGAACAGGGCCTCGGCTCGGGCGCCTTCGCCGAAAAGGTGGTGGTCGAGCCCAGCCAGATCGCCCGGCTGCCCGATGACATCGCGCTCGACGTGGCCTCGACGCTGGCCTGCGGCGTGGTCACCGGCATCGGCGCGGTGGTCAACACCGCCGGCCTGCGCCCGGGGCAAAGCTGCGTGGTGATCGGCGCGGGCGGTGTCGGGCTCAACGCCATCCAGGGCGCGCGGCTGGCCGGCGCCCGCCGCATCGTCGCCGTGGACATGAGCGAGGCCAAGCTGGAGATCGCGCGCGAATTCGGCGCCACCGACGGCGTGCTGGCCAGCGACGACAAGCCCTGGCGCGCGGCCAAGGCGATCATCGGCGGCGGCGCGGACGCGGTCTTTGTCACCGTCGGCGCGATCCCGGCCTATGACACGGCGATGCGCTATCTCGCCCCGCACGGCAAGCTGGTGATGGTGGGCATGCCCGCGACCGGCGCGCTCAGCAGTTACGAGCCGGGCATCGTCTCGGCAATCGGACAGCAGATGCTGGGCTCGAAGATGGGCGACGTGGTCATCCAGCGCGACATCCCCTGGCTTGTCGACCTCTACCGGCAGGGGCGGCTGAAGCTGGACGAACTGGTGTCGGGGCGCTGGACGCTCGACCAGATCAACGAGGCCATCGCCGACACCAAGACCGGCGGCGCGCGGCGCAACGTCATCGTGTTCTGAGGGGTGGCCGGCCCCGGCCAGCCGGCGCAAGGGGCGGCCCCGTCAACGGGCCGCCGGCACGCCGTCCTCGGCAAAGTCCCAGCTGTAGACCACGAGACCTTCGGTCTCGTCGGCGTCGAGCGCGCGGTAAAGCGCTCGCGCCGCCGTGTTGTCCTCTTCCGTGCCCAGCCAGGCCTCGATGCAGCCGCGCGCGTGCGCCTCGGCCAGCAACGCCCGCAGACAGCGCGACGCCAGCCCGCGCCGACGCCAGTCCGCACCGGTCCCGACCTCGTTGACCCAAAGCTGCGGAGGCTTGTCGGGGTGGACGTAGATCACGCCGGTGGCCATCGCGACGACGGTTTCGCCCGCAACCGCCACCGCGATCAGGTGGTTCCCCGCGTCCAGAAAGGCCCGCACCCAGTCCGCCCGCACCGGACCGTCGAACACCTCGTCCGCGACACGGTCCAGAGCCGCCGCGTCGGCTGGACCAAGTAGCCTTATGCTGATCTCTTCGCCCTGCATGACCCGTGCCCCCAACGCCCGCCGCACCCCCGGAGGATGCCCATGAAACTCACCGATCTCGACGTCATCGTCACCGCGCCGCCCGCGCCCGGCTGGGGCGGACGCTACTGGATTCTCGTCAAGCTGACCACGGATACCGGGATCACCGGCTGGGGCGAATGCTACGGCGCATCGGTCGGGCCCGACGCCATGTGCGCCGTGATCCGTGACGTGTTCGCCCGATACATGGCGGGCGAATCCCCCGAGAACGTGGAACGCATGTTCCGCCGCGTCTATTCCTCGGGGTTCACCCAGAGGCCGGACCTGACGGTGATGGGGGCCTTCTCGGGGCTGGAAATCGCCTGCTGGGACATCCTGGGCAAGGACCGCGACCGCCCGGTCTGGGCGCTGATGGGCGGGCGGATGAACGACCGGGTGCGCGCATATACCTACCTCTACCCGCTGCCGCAGCACGACATCGACGACTTCTGGGTGTCGGCCGAGATGGCCGCCGAGGCCGCCGCCGATTGCGTCGCGCGCGGCTGGACGGCGGTCAAGTTCGACCCCGCCGGGCCCTACACCATGCGCGGCGGCCACATGCCGGCGATGCGCGACATCGCCCGCTCCGTCGAATTCTGCGCCGCGATCCGGGGGGCCGTGGGCGACCGCGCCGACCTGCTGTTCGGCACCCATGGCCAGTTCACCACCGCCGGCGCGATCCGGCTGGGCCAGGCGCTGGAGCCCTATTCCCCGCTCTGGTTCGAGGAACCGATCCCGCCCGACAACCTGCTGGAGTTCCAGCGCGTGGCGCAGGCGGTGCGCATTCCGGTGGCAACCGGCGAGCGGCTGACCACCAAGGCAGAGTTCGCCACGCTTCTGCGCACCGGCGGGGCCGAGATCCTGCAACCCGCGCTGGGGCGCGCGGGGGGCCTCTGGGAAGCCCGCAAGATCGCCGCCATGGCCGAGGCGTTCAACGCCCAGATGGCCCCGCATCTTTACGCCGGGCCGGTGGAATGGG
>JAUIIC010000034.1 GCA_030431935.1 Alphaproteobacteria bacterium | reverse complement strand
CGCCGCCGCTGGCGGCCAGCGGGTGCTTGAGAAGCGTCAGCAGCGCCTCGGCCGTCAGAGGCGTGCCGAACAGCGCGGCCACGTGGCGCAGGAAGCGGCCCGGCGCGGACAGCGCCAGCGGACGCCCCGCGCTGTCGTCCGCGATGATGCCCCAGCGGTCGAGCGCGGCCTCGACCTGGCGCGTCAGGGTGCGGTCGGGGGTGATGAGCGCGGCGGTGGTGCCCGTCTCGGCCGCCTGCCGCAGGATAAGAGCGATGGCCGTCGCCTCGTCCCGCTGCGAGGGCGCCTCGATCAGCGTGAGATCCCGTGTCGCGGTGTCGAGCCCGGTCAGCGCGGGGCCTTCGGACATCCACTGGTCGGTGACAGGGGCGGGGCGCAGGGCGAGCGATATCAGCCGGTTACGCTCGGGGCAGGGCGGGGGCGTGTCGTGCCACGGGCGGACATCGCCGGGCGTCATGTCCAGCGCCGAGAGAAGCCGCGCAAAACGGAACTGGGGGTGGTCCTCTCCGGTGCGCGGGTCGTCGAGGGCGGACCAGACGGCACCCGGCATGTCGGTGTCGAAGCCGGGCAGGATGACGGCGCCCTGCGGCAGCCGCGCGACGGCCTGCATCAGAAGCGCCGTTGCCCCGCGCGACCCGGTGGAGCCCGCGATCAGCACGGGATGATCGGGGGGCTTGGCCTGCCATCTCTCGATTGTCGCTTCGATGATGCGGCGTTGGCGCGCCTCGGGGTCGGGGCGTGGCCCGGCGGTGTCGGACAGGTAGGTTTCGACCAGGTTGACGAAGGCAAGGCTGCGCTGCCAGTGGCCGGAGCTGTCGGTGACGTCCAGCTTGCGCAGCGCGTCGGGTGCGACGCCTTCGCCCTGCATCTCGTCCAGCAGGCGGGCAAGGCTGTCGGCGAGGTCGAAGGTGGCGGTGCGCGGGGCAAGGTCCGGCTGCTGGTCGAGCAGGCGGGCGACAAGCTGGGTCAGCTCCAGCCTGCGCCGAAGCGGCGGGACGGCGGCGGGAATGCCGGCCAGCGCCCCGGCGCCCAGGTCGGTGACAAGGCGGATGCTCGGCAGAAGCCGCGCGGGTCCTTCGTCGAGGATCGCGGCGATGCGGCGTTCCATCCGGCGGGTGTTGACCAGCAACTCGACCCGTGCCAGCGCCTCTGGCGGCTGCCCGGCCATGCGGTCCAGAAGGCCCGCGACCAGCGCGCGGGGGAAATCGGCGCCGGGGAGCACGTGAAAGAGGCGGGCGTGCGCGGCGGGCTCAAACATCGGTAGCCTCTCGCAAGAGCGCCTCGGCCAGCGGGATGCTTTGCGGGCGGCCCACGTCGCACCAGCCGCCGGTGTGGACGATGCCGAAAAGGCGGCCATCGGCGGCGGCCATGTCCCAGAGCCGGTTGAGCGAGAACACCGGGTCCGGGATGTCGTGCAGCCGGTCCGGGGCGACGATCTGCGCGCCGGTGTAGATCAGCCCCGGCCCGCGCGTCAGGCGGCCCCCGGCGTCGCGGCGAAAGTCGCCCGCCCCGGCGTGGCCGGTGGCGTCGGATGGAGCGACCAGTATCAGGAGCGCCTCCATCCTGTCGGGGTCCCAGGCGGCGGCGAGCGCGGTCAGCGGGTTGGGCCCCGTCCAGACGGCATCGGTGTTGAGGGTGAAGACGGGCCCCGGCCCGAGGTGGGGCAGGGCGTTGCGCAACCCGCCGCCGGTGTCGAGGATGTCGGGCGTTTCCAGCACCGTCGTGACGCCGGTGCCCGCAAGGTGGCGGTCCAGCTGATCGGGCAGGTAGTGCAGGTTGGCGACGATCCGGCCGATGCCCGCCCCCGCGGCCATGTCGCGGGCGTGGTCGATCAGCGCGCGGCCCGCCACCGGGATCAGCGGTTTCGGGCGCTCCGCCGTCAGGGGCGCCATGCGCGTGCCGAAGCCCGCGGCGAACAGCATTAAGGCGTCGGGACGGTGCCGCATTGGTCCTTCAGCGTTTGCAACAGGGTCGGGTCGGGCGGGGGCAGGTCATCGTTGACGACCTTTGCCAGCGTGGCCAGTGCCGGGTGCGCAAGGCTGTCCTGCAGGTGGCGCCAGACGCGGGGGATCAGGTCGACATAGGCGGGCTTGCCATAGTGCAGGGACAGCCGGGCAAAGCCGCCGAGGATGCGCAGGTTGCGCTGGGCGCCCAGCGTGGCATAGGCGGCATGAAATGCGTCCGGGGCCATGCCCGAACGGTCGAGGAAACGGTCGATCATCCGCCCCTCCAGCCCCGGGGCAAGGTCGCGGCGTGCGTCCTTCAGGAGCGAGACGAGGTCATAGATCGGGTGGCCCCGCGCGGCATCCTGGAAATCCAGAAGGCCGACGCGGGCGGTGCCGGCACGGTCGGGCAGCCAGATCAGGTTCTCGGCGTGGTAGTCGCGCAGGACCAGCGCCGACATCTCGGCCGCGTGGCTGTCGAGCGCCTGGCGCACGGTGTCGTGGAAGTCGGCGCGCCGGTCGGCATCGCGGGTGCCGGTGGCGGCAAGGCGATACCAGTCATGCGCCAGCGCCGCGGCCTGCGCCATCTGCGGCGGGCCGTAGTCGGGGCAGGCGGGCAGGGGCGCGGGGGCAAGTTCCACCAGCACGTCGATCGCCGCGCCGTAAAGGGTGTCGGCAAGGTCCGGGTCGCGATCCACGACGCGGGCGTAAAGATCGTCGCCGAGGTCCTGAAGGATCAGGAAGCCGTGGGCGGGGTCTTCGGCGATCAGGGCGGGGGCGGCCAGCCCCAGGCCCGCGAGGTGCCGCGCGATGGCGACGAAGGGGCGGACGTCCTCGCCCTTTTCCGGTGGCGCGTCCATCAGGATGGCAGGGCCGAGCGCGGGGTGCGCCAGCCGTTCATACCGGCGGTTCGAGGCGTCGCCGGCCAGCGGGCTGCGGCGGGCGTCGCCCCAGCCGCTGCGCGACAGGAAGGCCGCCAGCGCGGTGGCGCGGTCAGGCATCGGCCCGCTCTGCCAGGGCCGCGTCGATCCGGGCGGGCCATGCGGGGGCATCGCTGGACAGCGACAGGCGCCGCCCGTCCGCATCGTCCGTGGCGATGTCGATCCAGAGTGCGCCCGCAGGCGCCGCGGTGCCAAGCCGGTCGGGCCATTCGACCAGGCAGATGGCGGTGTCGAAGGCTTCGTCCAGGCCCAGTTCCCACAGGTCGCCCGCGTCGGTCAGGCGGTAGAGATCGGCGTGCCAGATCTCTGTCCTTCCGTCGTCGTAGGTCTGCACCAGCGTGAATGTCGGCGATGGCACATCCTCTGCCCGGCCCGCTGCGGCAAGCCGTTCCTGGATCAGGGCGCGCGCGAAATGGGTCTTGCCGGCGCCGATCGGACCCGACAGCAGCAGCGTGTCGCCGGGGCCGAGCGCCGGGGCGAGACGGCGGGCAAACGCGGCGGTGGCCGTCTCTGTCGGGGCCGTAATGGTGCGGAAGGGCGCGGCGGGCATGGGCGGAGTTTGGCGGGCCTTGGCGCCGCCCGCAAGACCGCTCAGGCGTGTGCGGCGGCGATCGTCGGCGGCGCGGCGCGGGACATGGCGGATACCGTGCGGAAGCCTGCCAGCATGCCGCCGCCGACCAGAGGCTGGAACCGGCACTCCAGCGTTTCGCCGGTCTTCATCCGGACGGTGGCCGACCAGTCGCGGCGGTTCTCCAGCCCGGCGGCGAAGTCTTGCGCGTCGCCCCAGACCGGCGTCGGCACGCAGCGCTCGCGCCACAGGCGGGTGGCGTCCTGAAGGGTGGCGTCGCGGGCAAGGGTGGCCAGCGGATCGGCCTGCCACAGCGTCACGTAGGCGCGGTTGACATGCGTCAGCAGGCCGCCCGGAGAAAAGACGGCAATGGCCTCGTCCAGGCTGTCGATCACGGCCTGGGCAAGTTCGAGGTCGGACTGGAAGCGGCGGGTCAGGGACAGTTCGGGCGTGATGTCCTCGATCACGAGCGCCAGCGCGCCATCGCGGTGCGGGCCGGCCCGAGACGCGGAAGGTGCGGCCATCGGCCAGCGGCCAGAGTTCGGAATAGGGTTCGGCGGGGGTGTCGCCGGACCTTGCGGCCAGCTTGCGCCGCCAGGCGGTGAAATCGCGGGGCTCGGGCGCGGTGCGGCGTTCGCGCAGGCCGTCGATCATGCTGTCGAGGCCGGGGCGACGGGCAAGGAACTCTGCCGGCAGGCCCGTAAGGTCGCCCAGTGCGGGGTTGAAAAGGACAAGGCGGCGGTCGGCGTCGAAGATCGCGAGGCCCACGGCAAGGTGGGCGAAGGTGCCCGCGAGGGTCTGGACGAAGGCGCCCAGTTCGCGTTCGGCGGCGATGGCGCTGTCCTCGGGGAGGGCCGTGAATACGAGGGTTTCGCCCTGCCGGGTGGCGTGAACGCGGAACCAGGCGGGCCTGTCCCGCCCGCCGGACTCGAGGGCCATGCGCTGTCCGTCCGGCTGGTCGCAAAGGTTTTCGGTTTCGGGAAAAAGCCGTGGCAGGGGCCAGTCGCCGCTGTCGCCGCCGTCCTGCGCGGCGAGTTCCATGTAGGTGGCATTGGCCCAGGTGACGTGGCCGTCGGGGTCGCTGCACCAGATCGGCACGGCGGCGTGGCTGGTTACCGCACGCAACTTGTCCAGTTCCGCCAGCAGCCCGGCAAGGGCCTGTCCGTCGGGCCCGGGCAGGTCGGCGCCGGGCGCGGCGCTGACAAGGCGCAGGCGGCTGGTCCCGTCCTTCCAGTCGGCCTCGATCCTGGCGCTGCCATCGTTGGCGGCCAGGTGGAAGGCGCCCCGGTCGGGCAGGTCGGCCATCACCCGGGCAAGCCCGGGAAAGCGATCGCCCAGCGCGGCGGCCAGCCTGTCGCGGTCGGTGCCGCCATGGGGGGCGGAGGACAGGATCGTGTGGCCGTTCGCGGTGGCGTCCAGCAGGCTGTCGCCGTGAAACAGGAACACGGCCTCGCGCGGCACGGCGGTTCCTTCCGGCTGTGGTCGCGGCCTCGGACCAAGAAACAGCCAGGCCACCGAAGCCGCCGAGACGCCGGCGGCAAAGGTGGCCAACAGGTCGAGCAGGCCGGAAACGGGCATTGATCCCCCAGGGCGGATACGATGGGGGAAACCTACGTAAACCTTGGTTAAGAATGCCTTAACGGGTCGGTCAGACCTCGATCGGGCGGTTCTCGCCCAGGGCGGCGCGCAGGGTTTCCGGCGCGGGGCTGATCTTGTCGCGTGGCCATGTCAGTTCGACGATGGCGCCGGCGCGGGCGCGGGGATGGGGCGTGATGTCGCCCGGCGCGCTGCCGTTGACAAACAGCAGGTCGGCGCCCGAGCGTTCCAGCAGCGTCTTGGCGATGAACAGCCCCAGGCCCATGCCTTCGTAGCCCGGGCGGCGGGTGTCGGCGCGCGCCGGATCGTCACGGCGGCTGCGCACGAAGGGATCGCCGATGCGCGCCAGCACCTGTGGGGGAAAGCCGGGTCCGTCATCGACGATGCGCACGGTGATGCTGTCGGGCGTCCAGCGGGCATCGACCCAGACGGTGGTTTCGGCGAAGTCCACGGCGTTCTGGATCAGGTTGCGCAGGCCGTGGATCACCTCTGGTCGGCGCTCGATCACGGGTTGGCGCGATTCTCCGTCCTCGCCGGGCTGGGCTTCTATCTGGACCTCCTTGCCACGCTGGGCGTGAGGTTCGGCGGCGTCGCGCAGGACGGTGGACAGGGGGGCATGGCGCAGGTGCAGGTCCTCTTTTCCGGCGCGCCCCATGGATCGCAGGATGTCGCGGCAGCGGTCGGCCTGCTGGTTGATGAGTGCGGCGTCCTCGCGCAGGTCGGGGCTTTCCGACAGCTCTTCCATGAGTTCCGAGCTGACCAGCTTTATGGTCGCCAGCGGCGTGCCGAGCTCATGCGCGGCGGCGGCCACCACGCCGCCGAGGTCCGTCAGCTTCTGTTCGCGGGCAAGCGCCATCTGCGTGGCCAGCAGCGCCTCTGACATGGAATGCACCTCTGACGTGACGCGTCGGGCATAGGCGGCCTCGAACAGGATGCCGATGACGATGGCCACCCAGAAGCCGAGCACGAAGGCGTCGGGCATGGCCATGATGAAGCCCATGTCGGTGCGCAGCGGGATGTTGAAGAAGGCGACGAACGTGATCATCGCGATGGCCACGCCGCCCAGGATCACGGTGCTGCGCAGTTGCAGCGCGGTGGCAGAAATCGTCACCGGCGCCAGCATCAGAAGCGCGAAAGGGTTGTTCAGACCGCCCGTCAGGTACAACAGGAACGACAGTTGCACGATGTCGAACAGCAGCATCAGGCCGGCTTCGCCCTCGTTCAGGCGCTTGTTCTCGGGATAAAGGAAGATCGCCAGCAGGTTGGCGATGATGCCCGCGCCGATGGCGATGTAGCACAGCCCAAGCTCCAGCTGCAGGTTGAACAGGCGCTGGGCGATGGTGATGGCGGCGATCTGGCCGATGACGGCGATCCAGCGCAGCACGATCAGGGTGCGCAGGCGCACCCAGTTGCTGCGTCGTTCCTCGATCAGGAAACCCGGTGCGGGGTCGGCCATGGCTTGAAAACCGCCGGTGCTGCGTCAACCTGAGACCTTGTTAGTCCGCGGCGGGGCACCGATCAATGCGCCCGGCGGTTTCGGACGGAACGGAGGACGGCATGACACGAACCTCGGGGATCCTTGCGGCGGTTGCGGTTGCGGCGCTTCTTGGCGTGGGCTGGTACTGGGTTTTCGGACGCGGCGACGGGGGCGATCTGTTCGCCGACTGCCGGACAAGCGTGGTGGCGGGCGGGTCCGGCAGCATCGGCGGGCCCTTCACGCTGGTGAACGCGGCGGGGCAGACGGTGACGGATGCCGATGTCATCACCAAGCCGACGCTGATCTATTTCGGCTATACCTTCTGTCCCGATGTCTGCCCGCTGGACACCGTGCGCAATGCCGACGCGCTGGATATGCTGGCCGAGATGGGACACGACGCGCAGGGGGTGTTCATCTCGATCGACCCCGAGCGCGACACGCCCGAGGTGGTCGGCGAGTTCACGTCCTACCTGCATCCCGCGATGATCGGGCTGACCGGATCGCCCGAACAGGTGAAGGCCGCGTCGCAGGCCTACAAGACATACTACCGCAAGCAGGACGGTGACCCCGAGTATTACCTGGTGGATCATTCGACCTTCAGCTACCTGGTCCTGCCCGAGCATGGCTTTGTCGAGTTCTTCCGGCGCGACATCACGTCCAAGCAGGTGGCGACACAGGCGGCCTGCTTCATCGAGGCTGCGGGCTGAGGCAAATTGACCAACCCCCACCCGCGCCCTAAGCTTTGCGCAACAAAGAATAAGATGTGTGGAAGGGTGTGGAATGGCCGACAGCGAACAGGCGGACCTGGGCGAGGATCGCTCGCTTCTTCTGGTGGATGACGACGAGCCGTTCCTGCGGCGTCTGGCCCGCGCGATGGAAAAGCGCGGGTTCGAGCCCGAGCTTGCCGGGTCGGTGGCCGCGGGGCGTGCCATCGCGACGGCCCGCCCGCCGGCCTATGCGGTGATCGACCTGCGGCTGGAGGACGGCAACGGGCTGGACGTGGTGGAAACCCTGCGCGAACGCCGACCGGACAGCCGGATCGTGGTGCTGACGGGCTATGGCGCGATCGCCACGGCGGTGGCCGCGGTGAAGATCGGAGCGACGGACTATCTGTCGAAGCCCGCGGATGCCAACGACATCACCAACGCGCTTCTGGCCAATGGCGACGCGCTTCCGCCGCCGCCGGAAAACCCCATGTCCGCCGACCGCGTGCGGTGGGAGCATATCCAGCGCGTCTATGAGCTGTGCGACCGCAACGTGTCGGAAACCGCGCGGCGGCTGAACATGCACCGGCGGACGTTGCAGCGGATCCTGGCCAAGCGCAGCCCGCGTTAGGCGATGCTGCGGGTGCTGGCCCTTCTGGCGGTGCTGGCGGGTTGTTCCGTCGGCGCCGTGCCGGACATGGGGCCCCGCGTTGCCAGGCTGGTGCCTGACAGCGGCGGGTTGCAGCCCGCGGGCAGCGACCTGCGGATTGACTTCGGGCGCGACAAGGCGGGCGTCGTCGAGGCGGTCAGCCGGGTGCTGGGTGCGCGGCCCGGTTCGGACGTTGTGAACGCCGAGTGTGGCGCGGGGCCGGTGAATACCGTGTCCTGGGACGGGCTGGACCTGACCTTCATGGACGGCGATTTCCTGGGCTGGATCGTGGATGACGCGGCGCTGGCGGTCGCCGGGGGTCTGCGCGTCGGCCAGACGCGCGCTGCGCTTGAGGCGGCGGGCGTCGGACCCTTCCGCGACACGAGCCTGGGCGTGGAGTTCGAGAGCGGCGGCGTGTTCGGCCTGCTGGAGACGGACGGGGGCGACGCGCCCGTCACGCTGTTGTGGACGGGGCTGACCTGC
Source organism: Alphaproteobacteria bacterium (assembly GCA_030431935.1). Taxonomy (GTDB): domain Bacteria; phylum Pseudomonadota; class Alphaproteobacteria; order Rhodobacterales; family Rhodobacteraceae; genus ASV31. The sequence goes on along the minus strand of JAUIIC010000034.1, from coordinate 16,958 downwards.
TTCTTCCGCTAGGGCGGGGAAAGGGCCTGTCCTCTGCGCAGATCCCTGTCAGCCAGTCGAGAAAGGCCTGAACCGCGTCGGGCAGGCGGCCCTTGCGGGTGATCGCCGAATAGATGGCCGTGACGTCGAGCGGCGTGTCGACCCAGACGAGAGAGCCGTCCTGCAGGTGCTTGCGCACCACGAGCTCGGTGCTGATCGACAGGCCATAGCCCATGACGGCGGCGTCGATCTCGAACTTGGCGCTGCCGGGATCGACGAGTTGGATCTTCTCCCGGTCGAATCCGGCCATGCGGGTGAAGTTGTGCAGATCCTGTTCGGGCATGCTGCGGTCGCGGATCCAGGGCAGCGACGTCAGATCGCCGTTCGCGCGGTCCAGAAGCGACGGTGCGGCGCAGACGATGATCGGGCAATGCAGCAGTTGGCGGACGGCGTGGCCGGGCCAGGTCTCGCCTAGGTGCCCGCCGCGCACGCAGATGTCGTAGGCGTCCAGGTCGACGGGCTTGAGGTTGCCGTCGGGCGAGAACGACACCTGCACGCCGGGGTTCGCGGCCCAGAATTCGCCGATCCGGGGCAGGATCATCGCGTCGCCGAAAAAGAAGGTGGTCGAGACGCGGACGCTGCGGGGGATGTCGCGGGCGCGGGCGTCCTCGACGCCGCGGGCGATCTGCGCGAAGGCGTCGCGCAGGGGGGCGGCCAGCTTTTCGCCCGTCTCGGTCAGTGCCAGCCCGCGGCCTTCGCGGCGGACGAGGGGGGCGCCGATCTCGGTCTCCAGCTTGCGCACCTGCTGGGCGATGGCGGCGGGCGTGACGTTGAGCGACCGGGCCGCGGCGGAATAGCCGCCCAGGCGCGCGGTCGCCTCGAACGCGCGAAGGGTGGAGAGGGGCGGCAGGCGGTGCCAGTCGATCTCGGCCATTTGATAGCCTGGATTAAAGGTGATGAAATATTGCTGACTCGGAAAATCGGAGATTTCAAGTTATTTCTGGCGGCACGAACACAGAAAGCACAAGAGGTTTGCCATGATCCCGCTTAACAATGACCTGATGCGCGCCACCCGCCGGTTCGATGCGGCGGGACGACCGATGACCCGTGACATCGCCCATGCGCTGGAGCATGCGACCCGTGCGCCGCGCCGGGTGCGTCCGGTTCTGCGGCTGCCGTCGCTGCCGCGGTTCGGGGGCGATGCGGTGGCGCCCCTGCCGGGTCTTGGCGTGCTGCGCGCGCCGGTGGCGGTGGTCGGGGCGCTGCTGGGCGGGCTCTGGCGCTGAACGGGGCTACAGGTCGTAGCGCATCAGCACCTTGTCCACGACGGTGCCGTCCTGAAGCCGCTTGTCCCGGATCATGCCGTAGCGTTCGAACCCGCGGCTTTGGTAGTAGGTCAGGCCACTTTCGTTGTCCGCCCGGATCTCGGCGTTGATCCAGGACAGGCCGGCGCCGCGCGCGGCGTCGCGGGTGGCCTGGAAGAGGCGAGAGGCCACGCCGCGCCCGGTCTCGCCGATGCGCACGAAGCTGGCAATGTCGCAGGCGCCGGGGCCGAGGTTGGGCGCAGGCTCGACCCACTGGAACCCCAGAAGCGTGCCTTGGGCGTCCTCTGCCACGTGCCAGATCGCGCCGGGGGCGTTCATGTGCCCGGCCAGCCCGTCCGCCGTGACGGGCCGCGTCATCGCCGTGGTCCCGCCGCGCGCGATGATGGCGTTCAGAAGCTCTGCCATGGCGGGGGCGTCCAGCGGCCCGGCGCGGCGGACATGCACCGTCACAGCGCGGCCATCAGGGCGGCGTGGCGGGCGGTGTAGGCGGCGCGCACCTCGACCGGGGGGCGCAGGCGGATCTGGAGATCGCGCAGCACCTCTTCGGGCGGGCGGCCGAAAAAGCGCGCCGCCTCAACCTCTGAGAAGCCCGCGATCTGGGTGGCTTCAAGCCAAGCCGAGACCTTGTCGGCGCGCTTTATCCGGGCCTTGACCGCCTTTGGCAGCACGGCTGGCAGGCCAAAACGCAGGTGGATCGCCGCGGCAAGCCGCGCGTCAAGCTCGCCGTAGGCGGGGCCGACCGCGGCCTTTACCGGAGAGATCATGTCGCCGATCACGTATTCCGGCGCGTCGTGCAGAAGCGCGGCAAGACGCCATTTCACCGGGGCCGCGGGCGATTGCAGCGCGAAGATCTGTTCCACGAGCAGCGAGTGCTCGGCCACGGAATAGGCATAGTCGCCGCGCGTCTGCCCGTTCCAGCGCGCAACAAAGGCGAGGCCGTGGGCGATATCCTCGACCTCGATGTCCATGGGCGTGGGGTCCAGCAGGTCGAGCCTGCGGCCCGACAGCATGCGTTGCCAGGCGCGGGGTTGGGCGGGCAAGGGCGGTCTCCGATTCTGGTCTTGGTCCTGCTGTGCCACAGTGCCGCCGCGCGCGAAACCGCAGGCAGAGTTGCCGCGGCGCGGCGCCGGTGCTACATGCCGCGCGAACACGAGGATTGGAGCACCACGACATGGCGAAAGATTACGTCGTCAAGGACATCTCGCTGGCCGGGTTCGGCCGCAAGGAACTGGACATTGCCGAAACCGAAATGCCGGGCCTGATGGCGCTGCGCGAGGAGTTCGGCGAGTCCAAGCCGCTGACCGGCGCGCGCATTGCCGGATCGCTGCACATGACGATCCAGACGGCGGTTCTGATCGAGACGCTGGTGGCGCTGGGCGCCTCGGTGCGCTGGGCGTCGTGCAACATCTTCTCGACCCAGGACCACGCCGCGGCGGCGATCGCCGAGGGCGGCACGCCCGTCTTCGCCGTGAAGGGCGAGACGCTGGAGGAATACTGGACCTACACCGACCAGATCTTCCAGTTCCCCGAGGGCGGCGCGAACATGATCCTCGACGATGGCGGCGACGCGACGCTGTACATCCTGATGGGCGCCCGCGTGGAAGAGGGCGAGGAAGACCTGATCGCCGTTCCGACCAGCGAGGAAGAGGAATATCTCTTCGCGCAGATCCGCAAGCGGATCGCCGAGACCCCCGGCTGGTTCGTCAAGCAGCGCCACATGATCAAGGGCGTTTCGGAAGAGACGACCACCGGCGTGCATCGCCTGTACAAGATGATGGAAAAGGGCCACCTGCCCTTCCCCGCGATCAACGTGAACGACAGCGTCACGAAGTCCAAGTTCGACAACAAGTACGGCTGCAAGGAATCGCTGGTCGACGGCATCCGCCGCGCCACCGACACCATGATGGCCGGCAAGGTCGCCGTGGTCATGGGCTATGGCGACGTGGGCAAGGGATCGGCCGCCTCGCTGCGCGGCGCGGGCGCCCGCGTCAAGGTGACCGAGGTCGACCCGATCTGCGCGCTTCAGGCGGCGATGGACGGCTACGAGGTTGTCGTGCTGGAAGACGTCGTCGACAGCGCCGACATCTTCATCACTACCACCGGCAACAAGGACGTGATCCGCATCGACCACATGCGTCAGATGAAGGACATGGCCATCGTCGGCAACATCGGCCACTTCGACAACGAGATCCAGGTCGCCGCGTTGAAGAACCACAAGTGGACCAACATCAAGGACCAGGTGGACATGATCGAGATGCCTTCGGGCAACCGGATCATCCTTCTGTCCGAGGGGCGCCTGCTGAACCTTGGCAACGCCACGGGCCACCCGTCCTTCGTGATGTCGGCGTCGTTCACCAACCAGGTGCTGGCGCAGATCGAACTGTGGACCAAGGGCGACCAGTACGACAACAAGGTCTACATCCTGCCCAAGCATCTGGATGAGAAGGTCGCGCGCCTGCACCTGGCGCGGATCGGCGTGAAGCTGACCCAGCTCGACCCCGAGCAGGCGGACTATATCGGCGTGGCAGTCGACGGGCCGTTCAAGCCCGAGCACTACCGCTACTGATCCGCGGTGCGGATCGTCGTTCATGGCGTCGGCGGGGTCGGAGGCACGATCCTGGCGGCGCTGTGCGACGCGGGGCTGGACGCCGTGGGCATCGCCCGCGGCGCCATGCTGGAGGCGATCCGCGCGCAGGGCCTGACCCTGCGCGCGCCCGAGCGGATGGTTCATGTCCGCCCGCACTGTGTCGCGGACCCTTCGGACCTGACGTTCGGGCCGGACGACATCGTTCTTCTGACCATGAAGTCGCAGGACACCTGGCCCGCGCTGCTGGCGCTGCGCGATGCCGGTTTGCGGGAACAGCCGGTGTTCTGCCTGCAGAACGGCGTTGCGAACGAGCGAGCGGCGACGCGGCTTTTCCCGAACGTTCACGGGGCCACCGTGATGATGCCCGCGACCTACCTGGTGCCGGGCGAGGTGGCGGTAACGGCAGGGCCGCGGTTCGGGATGTTCGACATCGGGCGCTATCCCGGTGGCACCGATGCCGATGACGGCCGGCTGGCGCAGGCCTTCGAGGCGGCGAACATCGCCGCCTTCGTCATGCCCGACGTGATGGCCAGCAAGTACGGCAAGCTTCTGATGAACCTAAGCAACATCGTGCAGGCCGTGCTTGGCCCGGGGGTGGATGCCGGCGACCTGACAAAGCGCGTCCGGGCCGAGGCGAAGGACGTATACCGGGCGGCGGGGATCGCCTGGAAGAACGTCGGCATGGACGATCCGCGCCGCGACGTGATGCGCCCCGCGCCGGTGCCGGGCGTCTCGCGGCAGGGCGGGTCCACCACGCAAAGCCTGCTGCGGGGCACGGGGTCGGTGGAAACCGACTGGCTGAACGGGGAGATCGCGTTCCTGGCGCGGATGCACGGCGTGGCTGCGCCGCTGAACGCGCGGCTGACCGACCTTGGCGCGGAGGTGTTGCGCAAGGAGGTCCGCCCCGGCGGCATGACCCGCGCAGACCTGGAGGCCTGGCTGGCCGGCTGACGGTACGAATCGCCGCACATTCTGTGGATAAGTCTTTCCAGATATCCACATCTCGCGCTATGACCGTCCAAAATGCGTTGCCGTTTCGCGACGCAGGGGCAGTTTCGCGAACTTGTCGCTTCTGTTTCTGCACCGATGACGGTAGACGGAAGAAAAGAGCAGGTAGGCATGCGTGTGCGCGTCGTTCTAGGGGCCATAGCCGGGGTTATCGCGACCGCGCCCGCGTGGGCGGAAACCCTGTCTTTCCCTTCGAGCTATGGGCTGTACGGCACGCCGGGCATGATCGACATGCCCACGGCGCTGAGCGCGCCGGATGCCGAGTTCGGGCTGACCTCGTCCTATTTCTCGGGCCAGCTGCGCAATACCATGACCTTCCAGATCCTGCCGCGGCTTTCGGGCAGTTTCCGGTATTCGATCATCGACAACTACACCGGTCCCGGCACGCCCACGCGTTATGACCGGTCGTTCGACCTGCGGTTCCGGTTCATCGACGAGTCGACCTATCGTCCGGCGGTGGCGGTGGGCTTTCAGGATTTCATCGGCACCGGGCTATATTCCGGGGAATACATCGTCGCGACAAAGCACGTCACCCCGCGGCTGCGCTTTTCCGGCGGCATCGGCTGGGGGCGGTTCGGGTCCTACGGCAGTTTCTCCAACCCGTTGGGCATCATCGACGACGGTTTCAATACGCGTCCGACGGGCACGACCGGGCAGGGCGGTGTGCTCGAATCCGCCAAGTGGTTCCGCGGGCCCGCCGCGGTCTTCGGCGGGGTCGAGTGGCGCGCGACCGACAAGCTGACGCTGACGGCGGAGTATTCGTCGGATGCCTACACGCAAGAAGCCGGCGTGGCGGGGCTTTTCACCCACAGCATGCCGTTCAACTTCGGTGCGACCTACCAGCTGGCGCCGGGGATGCAGCTGGGCGCCTATTACCTTTACGGGTCCACCTTCGGCGCGTCGCTGAACTTTACCCTGAACCCCAAGGACAAGACCTTCCCCAGCGGGCTGGCGCCCGCGCCCGTGCCGGTGGCGCCGCGCGCGTCGAACCCCGAGGTCGAGGCGTCCTGGAACCTGGGCCCGAAGACGGCCGAAAGCGCCCGCGTGGCGATGGGCGTCTATTTCGAGCGGGACGGGCTGGTGCTCGACGCGCTCGACATGTCCGAGACGCGCGCCGTCGTGCGGTTCCGCAACATGCGGTACCAGTCGGTGGCGATGGCGGTGGGCCGGGTGGCGCGCATCCTGACCAACGTGGCCCCGGCCTCTGTCGAGGTGTTCGAGATCGTGCCGATGGAAAACGGCATGGCGCTGTCCTCGGTCGTCGTGATGCGGTCCGACGTGGAAGAGCTTGAACATGCTCCGGACGGCGCCTGGGAGCTATACAGCCGCGCCCAGATCGGCGAGGCGCCGGCGCTGGGCATGGTCAGCTTCGCGTCGAACCCGAACCCGCAGCCGCTGAGCTGGTATCTTGCGCCCTATATCGCCACCAACACCTTCGACCCGGACAACCCGTTCCGCTTCGACCTGGGGCTGGAGCTGAAGGCGCGCTACGAACTGACGCCGGGGCTGTTCCTGTCCGGCGGCATCCGCAAGAAGCTTGTCGGCAACCTGGACCAGTCGACGCGGGTGTCGAACTCTGTCCTGCCGCGGGTGCGGACGGACTACTACCTGTATGACCAGAACGGCGACCCGGCGATCAACGACCTGACGCTCGCCAGCTACTTCCGACCCGGGCCGAACCTCTATGGCCGCGTGACCGCCGGCTACCTGGAGCGGATGTTCGGTGGCGTGTCGGCGGAACTGTTGTGGAAGCCGGTCAACAGCCGCTTCGCGCTTGGGGCCGAGATCAACTATGCCAAGCAGCGCGATTTCGACGTGCTGTTCGGGTTCCAGAATTACGATGTCGTCAGCGGTCACGTGTCTGGCTACCTGGAATTGCCGCAGGGGTTCCAGGCACAGGTGGATGCCGGGCGCTACCTGGCGGGCGACTGGGGCGGGACGCTGACGGTCGAACGGACGTTCCGCAACGGCTGGCGGCTGGGCGCCTTCGCCACGCTGACCGACGTGTCGTTCCGCGATTTCGGCGAGGGGTCCTTTGACAAGGGCCTTCTCTTCACGATCCCGCTGGAAACGATCACGGGCCGGTCCAGCACGACCGACATCCAGCGCACGCTGCGCCCGATCACACGGGACGGCGGCGCGCGGCTGGAAGTCGATGGAAGACTGTACGGGATCGTTCGCGGCTATCACGAATCCGAGCTGACGGACCAATGGGGAACCTTCTGGCGGTGAAACGGCATATCCTTGCACTGCTGTCGGCCGTCGCGCTGGCCTCTTGCGGAAGCGACCAGCCTGCAGGAACCGCCTATCTGACGGGCGTGGCTCAGCAGGTTCTGGGCACACTGGGCCAGTCCGGCAAGGCCGGCGATGTCGCCGCCCAGCCGGTGCCGGATTTCGCGCTGATGGACCTGAACCAGCCCCTGATGGTGGCGCGGATCGCATCGCGCAACGCCGTCGGCGGGCTGAGCGTGGTGGGCCGCAACCAGGGCTTCGTGACCTGGCAGACGGGCGACGGGATCAGCCTGACGCTGAAGAGCGGCGTTCTGGCCTCGACCCGCGGGCTTGGCGCCGACCTGATGTCGGCGGACATTGCAGAAGTCGTTCCGGCTGTTCAGACCGGCAGGGGCACCGCGCGACGTGTGCACCGCTATCTCGACGGCGAGAACCAGTTGCGCCCGCTGACCTTCGTATGTGACATCGAAACCACGGGATCGGGAACGATCAATGTGCTGGGTGCCGCCCGCAGCACCCGCGAGGTGACCGAGACCTGCACCTCGCCCGACCTGATTTTCACCAATGTCTACTGGATCGGGCGTGACGGCCTGACCTGGAAGACGCGGCAGTTCATCGGTGTGGGGCTGGGCCATGTCGAACTGGAATGGGCGGCACACTGATTGGCGGAAAGGCGCGAGGTAACGCCGCCCGGTTATTGCGCTGCGCCGCCGCATCTGTTATCCTGCCGTCAACGCATCTTTGTGAAGGTTACTGCGACATGAAAAAGCTTGCGATCGCTTCGATTACCGCCCTGTCGCTCGCCGCGCTGGGATCCGCTGCATCCGCCCAAGTGGCGACCGGCACGGTGACCGGCCCCTCGGGCAACCCCAACTTCCCGTTCCAGGTGACGACGCCCAATGGCGCGGTGTTCTTCTGCAGCGCGCCCACCGGGGCCGTGACCTGCATAAACCCCGCCGCGCTGGCGGCTGGCGCAGGGGCGGGTGCCGCGGCCGGCGCCGGGTTCGGCGGCCTGGGTCTGAGCGCTGCATTCGGCGGCCTGATCATCCTTGCAGTCGTTGCCGGTGCGATCGGCGATACGACCAGCGGCACCAACAACTGATCCAGTCACGGTGCGAGGCGCCGTGATGCCAGCGTTTCCTGAAAGGCCCCTCGGACGGGGGGCCTTGGCGCATTACTAGATCAGGTGGCACCCGGGGGGGCGATGCCGGAAGGTTCAGAACGACGCGCGCCGCCAAAGACCGGTTCGGCAGCGTGGTTTGTTGCGCAGGTGAAGCCAGGGCAGTACGAGCGGGCGCGGACGAACCTGGTCCGGCAGGGCTTTGAGGTCGCAATGCCGCGTCTGCGGAAGGCAACCCGCAAAGGCGGACGCACGGCGACAAGATTTGTTCCTCTCTTCCCGGGTTATGCCTTCATCCAGGAGCCCGCCGGTGGACTGGATTGGCGGACCATCAACGCAACATATGGTATCGGTCGTCTGATCACCGGAGAAAACGGTCGACCCGCCCTGCTCCCTGCAGGGTTTGTCGAGAGCCTTCTGTTCCAGACAGACCCGGACGGGGTGTTCAGCGCGCCCCCGGCCGTTGCCGCGGGCGATGACGTCGAGATCGTGGCCGGTCCCTTCGCCGGGATCGTCGCGAAGGTCGTCACGCTTACGGAGACAGGCCGTATCCGCGTCTTGCTTGACCTTCTGGGCCGTTCCGTGCGGACCGAGGTGCATCAGTTCGACGTGGACATCGTGGCGCGCGCGCAGCCGGGTCTCTGACACGTGCGGGCTGTTGCGGCGCATTTGCCGCAAAGCCGGGCGGGCTGCCGCTGGTCATGTATTCGTCACTTGATAAACGCCTTTGACGGGACTACCACGGACACAACATTTTGCGGTATAATGTCAAAAGGCAGTGATTGGCGTAGAACCGACCGGAATTAAGGGTTCGTTCACGGTTTCGGGTTGTTTGGTTGAGCGGGGATTGATGTGCACTGGATCCGGCGTCGGCGGGGAACCCGACGCCTGAACAGGTGAGTAGGAAAGAGTATGGCTCCAGCGCTTCTGGATCTTGGAAGCACTCTCTGGATGGCAGGCGCGGCAAGCCTCTTGACGGCGCTGCTGATCGTGGTGACCCGGGACAGCCATGTGAAGTGGACTGCGCGGGGTCATGCCGGAACGGCCATTCAAAGCGCGCATGAGATTCCCACGCCTCGCATCGGCGGCTTCGCCGTGATGGTCGGCCTTGGAGTGGCCGCGGTTCTGTTGGGGCCCGATGCCTCTGGTCTGATGACCTTGCTCATACTGTCTTCCCTGCCGGTCTTCCTTGCAGGCATGGGAGAGGACGTGGGCCTGAACGTGTCCCCCCGCATCCGTCTCGCCATGGCGGGGATCAGCGGCATCCTCATGATCGCGCTGACGGGGCATTCCATCACGCGCGCCGGCGTCGTCGGCCTCGATGCCGTGCTTGCCATCCCGGCGATCAGCTTCGCCTTCACCATGTTTGCGACGGCCGGGGTCGCCCATGCCTTCAACCTCGTCGACGGGATCAACGGTCTGTCCAAGGCGATCACGATTTCGGTGGGCGTGGCCTATACGCTGATCGCGCTTCAGGTCGGCGATCCTGCGCTGGCCGCGGTGGCCTGCGCCATGGTCCTCGTGGCCCTCGGGGTTTTCGTCGTGAACTACCCGCTCGGGCGCTTGTTCCTGGGTGATGCGGGGGCCTACACCTTCGGTCATATCACGGCCTGGATCGCGGTGCTCCTGATGGCGCGCCATCCCGAGATCTCGCCCTGGGCGGTTCTGCTGGCCGCGTTCTGGCCGGTGATGGATACGGCGGCGGCCATCCTGCGGCGCTGGCGCAAGGCCCACCCGGCCGGAGAGCCGGACCGGCTCCATTTCCACCACATCGTTCTGCGGCTTCTACGTGGCAAGCTGCGGGGACGGCGTGCGCGCGCCCGGGCCAATCCTTTATCGACGGCAGTCCTGTCGCCGCTCTTCCTGCTTCCGCCCGTTCTGGCGGTGCTGACGGCGACGGACGGCGCGCTTGCTCTTGTGGCCTTCCTGTTCTGTTCGGCGCTCTACATCTTTGTTCGCGGATCGCTGATACGGAATTTCCGCCGGATCGCCCGGCCCAAGCGGACGGAGCCCTCGCCCTCTGCGGGCGCGAATGAAGTGGTCGGCCCTGCCGAGTGACCGACCAGAGCATCAGACTCCCTGGAAATCTCCATGCAGAAACGCTCATGAGTGATGCGGCGTCATGGTGCCGTGATCAAGATCGAGAACCACGGCCACAGGGTTGCCAACATCGGTTTGACACCGCCGCCGGGGCTGATATCGTTCAAGAGTGAACGCTGAACATCGCGGTCATGACAGGTTTGCGTCGGACGCCCGGATCACGCAGGTGACCTCCGGTGCGGTAGCCGTGAGGCACCTTGACGGATGACGCGCCCCAGGAAGAAGCCAAAGGAAGACGTCCGGTTCCGCGTATTGCGCCTTCTGGCCGACAACCCCGAGATCAGTCAGCGCGAACTGGCACGCAGCGTGGGCATCAGCCTGGGCAGCGCGCACTACTGTCTCTCGGCGCTGGCGGACGCAGGGCTGGTGAAGTTGCAGAACTTCAGCGCGGCGAAGGACAAGCGGCGCTATGCCTATATCCTGACGCCGGCGGGGTTCGCCGAGAAGACATCGCTGGCGCACCAGTTCCTGCGCCGCAAGAGGGCCGAATACCGGGCGCTGCGCGACGAGATCGAGTCGCTTCAGGACGAGCTTGGCCGCGAGGGCGAGGGCCGTCTCGCGGACCGGCGCTAGGGCGGATGGTTTGCATTATCGGGCATTTGGGGCGTGATAGCGTAAAACAAACATATGACGGCAATTTCCGAACGTTACGCAAAAAGGGTGAGTCTTCGGCATGAAAGCACAAATCTCAAGAGCCAAGAGAGCGCTTCGGAAAATGGTTATGGGTAGAGAGCGCAAGGTCTCTTCGAGTTTTTTCGACGAAACGCATAAGTTCTTGATCGGTGAAAAGAGCTCATCTTGTCTTGTTGTATTTGATGTTGGTGCGCATCGCGGTGAAAGCATCCGCCGTTTCAAGCAAATGTTTCCTGGTTGCCAGGTCCATAGCTTCGAGCCTAGCCGAAAAAGCTACGCTGTTCTTCAAGGGGCATACTCAAATCAAGAAAACGTTTTCTTGAACAATTCTGGTGTAAGCAGTTCTCCCGGAAATTTGGCATTTCACTCAAATGCAAAGAGCAACACGTCAAGTTTTGTACCGATCGACTCAAGCTCCAAGTGGGTTAAAAAGCGGGCCTCTAGGCTAAATTTGGATCCAGAAGAATTTACTCAAGAAATATATGAGGTGCCAGTTACGACCCTGGACATCTATGCAAATGAAAGAAAAATTCTGAACATCGACATACTGAAAATTGATACACAAGGTCATGAAGAGGAAGTTTTGGATGGCGCGAGGGCGCTTTTGAGTGATGGTAAGATAAAGATTATTGAAACTGAAATTATACTAGGAAGTGCTTACGAGAAGAAGTTAAATTTTCGAGGCTTGGAATCCAGAATTCTTGATCGAGGTTATGTATTCTATGGAATAGATAATTTTGGAGATTTGATGCGTACTCCCTGGATGTCGGCAAATCTACTTTATATACACGAATCAGTATTGTCTGGGAAATTGAGCTAGAGATCATTTCGGGCCCGCGAGGATTTTCACACTTAGTATTCTCAAAGAATGAGATCCCTTTACCGTAGAGTTATTACCAACTGGGAAACTCTGAGCAGCGGGTGTCGATAGAGAATATGACGCATCAGACATCGAAAGGGGTTTTGCCGGGCGCCGGCGGGCATGCCCGGGCTCTCTGCGGCGGGTTCGAGGGCGAAGTGATTGGCTGCCTCAGCGCGGTGCGCCCGGATGGGCGCTGGCCCGAGGATATTCCCTGGCTGGGCGGCGACGACGCGCTGGACGGGCTGAGTCCGGCGGATGTCCTTGTGCTGAACGGTGTGGGGGACACGGCACGCCGCGTGGGGCTGTTCGAGATGGTGACCACGAAGGGCCTTGCGCTAGCCACTATTGTGCATCGTCTGGCGGGGGTCCTGGACCGGGTCGAGGTTCTGGAGGGCGCGCAGATCATGGCCGGCGCTCTTGTGCAGTGCGACAGCCGGATCGGACGGAACGCTCTGATCAACACGGGCGCGATCGTAGAACATGACTGTGTCGTCGGGGACCTCGCTCATATCGCCCCGGGGGCTGTGCTGTGCGGCAACGTGACCGTTGGGGCGCGGGCGCATGTCGGGGCTGGGGCAACGGTGATCCAGGGCGTGACCATCGGGGTCGGGGCGATCATTGGCGCGGGGGCGGTGGTGATCGCTGACGTTTCGGACGGGACGACCGTTGTCGGTGTGCCGGCGCGGCCACCTAGACCGGCAGATGGTGGTGGCGTTGGTAAGATGGGAGGCTGACGTGGCGCCCGCCGTAAAGCGAATTTCCGATGAACCGCTGGTGGTATGACGGCAAGCGCGACGTTCTGGACTGGATCGGGCTGTCGAATGCCGAGTTCCACCTGCACTTCGGGATCGGCGCGTTCCTGTTATTCGCGGTCCTGTTCCGGCGCTACCCCTATGGGCTTGGGCTCGCCTGGTTCCTGGTCTTCGCGCTGCAGACCGCCAACGAGGCGATGGACGCCGTCGACTGGATCCGCTGGACCGGCGACATCAACTGGCGCGACGCGGCGGGCGACTACCGTGCCACGATGACGCGGTCCTTGCTGTATGCTTTGATACTGTGGCGCTTCGCCTTCCGAGCAAGCCCAACCTGAGATATCCGACGCATAAGCACGAAATTACGAAATGTCCCTGATCGTCCATATCGGCCTTGGCAAGACGGCCACTACAACGCTTCAGAAGCACGTCTTTCCGCTTCTGAGGTCGGAAGGCGTAATTCCTTCCTACAACCCGCGAGCTGTCAGATCGAAGCTCGCAGACGCTGTTCTGCGCTTGTCGCCCGACGATGACTTGCAGGCAGAGATTGCCTGCCTGCCCTCGGGCACCTTGATCTCAATGGAGCAGCTCTCAGGCTGGAATCCAGCGACGTGGACCGAACATTACGAGTTTAACCGAGCCATGTTTCCTAGAGACTCGCGAATCCTCATTACACTGCGGGATCCTGAATCCTACCTCTCGAGTGTGTATCAACAGATGGTCCAACAGGGCAACGTGGTGAAGCCAAGAGACTTTTTCCTCGACGCAAAAAGGTATGAAGCGGCCAAGTACTTCGCACGCGAGTATCCCTGTGAAATTTATGCCATTGATGAGTTTTCATTACAGCGGCTGGTTGAAATGTACAGGTCCAGCTTCGAAACGGTTGTTGTTGTGCCAATCGAGGCACTGGCTGACATGGAATTCCTCCACGAGCTTTTCGCCATACCTAATATGGTCAAGGAAAAGGCGAAAGGCGTGTTCAATTCTGCATCGGTCCAGAACCGATCTTATTCGCGCCTGGCAATGAGGCTCACATTTGGACGAGAACGCATTTTCAACGTATTTGGAGCTCGCAGCCTGAATTCTTTCGATGATATGTTCTTGGCAGCGGTCGGTTGCGGATATGTACGACTCCCTAACCGCTCAAAGTGGCGGAAAAGGGTGCTGGGCGTTCCGTTCCCGACGTGGCGCTATATCATGCAGTTCGTGGTGGATCGCATCATCGATTATCAAAAGTATCGATTGCCGGTAGAAATTGGCCTCGGCGTCCACCACCAAGAAAACAAAGCATACTACGAAGTCCTAAAACGAGAGCGCCTCCATCCATTTTCGGCAGACGGGGCTTCTTGTGGAGTTAAATGATATCCTCTACGGCCAAAAAAAGAATCGCCCGAGTCAATCGATTAATCATGAATAAACGTAAATATTTATTCATTTAGAGCATATCATAATTTATACTGCCAATTACAAATCAAATGATGATATTGAAGTGAATAATAAGGATCTTGTTCGGGCTGCCAAGCAGCGTTACTCTCAAATCTATCGAGAATTTCCTGTTTTTTTCGACACCTTCTTCTATGCATTCAAGTATAGTATGACGGAATCGGGTAGCGTAAATGCAAGAAAGGCATTCTCGAGGCTTGAGAGGTCGATCAGGAAGAGGGTTTTTTATAGAAACGTCTATGAATACAGTAAGTTTTTGAGGCCAAAACCCTTTAGAGGTTTAATCGAACTGAATGAATTCGGCGGCCGTTTCGCGGACCTCAAGCGTTCCGTTGCCGAGGTGGCTAATGACGAGGGGTTCAAGCTGCTAACGAACTCCGTGAACGCGAAGGGAGGATGGAGGGCCAAGAAGGAAATCTTGCTCGGCAGGAGCCTCTCTTTTGAGCATCTTGCGTTCTCAACGCCTCGACTGGAGCACCTTTTGTCTGGTCTCGCGGTCGATGGACTTGCTCCTCATCGTCTCGCTGATCTCGCGACGATCAAAGAGATCGAGACGATCTTGGAGAATGAGATCGAATGGTTAAACAACGAACTCAGAAGGAACAAGGTTAAAGTAATCTTATTGCATGATGATCAGCGCCCCGCACCTGCCCTGCTATGCACGGCTGCACGGAAAGCTGGGACACAGACCGTCACAGTCAGTCATGGCTATACAGGTTGGAGCCAAGCATACTCGTCGAGATTGCCGTTGAAGTCCGACCATTTCATAGTTTGGTCAGATTTCGAAGCGCAACGCATACACGATCTTTATCCGGAGTATCGGGGCCGGGTACATTCATTCGGTTTTCCCGGACTTGAAGAACCGATGGACGCCCTGCACCTAGGCCGCCCGCCGAGCGATCAGAGGGTCTTGACCTACATCTGCGGGCCAATCTGGTTCATGAAAGAGCGTTTTGGTGCCGACGTATCAGCGACACTTTGGGAAGTACGCAAGGCGGTCGAGGCGGCTGGTTACGAGTTTGTGGTACGTTTGCATTGGCAGGATCGCAGACGTGCACCGGCAGCGGAAACAGCACGACTCATGGATGAGTTTCAGACATCGTCAAATACCTTGGTCCAGGACTTCCAGAGAAGCTCTGCGATTGCTGCTTCCTATGTGAGTTCAGCCCTACTTGAGGCAGCTGCTTATGGGCGCAAGGCAATCAACATCACCGAAGGAACCTTTGAGGTTCCATGGGCCGAAAATGTCTCAATTGTGCAACTTACAGAATGTTTGATTAAATCAAACAAGCTGAACAGAGATCAACAGAATGCGTTTCGAACAGATGAATTTAATGGGCTACTTAAGCGCATACTGACAGAATCTATGAATGGACAAGAATGAGGCGAGAGAGAGGTTTGAAGTGAAGATCGACATCACGCCGTGGAGGAGGGTTTGGTCCTTCTTGGATAGACGCGAACGTCGGAACGCTGTCGGTCTGCTCTTGCTCTCTTTATTCGTAAGTGCATCATCCGTTGGAATGATATTTTCCGTTGTACCATTCCTTCAGGTTTTTGCTGATCCCAATAAGATAAAAGAAGTGCCTGAATTTAATTATATTTACGAGAAATTGGAATTTACATCATCGTACTACTTTATAGTGTTTGTTGGATTCTTTACGATATTTATGATATTGTTCACTAACGTTTTGCAGGCTGTCCGAACCTATGCGTTTTCCCGCTATACAACAATGAGGATCCACTCCATAAGTATGAGGCTATTAAAATACTACATGAGCAGTAATTACGATCAGTTTATTGATTGGAATTCCGGAGAAATGAGCAATAAGATACTCTCCGGCACTTTCAATATTAGGCTTGGTGGGTTTCCTTGTATGGTTGAGTCCAGCGGTATCGGTTTCGGCATTTACGATTCTGGGATTCGTTTACGTAGTAACTTTTCTTTTTACGCGCCCCTTCCTTCTCCGTTTGGGGCGAACGCGCTTTGAGGCGAGTGAATTGCGGTTTCGTGTATCGGGGGAAGCTCTTGGCGGATTCAAGGAAATCAAATTACTAGGTCGCGAGTTAGCGTATATAGGACGCTTTGAGCGCGCTTCCCTCCGAATGAGTAAGGCAGTAATTAATGCAGGACTCATAGGAAGCCTACCTCAATTCATGGTACATTCAGTTACAATGTCGGGTGTCATTGTTCTCTCGTTGCTATTTCTGGATCCGACGGCTTTGGATGCCAGAAGCCAAATGGCTAGCGCGCTTCCGCTTCTAGGTGCCTTCTTGTTTGCAGGCCAAAGATTACTTCCTGAACTTGGGCGAGTTTATTCGTCTTTATCAACACTCCAAGCTGGACGCGTTGCTGTGGAGAGAATATTTGATGAATTGGACCGGGCACCGAAATTCGGAGGTGGGTCTCTCAAGAATAAGGAACGGCTTGTAATCAAGAGTGAAGTTTGCCTTCGAGATGTGACCTATAGCTACCCTTCTGACCGGCATGCCGGGCTGGATGGCGTGTCTCTAAAAATACGGTCAGGTGAAAAGATTGGGATTGTGGGTAGTACAGGCTCGGGTAAAACGACTTTGGCAGATGTAATACTTGGTTTGCTTTCACCTCAATCTGGTGAGGTCCGGATTGACAATGTTGTAATTGATAATTCTAATCAGCGTGCTTGGCAAAGATCTGTAGGATATGTGCCGCAGAACATTTTCCTAGCGGATGCATCGATTGCCGAAAACGTAGCACTTGGCTTGTCAGCAGCTGATATCGATATTGAGCGCGTTGAGAAAGCTCTAGAGATAGCGCAAATGAAAGATTTTATTTCGCAGGAGCTACCAGAAGGATTGAGAACTAAGGTTGGCGAACGCGGCGTTAGACTATCTGGTGGTCAAAGACAACGTATTGGCATTGCGAGGGCTCTTTACCATG
>JAUIIC010000271.1 GCA_030431935.1 Alphaproteobacteria bacterium | reverse complement strand
CGCACCGCCTCGATCCAGGAGGCGCACGAGGCCAAGGGAGAGGCCGGCTGGGGCAACCAGATCCGGTCCTACGTGCTGCAGCCCTACCAGATGGTGAAGGACCTGCGCACCGGGGTCGAGACCTCGGACACCCAGGGCGTGCTCGACGGCGACCTCGACCGGTTCATGGCCGCGACGCTGGCGCTGGATGTGTCGGGCAAGAGCCGGGCCGAGGCGATGGCCGAGGACTGACCGCGCCGGAACGCGCGTTCCGCGCGTGCCTCCGGCGGGAGTATTTGGGAACAGAAGAAGAGGCGGGCGCATGGAACTGCTGGATCGGTCTGCCTGCGAGATCACGGGCGACATCGCCGGGGGGCGCCTGGCGCCGTCCGACCTGATGGCGGCCACGCTCGACCGGATCGCGGCGGTGAACCCGGCGCTCAACGCCATCGTCGCGCTGCGCGATCCCGATGCGTTGATGGCCGAGGCGCGGGCCGCCGATGACGCGGTGGCCCGCGGCCCGCTGCACGGCCTGCCGGTGGCGATCAAGGATTTCGTGGCGGTCCGGGGCGTGGTGAGCACCATGGGCTCGCCGCTCTTCGCGACCCATGTGCCCGAGACGGACGATATCCTCGCCGCCCGGCTGCGCGCGGCGGGGGCGATCCCCATCGGCAAGACGAATGTGCCAGAGTTCGGGCTGGGCTCGCATTCGTTCAACCCGGTCTACGGGGTGACGCGCAATCCCTATGACACGACGCGGACGGCGGGCGGGTCGTCGGGCGGGGCGGCGGTGGGGCTGGCCACGCGGATGCTGGCGCTGGCCGACGGGTCGGACATGATGGGCAGCCTGCGCAACCCGGCGGGCTGGTGCAATGTCTACTCGCTCCGACCCTCGCACGGGCTTGTGCCGCAGCAGCACACGGGCGACCTGTTCCTGCATCCGCTGTCCACCGACGGGCCGATGGCGCGCAGCCCGCGCGACCTTGCGCTCTTGCTGTCGGTGCTGGCCGGGCCGGATCCGCGCGTCCCCGCCACGCGCCCGGTCGAGGACTATGCGCGGGGTCTCGACGCGCCCGTCGCGGGGCGGCGCATTGGCTGGCTTGGCGGCTGGGGCGGGGCCTGGCGGACCGAGGCCGGCATCCTGGACCTGTGCGAAAGCGCGCTTGGTGTCTTCGAGGATCTTGGCTGCATCGTCGAACCCGTACTGCCGCCGTTCTCGGCCGCCGCGCTCTGGAACAGCTGGACGACGTTGCGCGCCTTTGCCGTGGCCGCCCGGCTGGGCGAGGCCTATCGCACGACGCCCGAGGCGCTGAAGCCCGAGGCGGTTTGGGAGGTCGAGAAGGGCCTGGCGCTGACAGGACAGGAGATCCAGGCCGCCAGCCTGATCCGGTCGGAATGGTATCGCCGCGCGGCCGAATTGTTCGAGACCCACGACGCGCTGGTGCTGCCCACGGCGCAGGTCTGGCCCTTCCCCGCGGACTGGCGCTGGCCGCAGGAGATCGCGGGCGTGAGGATGGACACCTATCACCGCTGGATGGAGGTGGTGATCCCGGCCAGCCTGACCGGGCTTCCGGCGGTCACCTTGCCTGCGGGGTTCGGGGAGGCGGGCCTGCCCATGGGAATGCAGGTGATCGGCCCGCGCGGTGGCGACATGGCGCTGCTGCAACTGGCCGAGGCCTATCACCGGGCCACGGACTGGCCGTCGCGGCGCCCGCCCTCTCTTTGATCTTGGCGGCGGGGCCATTCATGGCCTAGTCTGAATATGTCCGGAAGGAGGATCTGGACCATGACAGACACATCGCTTGCCCCGTCGCCCCTGCCCCATATCGGGCGCCTGACCCTGGCCGAGGTCTATGCCGCGCTGGGCGCGGGCTGGCGCGATTTCCGCCGCGCGCCGGGCTTCGGCCTGTTCTTCAGCGGGGTCTACGTGCTGGCGGGGCTCGGGCTGGTCAGCCTGGGCGCCGGGACGGTGACATGGACGCTGATGCTGTCGCTGGGGTTTCCGCTGATCGCGCCCTTCGCGGCGGTGGGGCTGTACGAGGTCAGCCGCAGGCTGGAAGCGGGCACGCCGCTCGTCTGGTCCGAGGTTCTGGGTGTGGTGGTTCGCGAAAAGGACCGCCAGATTCCCTGGATGGGCGCGATCATCGTCATCTATTTCCTGTTCTGGACATTCCTTGCGCACATGATCTTCGCGCTTTTCATGGGCCTGTCGGTGATGACCAACATCACGTCCTCCTACGAGGCGTTCCTGACGCCGGACGGGTTGATGATGATCGCGGTGGAA
The DNA here is from genome assembly GCA_030431935.1 of Alphaproteobacteria bacterium. Lineage (GTDB taxonomy): Bacteria > Pseudomonadota > Alphaproteobacteria > Rhodobacterales > Rhodobacteraceae > ASV31. The sequence goes on along the minus strand of JAUIIC010000271.1, from coordinate 2,264 downwards.
CTGGTGGTGGGGGGGATCTTTGCCTTCCTGCTCTTCGCGCTGACGGTGGTGTCGCTGCCGCTGCTGCTGGAGAAGGAGGTCGATTTCATCACCGCCATGCTTCTGAGTTTCCGGACGGTGCAGCAGAACCTTGGGGTCATGCTGGTCTGGGCCGCCATCATCGCGGGGCTGCTGATCGTCGGGATGGTCCCCGCGTTCCTGGGGCTGCTTGTGGTGCTGCCGGTGCTGGGGCACGCCACCTGGCACCTGTACCGTCGCGCGCTCTACGATCCGGTCTGAATCACCGCGCCGAAAACGTGAAGGGCGCCTCGTGGGCGCCCTTTCGCTGTCCGGGGTGGTGTCTCTGGCCCTCAGCCGTCTGCGGGCTTCTGTGCCTTCGCGGCCGCGGCCGAGGCGGCGGCCGAGGACCCGCCGGCCTTGGGGGCGCCGCGCCCGCCACTGGCGCTGAGCGGATCGTCCTGACGCTGCACCGAGCCCTCGAAATGGGCGCCGGATTCGATGGCGATGGTCTTGTGGATGATGTCGCCCTCGACCCGCGCGGTCGAGGTCAGGCGGACCTTCAGGCCGCGCACGCGCCCGATGATGCGGCCATTGATGACCACGTCGTCTGCGACGACCTCGCCCCGGATCGTGGCGCCTTCGCCCACGGTCAGCAGGTGGGCGCGGATGTCGCCCTCGATGGTGCCCTCGACCTGGATGTCGCCGGTGGTCTTGAGGTCACCGGTGATCGTCAGGTCCGACGACAGCACCGACGCCGGAGGCTTGGCCTTTGGCGCGCTGCTGGCGCCGTAGGACGCGCTCGGCTCGGCCGGGCGGGCCGTCATTTCCGGCATCCCGGGTTTGTCGTCTCCGACCTTCGGGCCGGGCTCGTTTATCCTGCTTTTAGAAAACATCGTTCGCTGCCTTGATATAGGTCATCGGGTTGACGGGACGGCCGTCGATCCGCACTTCGTAATGGAGATGGGTGCCCGTCGAATTGCCGGAGTTGCCCATATCACCGATCCGATCCCCGCGCGAGACCCTTTGCCCCTCGCTCACGTAAATCTTGGAAAGGTGAGCATAGCGCGTTTCGATTCCGAATTCATGCTGGATCTTCACCAGGCGACCATATCCCGAAAGCCAGTCGGCGTGGATCACCACGCCATCCGCCGTTGCAAGGATCGGGCTGCCGTGCGCGCCTGCGAAATCGGTGCCGTTGTGCATCCGACCCCAACGGGGACCGAACCCCGAGGTGTAGCGGAACGCGGTGCGCAGCGGCAGCGAGAAAGGCGCCTTCTCGGCGGCCAGCCGATAGAGGTTCAACTCGTCCAGCCGGGCGAGGATCCCGTTGGCGCGCAGGCTGTCGGGGTCCGGGGCTTCGCCCTTGGTCGAAAAGGTGATCGGCGTCAGCGGGCCACCCTGTCCGGAATAGCCGCGCCGGACCTCCTCGATGATCCGGTCGGTCGGCATCCCCGCGGCGCGGAACATCTTGTCCAGCGGTTCCAGCGAGACGGCCACCGCGTCTTCCAGCTGGCTGAAGATGCGGTCGTTGCGCGCCTCTATCAGTTTCTGCTCATAGATCAGCGACTCGATCTCGCCATGTGCCTCGGCGGCCAGCATGGCCATCTCGTCGCGCTCGGTCGCGGCGGCGTGCAGCGCGGCGGCCAGGAAATCGACCGTTATCTCGATATCGTTCGTTCCCGAACCCGGCGCCCCGTCGCTGCGATCGGCCTCGGCGACCACAAAGGCCAGCGCGGCGGCCTCCTCGCGCGCGGTATCGCGCTCTTTCATCGTGCGGCGCAGCGTGGCCTGGATGACCTCGATCCCCTTTTCCAGCTCGCGCCGGCGGTCTTCCGAGGCCAGCAGCGCCGATTGCATTTCGGACACCTGCTTGAGCGCGACCGCGAACCGCTCGTGCGAGGCGCGTGCCTCTTCGGCGCGCTGGTCGCGTTCGATGGACATGACGTTGAGGCGTTCTTCGTACAGCTCGCGTTCGCGCGCGGCCTGCTCGCGCAGGCTGCCGGACCCGATGCTGTCCATCAGAAGGATCGCCGTGGCGATCACGGACCAGCCCACGAAGAGCGATACGCCCACCATGCCGATCAGCTGTGTCGTGGGTCTCAGCCGGACGAAGCGCGTTTCCGTGTCCGAGCGCAGAAAGACGCGCTGTTCCGGAAAATACCGCTCTAGCAGAGCTGAAAGACCTCGGACCCCACCTGCCATGTCGTTCTTTCCCGTTGTCCCTCCGCACGACGACAGACCGGTCCCCACCGGGTCCGCCGCCT
>JAUIIC010000033.1 GCA_030431935.1 Alphaproteobacteria bacterium | reverse complement strand
CGAACTCGCGCACGAGGTCTTCGGCCTCTTCCTCGACTTCGAGATCGCTGTCGCGCAGCACGCGGAAGGCACAGTTGCCGATCTCGCGGTAGCCCGGAAACAGGCTGCCGATGTTCAGCAGCAACAGTTCCTCCAGCGGCAGGAAGCGCGCGGCGCCGTCCATGTCCGCCAGCCGCACGAAGCGGCTGATCTGGTGCGGGATCGGCAGAAGCGCCTGGAGCGAGCGGCGGTCCGACTTGCGTTCCAGCTGCAGGGCCAGCGAGAAGCCGGTGTTCGGGATGAAGGGAAACGGGTGCGCCGGGTCGATCGCCAGCGGCGACAGCACCGGGAAGACGTTGTTCAGGAAGACCTGTTCAAGATTGGCGATGTCATCCGGCGACAGGTCGTCACGCGACAGGATGCGGATGCCGGCCTCGGCCATCTCGCGCTGCAATCCGTCGAGCGTTTCCTGCTGGTGTTCCATCAGGCGGCGCGCGTCGGCGTTCACCAGCTTCAGCTGCTCGCCCGGCGTCAGCCCGTCGGCGGCGGGCGTGGTGTTGCCGGCATGGGCCAGCTCGCGCAGGCCCGCCACGCGGACGGTGTAGAACTCGTCGAGGTTCGTGGCCGAGATCGACAGGAAGCGCAGCCGTTCCAGAAGCGGCACGCGCGGGTTTGCGGCCTCTTCCAGCACGCGCCAGTTGAAGCCCAGCCAGCTGAGTTCGCGGTTGAAGAAGCGGCGCGAACCCTCCCACTCCTCGGCGGGCAGGTCTATGGGCTCGGGGAACGGGGTGTTCAGAAAATCGGCTTTGGTCATTGGCGACGTATCGAAGCCTTCCGTGTCAGGCAGATGACACTATTCGCCCTCTGCGTCGCCGTTGTCCAGAAGGCGCGCAGCAAGACGGCGGGTGATCGCGCGTCCCTCGCGCAACGCGGCGCGGTCCAGCCGGTCCACCACCTGTCGCGCGGCAGCAAAACTGCGGGGCATCCGGTCCACGAGGTAGCGGATGACATCGGGCGCCACCGCGATCTGGCGGTCGGAGAACTGCTTGACCAGCACGGCGGCCAGCAGCGCATCGTCCGGCCCGCCGATGGCGGCGACGGGCATTGCCTCCAGCCGGCTGGCCAGGTCGGGCAGGGCGATGCCCCAGCGCGCCGGGGCCTCGGTCCCGGTCAGAAGCAGCGGCTGTCGCGTCTCGCCCATCCGGTTGACCAGGTGGAAAAGCGCGCGCTCTGCCGCATCGTCCATTGCGATCCGGTCCGCGTCCTCGACGGCCACCGGCGCCGCAGCAAGTGCCGCGCCGTCCGCTGCCGCCAGTGCTCGCGCCGCCACGATCCGCGCACCGGCCTGCGCCGCCCAGACATGCGCCAGGTGGGTCTTGCCCGCCCCCGCCGGCCCGGTCAGCGCCAGCCGCCCCAGCGGCCAGTCGCGCCACGCCTCGACAGTGGCCACCGCCACGGCATTGGCCGGCGAGACGAAGAAGTCGCCACGCCCCGTCGCCGCCCGCGCCGGCAGGTCGAATGTCAGTTGCTCGGCCATCTCAGGCGTCGCCGTCGTCGCCGGTCCCGTCGCGCCGTGCCTCGACCCCGCGATACAGCAGGCTTTGCCTGTAGCGCTCGATCCCGAAGCGCAGCAGCACGCCCAGCGAGGCCGCCACGGGCACCGCGACCAGCATTCCCACGAAGCCGAAGAGCGCGCCAAAGGCCGACAGGGCGAAGATCAGCCAGACCGGGTGCAGACCCACGCTGCTGCCCACGAGCTTTGGCGTCAGGAAATTGCCCTCGACCAGCTGGCCCACCTGGAAGATGGCAACGACCACGACGATCCACAGCCAGTCGCCCCAGAACTGGAACAGCGCCAGCCCGATCGCCAGCCCGCCGCCCACGATCGCGCCCACGTAGGGGATGAAGGACAGAAGCCCCGCGATGAACCCCACCACAAGCCCGAACTGCAGCCCCACCGCCATCAGCGCCACGGCGTAATAGGTGCCCTGGATCAGCGCCACGGTGCCCTGTCCGCGGATGAAGGACGCGAGCACCCGGTCGATGTCACGCGCCAGCTGCCGGACCACCGGGGCGTGATCGCGCGGCAGCAGGCGGTCGACCTCTGCCACCATCCGGTCCCAGTCCATCAGCAGGTAGAAGGTGACGACAGGCACGAGCACCACCAGAACGAGGACGTTCACCAGCCCCGCCGCCGAGGTGAGGATGCGGTTCAGAAGCTCTCCGCCCTTGGCCTGGATGGTCTCTCCGACCGACACCAGCGACCGGCGCAGCGTGCTTTCGGCGTCCATCAGGTCAGGGAAACGCTCGATCAGGAAGGCCTGGAGATCCTGGAACAGCCGCGGCGCGATGTTCACCAGCGCCGCCGCCTGCTCGATCAGCGTGGGAAGGATCACCAGCCCCGCCACAACGAAGGCCATGATCGCCACCAGCGTGATGACGATGGTGGCCCAGAGCCGCGACAGCCCCACGCGTTCCAGCCAGTCCGCGATCGGGTCCAGCAGGTAGGCCAGCGCGCCCCCCAGCACGAAGGGCAGGATCACGTCGCCCAGCATCCACAGAAGCAACAGGAACACCGCCGCGGCGATGCCCCAGTATTTCACCTGCTCGTGGACGGGAAGGGCCATGGCGCACGCTCCTCTCTGGGGCGTTCATCGCCCATGCCGCGCCGCGGCGCAAGCGAAACGCCACGGCGAAGGGGGCGGCCCGGCGGCGATGGCCGGGCCGCCGGCACCGTTCAGTGGCAGGCCGGGCGCACGCCGGGCAGCAGCACCTTGTCGATCACGTGGATCACGCCGTTGGACGCCTGGATGTCGGCGATGATGACGTTGGCGGTCGCGCCGGTGCCATCGGCGATGCTGACCTCGGCGCCGGTGCGGGTGATGCACAGCCGCTCGGTGTCCAGCACGGGCTTGAAATAGTTCGACCCCGCCGGGATCATGCCCGCCGTCAGCTTGCGGTCATCGACGTGATAAAGCAGCACGTCGGTCAGCTGGCCCTTGTTCTCGGGCTGCAGAAGCGTCTCGACCGTGCCCTCGGGCAGGGCGGCGAAGGCCGCGTTCACGGGGGCGTAGACGGTGAAGGGGCCGGGGCCCTGCAGAGTCTCGACCAGACCGGCGGCAGAGACGGCGGCCACGAGGGTAGAGAAGCGCTCGTCGCCCACGGCGATGTCGACGATGGTGTTGGCGGCGGCGGGCAGGGCGCCGGCCATGGCGAAGGCAGCCGCGCCCAGCGCGGATTTCAGGGTGGTCATGGTGTTGGCTCCAGATATGTGTGGTGTGTCCGGTTCGGCGCGCCGGGGCAGAGGATGGGGCGGGCGGCGCCCTTGTCGCGTCCGCCTGACGCACCCGTGACCATGCGTGATGGCCCGCGCAGCCGTCGTGAGCGGCCTGCCGGCGTCCGCCCCGCCCGGGACGGCCCAACGGCCATCTTGCATCGGCCCGTCCGCTTGGCCTAGAGGTGCCGCGATACGCCGCCCGTCACGCAGCCACGCCACCAGCCCGGAGCGACCCCCATGCGCCTGTCCCGCTATTTCCTGCCGGTTCTCAAGGAAACGCCCGCCGAGGCGCAGATCGTCAGCCACCGCTGCATGCTGCGCGCCGGCATGATCAAGCAGGCCAGCGCGGGGATCTACTCCTGGCTGCCGCTGGGTTTCAAGGTGCTCAGGCGCATCGAGCAGATCGTGCACGAGGAACAGATCCGCGCGGGCCATATCCCGATGCTGATGCCGACGCTGCAATCGGCCGACCTCTGGCGCGAATCGGGCCGCTACGACGACTATGGCGAAGAGATGCTGCGCATCACCGACCGGCACGGGCGCGACATGCTGTATGGCCCGACGAACGAAGAGCTCATCACCGACATCTTCCGCAGCCACGTGGGCAGCTACCGCGACCTGCCGCTGACGCTTTATCACATCCAGTGGAAGTTCCGCGACGAGATCCGCCCCCGCTTCGGCGTGATGCGGGGCCGCGAGTTCTACATGAAGGACGGCTACAACTTCGACATCGACAAGCCTTCGGCGCTGCACGCCTACAACCGCCACATGGTCAGCTACATCCGCACCTACGAGCGCATGGGGCTTCAGGCGATCCCGATGCGTGCCGACAGCGGTCCCATCGGCGGCGACGACACGCATGAATTCCTGGTGCTGGCCGATACCGGCGAATCCGAGGTGTTCTATGACGCCGCCATCACCGACCTGAAGCTGGGCGACCGCGTTGTGGATTACGACAACCGGGACGAATGCGCCGCCATCGTGCAGGAATGGACGACGCCCTATGCCCGCACCGACGAGACCCATGACGAGGCGGTGTTCGCCGGGGTCCCCGAGGACCGGCGCCGGTCGTCCCGCGGGATCGAGGTGGGGCAGATCTTCTACTTCGGCACCAAGTATTCCGACCCGATGGGCGCCACCGTCGTCAACGACAAGGGCGAGCGCGTGCCCGTGCACATGGGCAGCCACGGCATCGGCGTCAGCCGCCTTCTGGGCGCGATCATCGAGGCCAGCCACGACGACCGGGGCATCATCTGGCCCGAGGGCGTGACGCCCTTCCACTGCGGGATCGTGAACCTGAAACAGGGCGACGCCGAGGCCGACGCGGCCTGCGAGGCGATCTACGCCGCGCTGACCGCCGCCGGGCTGGAGCCGCTCTACGACGACACCGAGGAACGCGCGGGCGCCAAGTTCGCCACGATGGACCTGATCGGCCTGCCCTGGCGCATCACCGTGGGCCCGCGCGGGCTGAAGAACGGCGTGGTGGAACTGACCAGCCGCCGCACCGGCGACAGCGAGGAACTGACGCCCGAGGCGGCCGTTGCGCGGGTGGTGGAGATCTACGCGGGGATCTGATCGCGTCCGCGGGCCAGGGGCGCATGGCGCTTCGAAGCGCCATGGCGCACGGACACGGAACGCGCGCCGCGCCCCACCGGCGGACCACGCGGTTTCGAAACCGCGTGCCAAGGGCCTTCGAAGGCCCTTGCCCCCGCCCGGATGTGGAAATCCCTTGCGTCTCCCGCTATGGTCGCGGCGGCCAGACATCGAAGAGCGTGCGCCCATGATCATCCGTGCCCTGACCCTTGCCGGTGGCGTCCTCGGGGCCGCCGCCACCTCGCAGTTCCCCGAGTTCTCCCAGCAATATGTCCAGCGGCTGGGCGGCGCGGTGGATGCGCTGGGCGAGGTGGTGGCCGATTTCGACCGCTCGGCGCAGGCCGAGGGGCTGACGCGCGAGGCCGCGCTGGCGCAAATGACGGGCGCCCCCATCGTCGAGCGGCGGCGCGAGGACATGACGCGCACTTTCGACCGCTACGACCGGCTCGCCGCCGACCTTGCCGCGCTGACCGAAAGCTCGCCCTACCAGCGCGCGCTGAACGCCTTTCGCTTCACCGACACCGAACTGGTCGCCGCCACCCGCCGCGCCTACGTGCCCGCCGTCCCGATCAGCACCGAGGGCGCGGTCTTTGCGGGCGGCGGGTTCGTGCTGGGCTGGCTCGCCATCGGCGCGCTCCTGTGGCTTCTGGCCATGCCGTTCCGCCGCCGCCGCCGCGCCGCCGAACCCGCGCCCGTCGCGCCGCTGGGCGATGCCGTCGCCGAGGCGCGGGCGCGCAACGGCGGCCCGCGCGGCTGACGCGCGGCTTGACCCGGCCAGCGCTTGCGATAAGCACCCCCCCATGACAGCGCCGTTTTCCCGTTTCGAATGGATGATCGCCTGGCGCTACCTGCGCGCCCGCCGCGCCGAGGGCGGCGTCAGCGTCATGACCTGGATCAGCCTGATCGGCATCACGCTGGCCGTCTTCGCCCTGATCGCGACGCTGGCCGTCCGCGCGGGCTTCCGGGCAGAGTTCGTGGACACGATCCTGGGCGCCAACGCTCACATGACCGTCTATTCCGAGCTCTACGTCACCGACAGCGGCCAGACGACGCGGGCGATCCCCGACTATGCCGCCTGGGCCGAACGGCTGGCCGCGGTGCCCGGCGTCACCCGCGCCGCGCCGCTGGTCAAGGGGCAGGTCATGGCCAACCTGCGCAGCCGCAACACCGGGGCCGAGGTCTACGGCATCACGCTGGAGGACCTGAAGGGCATTCCCCGCGTCGCCGGGTCCGAGGCCGCGGCGGGCGACATCGAGCGTTTCGAGCAGGGCATCGCCATCGGATCCGGCGTGGCGCGCGAACTGGGCGCGACGCTGGGCGACCGGGTGCGCCTGATCTCGCCTGACGGGGTCAGGACCGCCTTTGGCGTCAGTCCGCGCGTCAACGCCTACGAGATCGTCTACATCTTCACCGCCGGGCGCTACGACATCGACCGCACCCGCATCTACATGCCCTTCGCCGAGGCGCAGAGCTATTTCAACAAGGAAGGCCACGCCGACGAGATCGAGGTCATGGTCACCGATCCCGAGGCCGTCGAACGCTATGCCCCCGCGCTGATCGCGGCGGCGGGGGATGGCGCGCTTCTTTGGTCGTGGCGCGACAGCGCGGGCAGCTTCCTGCGCGCGCTCGACGTCGAGGACAACGTGATGTTCGTCATCCTCTCGATCCTCGTGCTGATCGCCTCGATGAACATCATCTCGGGCCTCATCATGCTCGTGAAGAACAAGGGCCGCGACATCGGCATCCTGCGCACCATCGGGCTGACCGAGGGCTCGGTGCTGCGGGTCTTCTTCATCTGCGGCGCGTCCGTGGGGCTGGTGGGCACGGTGCTGGGCGTGATCCTCGGCTGCCTTTTCGCCGTCTACATCGACCCGATCTTCTCGCTGGTGAACTACGTGGCGGGCGGCGGCGTGTGGGACCCGTCGATCCGCGGCATCTACCAGTTGCCAGCGAAACTGCAGCTGGCCGACGTGATCTCTGCCGTGGGCCTGTCGCTGGGCCTGTCCTTCGTTGTCACCATCTTCCCGGCCCGCCGCGCCGCGCGCATGAACCCGGTCGAGGCGCTGCGCTATGAGTGACGCGGCGCTGCACCTCGACGGCATCGAGAAGACCTACCTCGCGGGCACGCCGGGCGAGGTGGCTGTGCTGCGCGGCGCGGCGCTGACCCTCGCGCCCGGAGAGGTCGTCGCAATGGTCGCGCCCTCCGGCGCGGGCAAGTCCACGCTTCTGCACATCGCGGGGCTTCTGGACACGCCCGACGCCGGGCGCGTGGTGATCGCGGGCCGCGACATGACCGGCGCCAGCGACCGGGCGCGCACCGCCACGCGGCGCCGCCAGGTGGGCTTCATCTACCAGTTCCACCACCTGCTGCCAGAGTTCACCGCGCTGGAAAACGTGGTGCTGCCGCAGCTGGCCAACGGCACCGCCCCGGGCGCCGCGCGCGCCCGCGCGATGGACCTGCTGGAGCGTGTGGGCGTCGCGCCCCGCGCCGGGCACCGCCCCGCCGCGCTGTCGGGCGGCGAACAGCAGCGCGTGGCCTTCTGCCGGGCGCTGGCCAACGCGCCGCAGGTCCTGCTGGCGGACGAGCCCACGGGCAACCTCGACCCGGCCACCTCGGCCCGTGTGTTCGAGGCGCTTCTGGATCTGGTACGCGGCACCGGCCTGTCGGCCCTGATCGCAACCCACAACCTGGAGCTTGCCGCGCGCATGGACCGCGTCCTGCACCTGAATGAAGGTCGCGTCACGGACGGCCCTGCTTGACCCGCCCCCGCGCCCCTGCAAGCATGGCCCCGAACCCTGTCACCATCGGAGAGTCCATGCGCCCGCTCCTTGCCGCCCTGACGTTTTCGCTTGTCGCCGCACCGGTCGCACGCGCCGATGAAACCGGCTATGGCGCGGGGCTCTACGTCAGCCACTGCGCCGCCTGCCACGGGATGGAGGCCACCGGCGACGGTCCGATGGCCGGGCTCATCACCATCGCCACGCCGGACCTGACGCAGCTTGCCGCGCAGAACGACGGTGTGTTCCCGCTGGCCCGCGTGGTCCAGACCATCGACGGGCGCGTGGCGCTGCGTGGGCACGGCGGGCCGATGCTGGTCTTCGGGCAGGTGCTGGGCGGCGGCAGCGCGGTTGTCGATGCGGCCGATGGCACCCCGATCCAGACCCGCGGCGACATCGTCGCCATCGCCGAGTACCTGGCCACGATCCAGACGGACTGAAGCAACGCGCCCAGCGCCGCAAAGGCATGGGTTGATCCGGGCGCAATGCAAGTCGACCATGGATTGCAGGACGGCGATTGTTCTGCAGCGACAGGCGCTTGGCCCGCCGACGGGGCTTGATCGGCAGCATTGACCGGGCTTTGATTCACCTTGTCGCAACACGGGGAGGAACGGTGAGACCTGGTCTTGGCATGATCCTTCTCGCCGGGGTGCTGGCGGGCTGCAACGCGCCCGTCGACGTGGGCCGCTCTGCCTATCTCGGCCATTGCACCGACTGTCACGGCTCGGATGCGCGCGGCACCGGCCCGCTTGCGGGGCTGTTCTCCGCCGGCGTGCCGGACCTGACGGCGCTGGCCGCCGCCAACGGCGGCACCTTCCCCGATGCCCATGTCATCCGCGCCATCGGCACCCCGTCCGAGGTGCATGGCGGCATCACCGCCATGCCCGATTTCGCGCGCCTGCTGTCGGGCACCCCGGCCCGATACACGGCACCGGACGGCAGCGTCATGGATACCACCGACACGGTGCTGGCGCTGGCGGCCTACCTGCGCAGCCTGCAGGACTGACCGAAACACTCAGTCGTAATAGATCTCGTTGTCGCCCAGATACACGTTCGACGCCGCGCAGATGTCGATCGAGATCGGATCGTCCACCACCTCGCCGCCATCGTTGCCCAGCCAGCCCACCGCGAACACCTGCTCGCACGGGCCGCTTTCGCCATAGAACTGGGCCGTCGCGCTCTGCCCCGGCATGATCTCGATTCCGTCCAGCCAGTTCGACGACCAGCCGTTGCCGTCGTTGGTGTAGAACCCGACCACCACGTTTCCGGCCGTGTCGTTGTAGATCTCGAAATACCCTTCAGACCCCGTGCCCTGTGCAAGCGCCGTTCCTGCCGCCAGAGCCAGGGTTACGCCGATGCTTGCCAAAAGATTGCGCATCTTCGTCATCCTTCGTGAAATTCCCCGCCATTCGGGGATGGCCATCTCTAGCACGGCCAGCGGCGACAGGGAAAAATTCGGCGGGGCGCCGCGGTGCCCCGGATCGCCCCGTGACCGGCGGCGCGCGCTGTGGTCTAATCGGCGCAAGGACGTCAGATCCGGGAGGCAGTGACATGATGACGGCGAAGACCAGGATGACGGTTTCGGGCGCGCTCGCGGCGATGATGCTGGCGGGCTGCGTCGTGGCGCCAGAGGAAAGCGGGCGCCAGGATTACCAGGCGCTGTGCGCGGGCTGTCACGGCGACGACGGGCGCGGCGACGGCCCGGCGCTGGCCACGCTCGACGCGCAGGTGCCCGACCTGACGCTTCTGGCCGCCGCCAACGGCGGCATCTTTCCGCGCGTCCGCGTGATGTCGCAGATCGACGGCTACACCCGCGACCAGACCCATGGCGGCATGCCCGCCTTCTGGCCCCTGCTCGAAGGCGACACCGTCCTGATCGAGACAGAGCCGGGCGTGATGACGCCGACGCCGGCACGGCTGGTGGCGCTGGCCCGCTACATCGAGTCGATCCAGCAATAGCGCTTGACGCCGATCAAGGCGGCGCGCGCCGGTCCGCGCCATGCTGGGTCATCGCAACAGGAGCCTTGCCATGATCCGCACCGCCCTTGCCACGACCCTTGCCGTGCTTGCCGCCTGCGCCGCCGCCGCGCAGGACGCCCCCGACGCCGAGGCCAGGCGCGACCACTACGTCACCTGGTGCGCCAGCTGCCACGGGATGGAGGGGCGGGGCGACGGCACCATGGCCCCGATCCTGTCGGTCCTGCCCACCGACCTGACGCAACTGGCCGCCGATGCGGGCGGGGCCTTTCCGTGGATGCGCGTCGCGCGCCAGATCGACGGGCGCGACCCGTTCCTCGCCCATGGCGGGGTGATGCCGCTTTTCGGCGATTTCTTCGCGGGCGATCCGGCCGCGCCCGAGGCGGCGCTGAAACTGCCGGATGGGCAACCGATGGTCACCACCCGCACCATCGCCGAATTGCTGGTCTACCTGGACACCATACAAGAGTGACGCCTAGCGCGGCACCTGCTGGCAGGCCGACATCGTGTCGAAGGCCACGCGCGAGCCGTCGAGCGTGAAGCGGCCCAGCTCGGTCTCGCCCTCGCTCCAGACCATGACCATCTCGGCCTTGAACTCGTCGATGAAGACGCCGGCCAGCTGCGCCCGCGCCGGCGCGGTCAGCGTCAGCCCCGCACCGCCCGTCATAGACAACTCCCAGGGCTCGCGGACCCCGAACTGCGCCGCGATGTCCTTGCGCGCGCCCTCGGGCAGCGCCTCCCACGCCGGATCGCTGAGGTTCACCTTCAGCAAAGGCTCGCCCTGGGTGCCGTCGAACCCGATGCTGAACCGCGTGGTGCCATAGTCGCGCACCGCCCGGCAGCCCATCGTCTCGGGGAACCACGAAATCGTCCATTGCCCGCGCTGGGCATACAGTTCTTCCGCCCCGGCGGCGGGGGCGGCAAGGGCGATCAGGGCGGCAAGGGCAAGACGGCGCATCGGCACTCCCCGGGCTGGCAACGCCGCAAGAATAGCCGCGCCGCCCCCCGCTGGCCAGCGCGCTATAGCCCCAGCGCGCGGCGCAACGCCGCGTTCGCCCGCGTGCTCCACCCGCGCCCGTCGGCCTTCAGCCGCTCCACCACGTCGCGGTCGAGATAGAGCGTCACCCGCTGCTTCTTCTCGCCCTCGGGCAACGGCGGACGCCCCAGCTTGCCGTGCTTCTGAAGGATCTCGACGAGTTCGGGGAACTCCCAGACGGGGCGCGCCCGCGCATACCATTCGTCGTCGAGTTCGAAGGTGTCGGGGTCTTCGGCGATACCACGATTGATCGCGGCGTCTTCCTCGTCCGAGATATCGTTCGGGTCTACCGTTCGCTCTCGTGTCTTGCCGTCCATCGCGCGATCTCCCGCTTGTTCACCTTGCGCAGGCTGATGATCCGGACCCGCCCCGCGCGGCGGGTGAACACGACCATGCAAAGCCGCCCGTCCAGCCAGCCCGTCGCGCTCAGCCGGTCCTCGCCATAGTCGCGCCGCCGGTCCGGCTCGACGATGGCGCCGGCCCAGTCAAATCGCACGACCTCGGCAAAATCCACGCCGTGCTTGGCAAGGTTCGCCCGCCGCTTGGCCTCGTCCCACTCGTACATGGAGGATAGGATGGCCGGGGCAGGGTTACAACGGGATTAATGTATGTATGTTTAGTTCCTGATAATGGAGATATGCGCCTTCGGGTAGCACTTGATGAGGCGCGGCGTGGGGGTTTCTAACTCGACCTCTCTCGGCCACTATGGGGCGCGGTCAATCGTTGTCGTCTTAATTCATGGGTTGGTGATATGACTTACAAGACGTCTGAAGAGGTGAGGAGCGAGTATATTTCACTTCTTGGAGAGGATCTCGGATTTGTATGGTTTAATTTCAAGCAAGACTTTCACATCCTGCAGCTAGAATGGAGAATTTACAATAGTTTCTTTTCATCTGGCCCCGAGAGAATTGATTTGCTATGTCGAGCCTCCGCAAGAACGGCGCAAATAATTGAGAAGATTATGTTCCGTTCGGCTTTGTTGTCCCTTCGCCGGTTAGTGAAGGCAGGTCAGGGAGGGAAGTCCAAAGAACCTGAGACGATTTCAATACATAGAGTTGTGGCTTTAGTCGGCGAAGGATCGACAAAGAGCGAGCTTACACGGTTTGCCAAGCTAGCTAGTGACGAGTCAGAGCTAGCCTTCACGTGGGTCGACAAGACGATTGCACATGTGGATATTCCAGTTCGCGCCGGGGCCAGTAGCATTTCTCCGGTGACCAAATCTCACGTGGATGCCGCAATGGAGGCAATATCCAGATTCATCAACTGCTTTGGCCAAAAATTGTTGGGTACGTCCTATGTATTTGACATAATAGCGCCATATGGCAATGATGAATTGGCTCTTCTTCAGGTTATTTATGATGGCCTTTCTGTAAAGCAGGAAAGAGAGGATCTTCGCGACCGGTTACGTGCCGAGCGTGACTGGAAAGCGTTGCAGGCCCTTCCAAATTATCCTGATTGGTTAATGAATCGACCGCGTACCGATTGGGGCAAAGACTAGGCGGCACCCTCAAACATCCAACTCCTCAACAAACCTGGCATTCTCCTGAATATACTGGAACCGCAATTCCGGTTTCTTGCCCATCAGCCGTTCCACCAGGTCGCCGGTCTCTCCGGGTTCGTCCTCGTCGATCGACACCCGGATCAGCTGGCGGGTGGCCGGGTTCATCGTGGTGTCCTTCAGGTCCTTGGCGTCCATCTCGCCCAGCCCCTTGAAGCGCGAGACGTCGATCTTGCCCTTGCCGCCCAGCCCGCGCGCCATCAGCGCCTCTTTCTCGGCGTCGTCCACCGCGTAGACCCGGTGCGCGCCCTGCGTCAGCCGGTAGAGCGGCGGGCGCGCGAGGTAGAGGTGGCCGTGGTCGATCAGGGGCCGCATCTGGGTGAAGAAGAACGTCATCAGCAGGCTGGCGATATGCGCCCCGTCCACGTCCGCGTCGGTCATGATGATGACCTTGTCATAGCGCAGGTCGTCGATGTTGAACTTCGTGCCCATCCCCACGCCCAGCGCCTGGCAGAGGTCGGAGATCTCGGCGTTCGTGCCCAGTTTCGACGAGGCCGCGCCCAGCACGTTCAGGATCTTGCCCCTCAGCGGCAGAAGCGCCTGCGTCTTGCGGTCCCGCGCCATCTTGGCCGACCCGCCCGCGCTGTCGCCCTCGACGATGAAGATCTCGGTCCCCTCGCGCGCGTTCTGCGCGCAATCCACCAGCTTGCCGGGCAGGCGCAGCTTCTTGGTCGCGGTCTTGCGCGCGGTCTCCTTTTCCTGCCGGCGGCGCAGCCGTTCCTCGGCCCGGAGCACCAGGAAATCGAGGATCGCGCCCGCCGATTTCGTGTCGCCCGCCAGCCATGTATCGAAGCGGTCGCGCACCGCGCCCTCGACCAGCCGCGCCGCCTCGGCGGTGGCGAGGCGGTCCTTGGTCTGGCCCACGAACTCGGGCTCTCGGATGAAGCAGGACACCAGCGCGCAGCCCCCCGACACCAGGTCCTCGCGCGTGATCTGCGCCGCCTTGCGGTTCGAGGCCAGTTCGCCATAGGCGCGGATGCCCTTCAGGATCGCGGCCCAGAACCCCGCCTCGTGCGTGCCGCCCTCTGGCGTGGGCACGGTGTTGCAGTAGGACTGGATGAACCCGTCGCGCGAGGGCGTCCAGTTGATCGCCCATTCCACCGACCCGGGCACGCCAAAGCGTTCCTGGAACCCGACCTTCCCGGCGAAGGGGCGGTCGGCATAGGTCGACGCGCCGTTCAGCTGCTCGGCCAGGTAGTCGGACAGCCCACCGGGGAAGTGGAACACCGCCTCGGACGGCGTCTCGCCATCGTCGATGCCGCATTTCCAGCGGATTTCCACGCCCGAGAACAGGTAGGCCTTTGACCGCACCATCTTCAGCAGGCGGGCGGGCTTGAACCGGTGCTGCCCGAAGATCTCGGCATCGGCGTGAAAGGTGACGGTGGTGCCGCGCCGGTTGGGCGCCGCGCCCAGCGCGGCGACGGGTCCTTGCGGCAGGCCGCGGCTGAACTCCTGCGCGAAAAGCTCGCGCCCGCGCGCCACCTCGACCCGCAGGTGATCGGACAGCGCGTTGACCACCGACACGCCCACCCCGTGCAGGCCGCCCGAGGTCTGGTAGGCCTTGCCCGAGAACTTGCCGCCCGCGTGCAGCGTGCAGAGGATCACCTCGAGCGCGGACTTGTCGGGAAACTTCGGATGCGGGTCCACCGGGATGCCGCGCCCGTTGTCGCGCACGGTCACCGAATGATCTGCATGCAGCTCCACCTCGATGCGGGTGGCGTGGCCGGCGACGGCCTCGTCCATGGCGTTGTCCAGCACCTCGGCGACAAGGTGGTGCAGCGCGCGCTCGTCGGTGCCGCCGATATACATGCCGGGTCGTTTGCGGACGGGCTCCAGCCCCTCCAGAACCTCGATGGACGAGGCGTCGTAGGACGGGTCGGACCCGGCCCCGGAAAGAAGATCGTCGGCGGACATGGGCGCTGCTCTTTTCTTGGTGTTCGCTGGGCGTGCATTAGACCAGCCGCGGGGCGGCGGGGCAATGGCGCGCGTGGCCCCGCTCCTGCGTCAGGCGAGGCCCGCCAGCGCCCGCCGCGCGGGTTCGGCGCGGGCGAAAACCTCCATCAGCGTGCCGGGGCGGGCGTCCGCGACATCGGCCCACAGCATCAGCCCCTTGCGCCGCAGGTGATCGGCGCGGGGATGGTCCTGCGGCCAGGGCGCGGGCACGCGCTTCAGGTCGGGTGCCGAGGGCGACAGCCCGGTGGCCGCGATCGTTGCGGCCGCCGCCGCGCCCGCCGCGCCGCCCATCAGGTCGCGCCACGCGTCGAGCGCGGCGTTCGGGAACGCCATCTGCCCCCAGCCCGCCTTGACGTAGTCGCGGGCGATGCCGAACATCCACGCCGGCCCCTCGCTGTCCCGCGGCCGCCAGAGCATGTGCAGATGCGTGTGATAGGGCGTCTTGTCCTTCGAGAAGCGGATGTCGCGGTTGATCCGGAACAGCTTGGTCTCGACCGGCGCCTCGGTCATCGCGGCAAGTTCCTCGGCCACCACGGCGAGGAGCGCCTCGGCCGGGGCCTTCAGCGCGGCCTCGTAATCGGCCTTGTGGGCCAGGAACCAGTCGCGCGAATTGTTCGCGGCCAGCGCGCCCAGAAACGCGCGCACCTCGGGCACCATCGTCTCGAAGTCCTGCATGGTCCTGTCTCCGCCGCCCCGTGCCGATCCTGCCCCGCCAAGTGTGACGGTTTCTTGACACCAATCAAGGCGCGGGTCCGTCCGGCGCGATACCATTGCGGCGACATAAGGAAGGACCGCCCATGCCCGATACCCAGATGCCGCTCGGCACCGACCAGGTGCAAAGTTTTCCCACGGTGACGCCCGACGCGATCCGGCATGCCTTCGAGACCGGGGAATACCCCTATGCCGAGAAGATGCCGCGCGCCGAGTACGAGGCGGAGAAGGCCGCGCTCCAGGCCGAGCTTCTCAAGGTGCAGCTCTGGGCCGAGGAGGCGGGCGAGAAATTCGTTCTCCTGTTCGAGGGCCGCGATGCCGCCGGCAAGGGCGGCACCATCAAGCGCTTCATGGAACACCTGAACCCCCGGCAGGCCCGCGTCGTGGCGCTGAACAAGCCGACCTGGGAAGAGAAGGGCCAGTGGTTCTTTCAGCGCTACATCACCGAACTGCCGACCGAGGGGGAAATGGTCTTCTACGACCGCAGCTGGTACAACCGCGCGGGCGTGGAACGGGTGATGGGCTTCTGCACACCCAACGAATACCTGGAGTTCATGCGCCAGACGCCGGATCTGGAACGCATGCTGGTGCGCTCGGGCATCCGGCTGTCGAAATACTGGTTCTCGGTCACCCAGGACGAACAGCGCCGCCGCTTCGAGGCGCGCGAGACCGATCCGCTCAAGCGGTGGAAGCTGTCCCCGATCGACAAGGCCAGCCTCGACAAGTGGGACGACTATACCGAGGCGAAGGAGGCGATGTTCTTCTACACCGACACCGCCGACGCGCCCTGGACGATCATCAAGTCCAACGACAAGAAGCGCGCCCGCCTTGCCTGCATGCGGCACTTCCTGTCCGGCATCGACTATCCCGACAAGGACCTGGCCATCGTCGGCACGCCGGACCCGCTGATCGTGGGCCGCGCGGCGCATGTGGTGCACCGCGCGGAACACATCCTGGGCACGTCTCTTCATCCCGACGCGCGGCGCGTGAAGCCCGGCCAGGCGTGATCCGGCGGAGGCGCCTGCGGCGCCACACCCTTTTCATGGGCGCCGCTTTCGCGGCGCGAGGGGGGCTGTCCGCCCCCCCGGCGCCTGCGGCGCCGTCCCCCCGAGAGTATTTGTGAACAGAAGAAGGGTGGATTGCGTTTTCGGAGCGCGGGGGCCAGTCTTTGCCGGAGGCATGGGAGGAGCTATTCGATGTGGACGCGACGCAACGATCGCTGGGATACGCGGTACGACCGCGAGGATTACCTGTTCGGCACGGAGCCGGCGGCTTTCCTTCAGCGCGAGACCATGCGCCTTTCCGCCGGCGAACGCGCGCTCTGCATCGCCGATGGCGAGGGGCGCAATTCGGTCTTTCTTGCCGCGCGCGGGTTGCAGGTGACGGCCTTCGACGCCTCGGGGGTCGGGCTGGAAAAGGCCCAGCGCCTGGCCGAGGCGCGCGCGGTCGAGATCGACCTGCACCAGTCGACGGTCGAGGACTGGGAGTGGACGCCCGAGGCCTTCGACGTGGTGGTGGCGATCTTCATCCAGTTCGCCGGCCCCGACCTGCGCGCCGAGATCTTCCGCGGCATGGACCGCACGCTGAAACCGGGCGGGCATCTGCTGATCCACGGCTACGGGCCGCGGCAGGTGGACTACGGCACCGGCGGTCCGGGGGTGGTCGAGAACATGTACGACCTTCTGATGCTGCGCGAGGCGTTCCCCGGCTACCGTGTCCTGCACGCCGACGACTACGACGCCGAGGTGGACGAGGGCGAGGGGCACAGGGGCACGTCGGCGCTGATCGATTTCGTTGCCGTGAAGGAGGGATAGGCGATGCGGGTTCTTTTCACAGGCGGTGCGGGCAAGGCGGGACGGCACGCGGTGCCCTACCTGGTGGCTCAGGGGCACCGGATCCTGAACGTGGATCTTGTCCCGCTGGAGGCCGACGGCGTCGACAACCGGCTGGCCGACATCACCGATGCGGGGCAGATGCACGACGTGATGCAGTCCTATGCCGGGTATGACGAACTGGAGCCGGGCACGGGCCAGCCGCGCTTCGATGCCGTGGTGCATTTCGCGGCCGTGCCGCGGCTGCTGATGCGGCCCGACAACGTCTGCTACCACACCAATGTCATGGGCACCTACAACGTCATCGACGCGGCGCTGAAGGCGGGGATCAGGAAGATCATCTTCGCCTCGTCGGAAACCACCTATGGCGTCTGCTTCGCCGATGGCGAGGTGCGCCCCGACTATGTGCCCATCGACGAGGATCATCCGACCGTCCCCGAGGACGCCTATGCCATGTCCAAGGTGGTCAACGAAGTGACGGCGAAAAGCCTGCAGCGCCGGTCGGGCGCCGACATCTACGGGCTGCGGATCAACAACGTGATCGAGCCGCACGAGTACAAGGCGAACTTTCCCGCCTACATGGCCAACCCCGATCTGCGGCGGCGCAACATCTTCGCCTATATCGACGCGCGCGACCTTGGCCACATGGTCGATTGCTGCCTGAGGACCGACGGGCTGGGATATCAGGTGTTCAACGTCTCGAACGACGACTGTTCGGTGAACCTGACCACCGGCGAGATCATCGCGCGCTATTACGAAGACGTTCCCGTCAGGGAAGAGATGGGCCCGCACGACACCTTCTACAGCAGCGCCAAGGCCAAGCGGTTGCTGGGCTATGCGCCGCGCCATCACTGGCGAATGTATCTGGACGACCCGCGCATGGCCTAGGCGCGGCAGGGCAGCAGGGAGGGGCGTCACATGACAGGCGGCGTCGCGGTGCTTTGGTCGGTGCGGGGGTTGTCCGCGGTGGCGCTGGCGGGCGCGGTGCTGATCGGGGTGACGCTCTGGTCCTGGGGGCAGCCGCTGATCTGCACCTGCGGGCATGTCCGGCTTTGGGTCGGGACGATCTTTTCCCCGGACAACTCGCAGCATGTCGCCGACTGGTACACGCTGTCGCACATCGTCCACGGGATGCTGGTGGTGCTGGCGGGCCGGATGCTGCCCTGGCGGGTCGATATCCGCACCCTTCTGGCGATCGCCATCGTGACGGGCGTGGCCTGGGAGATCGTCGAGCATACCGACTGGGTGCTGAACCGGTTCCGGGCCGCCACGCTTTACCAGGGATACCTGGGCGACAGCGTGCTGAACGCGGTGGCCGACTACCTTTGGATGCTGGGCGGCTTCGCGCTGGCCAGCGCCAGCCCGACGGCGCTGGTGGTGGCCTTCGTCGCGGGGTTGGAGCTGACGGCGGCGCTGACCGCACGCGACTGCCTCGCGCTGACGACGCTCTCGGTGATCTATCCCGTCGACGCGATCGAGGCGTGGCAGCAGGAACTCAACCCCAACCCCGCGCCCCCCGACTGATCGGCGCACGACCGCGCGGCCTTGCCCCGTTGCCCGGGCTGCCCTAAAGCGCGCAGGTGACCCAGCCGACACTGACATACCGCCAGCATGTGCGCGCCGTCATGGTGCTGGGCCTGCCGCTGATCGGCAGCCACCTGGCGCAGTTCGCCATCATGCTGACCGACGCCATCATGCTGGGTTGGTACGACGTGCGTGCGCTGGCGGCAGAGGTGCTGGCGCATGGCTTCTTCTTCGTCTTCTTCATCATGCTGTCGGGCTTTGCCTGGGCGGTGATGCCGATGGTGGCCGCCGCCGCCGGCTCGGGCGAGACGGCGCAGGTGCGCCGCGTGACGCGCATGGGGCTGTGGCTGTCGCTGATCGCGGGCGTGGCGGTGCTGCCGGTCTTCATCTGGTCGCGCCCGATCCTGCTGGCGCTGGGTCAGGACCCGGAGCTGTCGGCGATGGCGCAGGACTACCTGCGCATCGCGGGGCCCGCGATCCTGCCCGCGCTGGTGGTGATGGTGCTGAAAAGCTACTTCGCCGCGCTGGAGCGCACGCAGGTCGTCCTGTGGGTCACGGTCGCGGCGCTGCCGCTCAACGCGTTTCTCAACTGGCTCCTGATCTTCGGGAACGCGGGCGCGCCCGAGATGGGCATTCGCGGTGCCGCCGTGGCCTCGGTCAGCGTGCATCTCGTCTCGATGCTGGTGCTTATCGCCTACGCCATGCGCGCCACGCCGGAACATGCACTGTTCCAACGGTTCTGGCGCCCCGACCGCGAGGCGTTCGGCACCGTCTTTCGCCTTGGCTGGCCGATCGGCCTGACCGGGCTGGCCGAGGTCGGGCTCTTCACCGCCTCGTCGCTGCTGATGGGCATGATCGGCACGCTGGAACTGGCCGCGCACGGCATCGCGCTCCAGATCGCCTCGGCCACTTTCATGATCCACCTCGGGCTGTCAAATGCCGCCACGATCCGCGCCGGACGCGCCTATGGCGCGCGGGATGCGGCCGGGCTGGCGCGGGGCGGCGCCGCGGCCATCGCCCTGTCGGCGGCGGTTGCTCTGGCCACCGTGGCCCTGTTCCTGACGCTGCCCGAACCGCTCTTGGGGGCCTTTCTCGATCCCGCCGACCCGGACCGGGCCACGGTGGTCGGCATCGGCGTCGGGCTTCTGGCGGCGGCGGCGCTGTTCCAGCTGGCCGACGCGGCGCAGGTGATGGCGCTGGGGCTTCTGCGCGGGGTGCAGGACACCCGCGTGCCGATGGTCATGGCGGCGGTCAGCTACTGGGTCGTGGGGCTGTCGGCCAGCTATGGCCTTGGCTTCCTGACGCCCCTGGGCGGTGTGGGCATCTGGCTGGGGTTGGCGTTGGGGCTGGCGGTGGCGGCGGTGCTGATGATGGGGCGGTTCTGGTTGGGCACGGTGCGGCACCTGTCGGGCTAGGGCGAACGCCTTTGCAAAGGCGTTCCGCGCCCGGCGTGCCGCCGGGCGCGGCCAAGCGGGCGCGCGCCCGCTTCCCCGCCCGTGAGGAAGGTCAGCCCTTCAGCAGCCGGTCGGCCTTCTTGCGGACAAGCACGCTGCGCAGGTCGTGCATGGCCAGAAGGAGCGCGTCGGAAATCTGCTCCAGCTCCGCCTCGCTGGCCGATGTCTGCGCCCAGTGCGCGGTATGGTTCAGGTGGTCGATGGTGCGCTCGATGTCGTCGATCGTGCGCCGCGCCAGGGCCGCCTTGCGGTCCTCCATCCAGCGCTCGATGGCGCGGGTTTCGTCGGGTGTCAGCGCGTGGTCGCCATGCGCCTTGATCTGGCCGTTGCGGATGTTGACCACGGCGATCTGGTCCATCTCGATCCGGCGCTGGCGGTTCTCTGTGTCCACGCGATAGACGAAGGCGCCGTTGTCACGGACGCGGAAGTAGAATTCCGGCAGGTCCGCCACCATCAGGTCAGGCCCGCGCAGAAGCCCTGGATGCGGCGGCAGGCATCCTCCAGCGCCGCGTCCGAGGTCGCATAGCTCACCCGGAAATGGGGCGACAGGC
Source organism: Alphaproteobacteria bacterium (assembly GCA_030431935.1). Classification (GTDB taxonomy): domain Bacteria; phylum Pseudomonadota; class Alphaproteobacteria; order Rhodobacterales; family Rhodobacteraceae; genus ASV31. The sequence goes on along the minus strand of JAUIIC010000033.1, from coordinate 5,491 downwards.
CGAAGGCCGCGCCGAACACCACCGCGACGCCGGTTTCCTCCAAAAGCGCGGTGGCGAAGGCCTCGTCGTCGGTGATGACCGTGCCGCCCGCCGATGTCTTGCCGATGCAGCCCGCGATGGAGGGATAGACATAGAACGCCCCCTCGGGCACCGGGCAGTCGATGCCGGCCGCCGCGTTCAGCCCGTTCACCACCAGGTCGCGCCGCCGCCGGAACGCCTCGACCCAGTCCGCCAGGAACGCCTGCGGCCCGTTCAGCGCCTCGACCGCCGCCCATTGCGAGATCGAGCAGGGGTTCGTCGTGGATTGCGACTGCAGCTTGCGCATGGCCGAGATCAGGTGCTCCGGCCCGCCGGCATAGCCGATCCGCCAACCCGTCATCGCGTAGGACTTGCTGACGCCGTTCACCGTCAGGGTGCGGTCGCGCAGGCCTGGTTCCACCTCGACCGGCGTGCAGAAGGTAAAGCCGGGATAGGTGATGTGCTCGTACATGTCGTCGGACATCACCCAGACATGCGGATGGCGCATCAGCACGTCGGTCAGCGCCTTCAGCTGGTCGCGCGAATACCCCGCGCCCGTGGGATTGGACGGAGAGTTGAAGATCAGCCACTTGGTCCGCGGCGTGATCGCGGCCTCCAGCGCCTCGGGCGTGATGCGGAACCCGGTGTCGATCCCGCCGGGCACGATCACCGGCACCCCGCCGCCCAGGCGCACCATGTCGGGATAGCTGACCCAGTAGGGCGCGGGGATGATGACCTCGTCGCCGGGGTTCAGCGTCGCCAGAAGCGCGTTGTAGAGGATCTGCTTGCCGCCCGTCGCCACGCTGATCTCTTCGGGCCCGTAGCGCAGCCCGTTGTCGCGCAGGAACTTGGCCGCGATCGCCGCCTTCAACTCGGGGATGCCGTCCACGGCGGTGTATTTCGTCTCGCCCCGGTCGATGGCGTCCCTGGCGGCGGCCTTGATGTGCTCGGGCGTGTCGAAATCGGGCTCTCCGGCGCCCAGCCCGATCACGTCCATGCCCGCGGCCTTCATCTCGCGCGCCTTGGCGGTCACCGCCACCGTGGGCGAGGGCTGGATACGGTCGAGTGTCGCGGACAGGAACGCCATGGTCGCCTCCGGTTTGCTGCGGGCGCAGCTATCTCTTAGGATGCGCGCGAAGCCCGATCAAGGATGGTTGGCGGAAAGGACGAACATGACCGATCAAGGAACGGCCGCGACCGACGGCTGGTACTCGAACGAGGCGGCGACCTTCGGCGACCGTGTCGCCGCGGCGCGCGACGCCATGGCGCTCAGCCAGGCGGACCTGGCGCGCAAGCTCGGGGTGAAGCTCAAGACCGTGCAGGGCTGGGAGGACGACCTGTCCGAGCCCCGCGCCAACAAGCTGCAGATGCTCTCGGGCGTGCTGAACGTCTCGCTCATGTGGCTTCTGAACGGCGAGGGAGAGGGCGTCGCCCCGCCCGGGGACGTCACCGAGATCCCCCACGACATAAGCGCGATCCTCACCGAGATCCGGCAGATTCGCGGCGAGATGACGCGCGCCGCCGAGCGTCTCGCGCGGGCCGAAAAGCAGCTGCGCCGAGCGCTGCAGGACCACGCCGCATGACGGGCGCGGCGACAGAGACCCCCGAACACCGGCTGAAACGGCTGCGCATGCGGTCCTGGCGGCGCGGCACAAAGGAGATGGACCTGATCCTCGGCGGTTATTGCGATGCCTGCCTCGACGGGCTGCCACCCGAGACGCTCGACCTCTACGAGGTGCTGCTCGAGGAAAACGACCAGGACCTATACGCCTGGGTCACGGGCCAGGCCGCCGCGCCCGACCGCCTTGCGCCGCTCATTGCCGAAATCGCGGCCACCGTCACGGGGCCGGGCCGGGCTTAACCGTATCTTGGGCATTTGCCGCAATTCTGCCGTCAACTCGAAGAATGGCGGAGATTGCGATGACCCTGCACACCCAGATCGGCCAGCCCGCCCACCCGGGCTTCCTGTCCCAGTATCTCGAATCGCTGGCGCTGATCGAACGCCTGCACCGCCTGCTTCTCGATGTCCTGAAGGACGAATTCGAACGCCTCGGCATCATCGAGATCAACGCCGTGCAGGCGCTCCTGCTCTTCAACATCGGCGAGAACGAGGTGACGGCGGGCGAACTCAAGACGCGCGGCTACTACCAGGGCTCGAACGTGTCCTACAACCTCAAGAAACTGGTCGAAACCGGCTACATGCACCACCAGCGCTGCGAAATCGACAGGCGCTCGGTCCGGGTCCGGCTGACGGAGAAGGGGCGCGGCGTGCGTCAGACCGTGGCCGACCTGTTCCAGGGCCACGCCGCGACGATGCAGGACCGCGGCCTCACCGACCCGGAGGGGCTCGAAGACGTCAACACGGCGCTGCGCCGGCTGGAACGCTTCTGGGCCGACCAGATCCGGTACATCTACTAGGCGCCCGCGCCGCGCCTCAGCGGTCCAGCGCCCCCATCGGCATCGTCTCCAGTTCCTTCAGCAGCTTGCGTGCCATCGCGTCCTCGTAGTCGGCATATCCCGCCGCCACCTCTGCAAACGCGTCGGGTCCCTGGATCACCTCGAACCGGAAATAGGCGACGAGGTCGGCAATCGGCGCATCGGGGCGCCGCGTCACCGCCGGCGGCGGCGCCACGATCACCAGCGCGTTCACCGTCACGCCGGCCAACAACGCATCGCCGCGCACGTCCCGCGGGCGGGGCCCGCTGTTCGACTGCCCGTCGCCCGAGATGTCCAGCGTCCGCCGCCAGCAATCGGGCTGTTCGGCCAGCGCCGCCGCACCCGCCAGCATCGCCTCGCCCAGCGCCGTGCCCGGATCCTGCGGCACCCGCGTTGTTCCGGTCAGGCGTGCCGCGATCGCGGCCAGCACGCCCGCATCGGTCACCTCTGTCCAGGGCACCAGCACCCGCCGCTGTCCTGACCCCGCCCATTCGAACACGTGCAGCCTGACCGGCGCATCGGGGATCGCCAGCAGCGCGGCCTGAACGTCGCGCTGCATCAGCGCGCCGGCAAGCCCGTCCAGTTGCAGCCTGTATTCATCCGCGTCGACAGAGCCCGACACGTCCAGCCCCAGTGCCAGCGCCTGCCGGCAGGCCGCCCCTGCGGGGGCCGCGACCAGCGCGACAAGGCCCGCCATAAGCAGCGCGCGCACCCTCAGCCGCCTCGCGGTGCGGGCCCGTCCAGCGCCCCGATCGCCGCCGCGCGCAACTCTCGCACCAGCTTGCGGCGCATCGCGCGTTCGAAGTCGTCGAAGTCGGCGGCCTCCTCGACGAAAGCGCCGGGCCCGCGGATCAGTTCGGCCCGGTAATAGGCCGCCACGTCATCCTCGCCCGCGCCGCCGATCGCCAGCCCGTTCACCGTGATCTCGTCCAGCGGGAAATGCTTGTAGGCCAGCGCGGGGGCGAAGCCGTCGTTGTTCAGGCCGTCGCCCGACACGTCCAGCGTGCGGAACAGGCAGGGCGGCGCGCGATCGAACAGGGTCGCCGCGTGCCCCAGCGCATAGCCCAGCGCGGTGGGAAACTCGGCATAGCTGCGCGCGCTCGCCGCCACCTCGGCTGCCGCGGCGCGCAATGTCTCGGGGCTGTCGATCAACACCCAGTCCAGCACCATGTCCTGCTGGTAGCGGCCCGACCATTCGTAGACCGCCAGCGCCACCGTATCGCCGGGGACAGAGAACATCGCGCGCTGCACCTCGGGCGCCACCAGGGCCCGCGCCAGCCCGCCCCGCTGCAACGCGTCCTCGGCCGCGTCGACCGAGGACGAGATGTCGAGCGCCAGCAACAGCGCCAGCCGGCAGGTGGCCGCCGCCGCGCCGGGCAGGGCGATGCCCCCGGCCAGCGCCGCCGCCAGAAGCGCCGCGCGCCCTACCAATGCCCGGTGTTTTCCATGCTGGCCCAGGGTTCCGCCGGCGGCAGCGCCTCGCCCATCTGCAACAGCTCGACCGAGACGTTGTCGGGCGAGCGCACGAAGGCCATCCGCCCGTCGCGCGGCGGCCGGTTGATCGTCACGCCGTTGTCCATCAGGTGCTGGCAGGTCTCGTAGATGTTCTCGACCTCGTAGGCGAGATGCCCGAAATGCCGCGAATCCGACGGCAGCCCGTCATCGCCGTCCCAGTTGTAGGTCAGTTCCACCGGGCATTCCGGCTGCCCCGGCGGCGCCATGAACACCAGCGTGTAACGGCCCTGTTCGCGGTCGATCCGCCGCTTCTCGGTCAGGCCCAGCAGCGCGAAGAACGCCACCGTCGCGTCCAGGTCCTTCACCCGGACCATCGTGTGCAGGTATCTGATCTTCATCTCGAACTCCCCTTGTCCCGTCGCAGCCTAGCAGATGCATTGCCCGCATCCAGCCGTCTCGCCGCCCCAGCATGTGGCGGGTTTTCCAGACCCATCCCATAGATATAGTATCCCCGCACCGCAACGCCCCGACGAAGGATTCGCCGCCATGCCGCTTACGTCAGACCAGCTGCAAGAGATCGAGGACCAGCGCGCCACGCCCCGCCAGACGCTGCGCGCCACCGCCCCGGGGATCGAGCGTCACCTCTACACCGCCATCCCCGTGCTCGATCACGGCTTTGTCCGCGTCATCGACTACATGGGCGACGACGCCGCCATCGTGCAGGCCGCCCGCGTCAGCTATGGCGCCGGCACGAAACACGTCCAGAACGACGAGGGGCTGATCCGCTACCTGATGCGGCACTGGCACTCGACCCCGTTCGAGATGTGCGAGATCAAGCTGCACGTCAAACTGCCCGTCTTCGTCGCCCGCCAGTGGATCCGCCACCGCACCGCCAACGTCAACGAATACTCCGCCCGCTACTCGATCCTCGACCGCGAGTTCTACATCCCCGCCCCCGACGCGCTGGCCGCCCAGTCCACCGTCAACAACCAGGGGCGCGGCGCGGTGCTGGAGGGGGCAGAGGCGGACCGCGTCCTCGACATCCTGAAATCCGACGCCACCCGCGCCTATGACCACTACCAGGAGATGCTGTCACAGGACGGCCAGCAGGGCCTCGCCCGGGAACTGGCGCGCATGAACCTGCCCGCCAACGTCTACACCCAGTGGTACTGGAAGACCGACCTGCACAACCTGTTCCACTTCCTGCGCCTGCGCGCCGACGCCCACGCCCAGTACGAGATCCGCGTCTACGCCGAGGCGATCTGCGACGTGGTGGCCGACTGGGTCCCCCACGCCTGGGCCGCGTTCCAGGACTACCGCCTGGGCGGCGCCACACTCTCCGGCAAGGCGATTGACTGCCTGCGCCGTATGCTCAAGGGTGAAGAGGTGACACAGGAAACCTCCGGCATGAGCAAGGGCGAATGGCGGGAGTTCATGGGGGTTGTTGAGGACTAGTGCTGTGACCCCCGATAACTCGTCCATCTGATGCTAGAGTCCGGCCCACTGAGAGGACCGGACATGAAGAGATCGAAGTTCACGGAAGAGCAGATCATCGCGATCCTTCGCGAGCAGGAGGCAGGCG
>JAUIIC010000032.1 GCA_030431935.1 Alphaproteobacteria bacterium | reverse complement strand
CCTGGTCAGCCTGGCGGTCTATCGCGGCTGCAGCTGGCGCGAGGTCGTGCCCATTACCGCCGTCGCGATGCGCCGGTCGGCGGCGATCATCATGATCGTTCTGGCCGCGCAGCTTTTCGGCCACTGGCTGACCGAAACCCGCATGCCGGTCCGGCTTGTCGAATTCGTCAACGAGATCGAGCTGAAGCCCTGGCAGTTCCTGGTGTTGATGAGCCTGATCATGCTGCTGCTGGGCACGGTGCTGGAGGGGCTGGCCATAGTGCTGATCACCGTCCCGCTGGTGATGCCGCTGTTCGATCAGTTCGGCATCGACCCGGTGCATTACGCCATCATCGTCGTCATCAACATCGAGATGGCGATGCTGACCCCGCCCGTGGGCCTAAACCTATTTGTCCTTTCCAGCGTCGCCAACGCGCCGGTGGCAGAGGTCATCCGGGGGATCCTGCCCTTCCTCGGCCTGATGGCGATCCTGCTGATCGCGGTGACTTTCGTCCCGCAGCTGTCGCTGATGCTGCCGGAGTTGCTGCTGAACTGAGGTGAGGCGCCCCGGACATCTGCAGCGGTGGCTCCGGCGCGCGCCCCGGCGGGCGAATTCAGGGGGGGGCGATGGTGCCAGGCTCTTGTCGCGCGCCCCGCTGTGGTGCGGGTCCAGGATGTCGCGCAGCCTGTGGCCCAGCTTGCGGGACATCATCGAGCTGTCATCCAGCCATCCGACCCGGATGTTCATGTCGAACCCGTCTTCCAGCAGCCCCAGCCGGTTGTCCGTACAGACGAAGGAAAAGGCGACGTTGGGGTGCAGTCTTGCAAAGGCCGCAACGGCGGTCGTCAGCGGGCCGCCGGCCAGAAAGGCCGGGATCGAGATGCGCAGGGCGCCGACGGGTTCAAGCGAAAGCGCGTTCAACTCGTTCAGGCCGGTTTCGGCGCTGCGCACCATCTCGACCACTCGGGCGTAGAACATCCGCCCCTCGTCCGTGAGCGCGATCTTGCGCGTGGTGCGGTGAAGATCCGGACGTCTACGAGGAATTCCTGCTTCCGACCGGCGAGTTTTCCGCCCGCTTCATGATCGTCGCCATGCTGGCGTCGCCGCTGGTGCTGCTCTTCAAGGGCTGGCGCGGGCCGCTCTGGCTGAAAAGGCACCGCCGCTACTTCGGTGTCGCGGCCTTCGGATATGCGGCGCTTCACACGCTCTACTACCTGATCGACGCGGCCACCATGGCCCGGGTGATCGAGGAGCTTCCGCGCCTTTACATCTGGACCGGCTGGGTCGCCTTTGCGATCTTCATCCCGCTGGCCGTGACCTCGATGGATCACTTCGTCCGGGTCATGGGGCCGCGCTGGAAACAGTTGCAGCGCTGGACCTATGCAGCCGCCATGCTGACACTGGTGCACTGGGCCGCACTTCATGACTGGGGTGGGCTTGGTCCGGCGCTGGTGCATTTCGTCCCGCTCGGGGCACTCGAGGCCTATCGTGCCGGGTACTGGACAAACCGCCGACCGAACAGAAAGAAGGTAGCCGCATGACCCAAGACAATGTCCCGCTGATCGCCGCCAAATCGCCCGCAATGGTCGACCTCGAGGCCGGAAAGGACTACTTCTGGTGCGCCTGCGGCCGCTCCAAGACCCAGCCCTTCTGCGATGGCTCGCATACGGGAACGGGCCTTGCGCCGGTGAAGTTCACGGCGGACAAGGACGGCAAGGCCGCGCTCTGCCGCTGCAAGAGCACGGCCAACCGGCCCTTCTGTGACGGCACCCACGCACGGCTTGGCGACGCCGAGACGGGCGAACCGGCGCCCGAGCCGAAATCGGACGTGCCGGTCGCCAGGGCGACGCCAGAGGAGCCAACGGTCGCGCGCATTCACGAGCTCGCCCGCGACGGGCTGTCCAAGCTCGGCCATCACGGCGAGATGGGCGCGATGGGCGTGCCGCGCAAGGACCTGCCGCATTGGGACGACATCCAGATCCTGCCCGCGCAGATGGCGCGAAAGCCGCTTCTGGACGATGTTCCCGTTTCAACCTCTGTCACCATCGGACCGCGCGCGGCCAGACCGCTGATCCTCGAGATCCCTCTTTTCGTCTCCGACATGAGTTTCGGCGCGCTGTCGCTCGAGGCGAAGACAGCTCTGGCGCGCGGCGCGGAACTGGCGGGAACCGGTATTTGTTCGGGGGAAGGCGGGATGCTCGCCGAGGAACATGCCGAGAACTCGCGCTACTTCTACGAACTGGCATCGGCCGGGTTCGGCTGGAGCCTCGACAAGGTTGCCGATGTTCAGGCCTTCCACTTCAAGGGCGGCCAGGGTGCCAAGACCGGAACCGGCGGACACCTGCCCGGCGACAAGGTCGACGCCAAGATCGCCGAAGTCCGTGGCCTGAATGTCGGCGAAGCGGCGGTTTCGCCCGCGACCTTCCCGGACCTGCACAGCCCCGCGGATTTCAAACGAATTGCCGATCAGGTGCGCGAGCGCGCGGGGGGCATACCCATCGGCTTCAAGCTGTCGGCCAACCATATCGAGGACGATATCGACTTCGCGCTGGAGGCGAGCGCCGACTACATCATCCTTGACGGACGCGGCGGCGGCACGGGTGCGGCGCCGCTGATCTTCCGCAACCATATTTCCGTGCCGACGATCCCTGCGCTGGCCCGCGCCCGCAGGCATCTGGATGCCCGGGCGGGGCGCGACGTCACGCTTGTGATCACGGGCGGATTGCGCATGCCCGAAGACTTCGTGAAGGCCATGGCGCTTGGTGCGGATGCAATCGCCGTCTCGAATTCGGCCATGCAGGCCGTAGGCTGCATAGCGGCGCGGATGTGCAATTCGAACAATTGCCCCGTGGGTGTCGCCACCCAGAAACCCGAACTGCGCAGGCGGCTCGACGTGCAGGCCGGAGCGGAACGGCTCGCGCGGTTCTTCGGGGCCTCGGTCGAACTGATGCAGGTGCTGGCGCGAGCCTGTGGGCGGAGTTCACTGTCGGATTTCCAGAGTTCCGACCTTGGAACATGGAAACGCGAGATGGCCGACCTGAGCGGCATCCGCTACGCAGGTGTCACTCGACCGTAGGCTGGACAAACCGGGCTGTGCCCAACCTGGGGCCGGGATCAATCGTCCTGGCCCTTGCAGATCGAGACCTCTCACGGATCGCCAGAACCGATGAACAGGTCGAAACGCAGCGGGGCACGCAGAAGGTCGGCAGGATCTTTGACAGAACGGCGCTGTCCGGCGTTCCACTCGGGCACCGTTCGCCATGATTGATGCGGCGAGGGCGACCCCGACCACAAGCGCGATTGTGATCGCACGGCGCATGACAAAGGCCCGCGTTGCCAGAAAGAGAAAGGGCTGTTGGCCCGTGTCATCCGTCATGGCCGGTTGCGGCGCGCGCCTGCACGAAATCGAAGGCGACATGCCGGAAATGTGGGCCTGCAAGGCTAAGTTCGGTCAGTCTTGAGCTGTCGTCGCGCTTCTTGAATTCGGCGATCAGGCTGGGCGGCACAGTGTCTCCAGATCTGGGGGCACCTCGGGCGCACCTGGATCTGGAAGCTGGCGGCATCCTGTCAGACGTCAGCGCCTGTCGGACAGGTTCAGGGGTTCGAGGAACGGAGGGTTCTGGTTCGTCGAGGCCATCAGGGAGCGAAGAGGGCGCAGACGCCCGGAACATAGAAGACGGCCGCCTGAAAGGCCGGTCAGGCAACCGTGCGGGCGTCGTACTCGAACAGCCAGTCGTAGCGCTGGCGCACCTTGTCGGGCTGCCATTCGCGTTCTACGTAGGCGGGCGCGGCAACCGGGTCGGCCAGGGCCGGGTTGTGGAACCTCTTTGTATTTGCGGCCGAGCCGTTGACGATCTGCGTCGTCCGCTCGATCCGCAGCGCCTCGTAGCGGGTGAAGGCACTGGTGTGGTCGTCGTGGTCGACGAGACAGGTGGTCAGGACGAAGGCATCTTCCATCGCCATGATCGCCCCTTGCGCCAGGAACGGCAGCGTCGGATGGCAGGCGTCGCCAAGAAGGGTGACGCGCCCACGGCTCCAGGCCGTCATCGGCTGGCGGCCGGCAAGGGCCCAGCGATAGGGCTGGTCAAGCTCGTCGATGATGCGGTGGATGAGCGGGTGCCAGCCGTCGAAATCTGCATGGACCTGGGCGTGGGTGCCCATTTCGTTCCAGCTTTCCGATGTCCAGTTGTCGTTCTCGGTCAGGCCGACGAAGTTCAGGAACTGCCCCGACTTGACCGGATAGGTCACCACATGCCCGCCCGGCCCGATCCAGTTGGTGCCCACCAGGCGGCGCAACTCCGCGGGCAAGGCGGCCATCGGGGCCAGCCCTCGCCAGGCAAGGATCCCCGTGAATTCGGGCGCTCCGGCGGAGAAGAGCTGTGCGCGGACCGCCGAATGCACCCCGTCGCAGCCGACCAGCAGATCGCCGGTGGCCCGGTGCCCGTCCTGCAGATGCAGGGTCACGCCGGTGTCGGTGTCGTCGAACCCCGTCACCCGAGCGCTCAGATGGATGCAGCCGGGACGTGCCGCCTCGACCGCGTCGCACAGCACGTGGTGCAGGTCACCCCGGTGAACCATCCAGTAGGGCGCGCCGAAACGGTCGATGCTGTCCTGTGCCAGGTCGAAGAGGGGCCAGGTCTGGCCGGTGTTCCACATCCGCACCTCCTTGCCCGCCGCGACCGAGACAAGGGGTTCCAGCGCCGGGCCGAGGCCCAGGTCGAGGAGCAACCGGGTGCCATTGGCGGCGATCTGGATGCCGGCGCCCAGTTCGGTCAGGACCGGAGCGGACTCGTACACCTCCACGTCGAAACCGCGACGGATCAGAGACAGCGCCAGGCACAGGCCGCCGATCCCGGCCCCGGCGATCAGGATCTTCCGCTTGGTCATCGTACGGGTCCCCCATGGGTTGTTCCGAGGTCACGCATCCGGTCTTCCCCTAAAGCGTCAGAATTGTACGAACACCCTCGCCCCGGCGCATCAGGTCCAGCGCGTCGTTGATCCGCTCCAGCGGCAGGGTGTGGGTGATAAGGCGGGCCACGGGCAGGGTGCCGGCACGGATGGCCTCGAAGATGATGGGAATGTCGCGGCCCGTGTGCGCGTTGCCCAGAAAGCTGCCGGTCAGCCGCTTGTGCCGCATCACCAGTTCCATCGTGGAGCCGCCGGGGGCCTGCGGCGTGGAGGTCACGCCGATCAGCACCACCTCGCCCCCGGGCCGCGCCAACGTCAGCGCCTCGGCCGAGGTCGCGGAACTGGCAACGCAGTCGAAGACCGTGTCGAACCCCCGTCCGTCGGTCGCCTTCAGCGCCTTTGCCAGCTTGCCCTGGTCGTCGGCGGCCAGCGTCAGGTTGGCCCCCAGCCCCTGTGCCGTGGCGCGCCGGACCTCGACCGGGTCGATTCCGGTGACCTGCCGCGCGCCCACGGTCTTCAGCGCCATCACGATCGCAAGCCCCACGCCCCCCAGGCCGATCACGCAGGCGGTGGTGGTCTGGTCGCAGTCGGCGACATTGACGACCGAGCCCATGGCTGTCTGCATCGCACAGCCGCAGACCGCAGCCTCGGCCATGCTGACCGCGTCGGGCACCCGGACCATGCCGCGCAGGGGCACCAGGACGTACTCGGCGAAGGCGCCCAGGTTCAGGCCCCGGCTGACGGGCTGGCCGCCCCGCCAAAGCCGCACCTCGCCTTCGCCAGGGCGGACGGCCGATTTCTCGCACAACACCGGCTGATCGCGTTTGCAGAAAAAGCAATCGTCGCAGGGCGCGCGGATCGACACGACCACCCGGTCGCCCAGGGCGAACCCGTCCGACGGGCCGCCGAAGGCCACGATTTCGCCCGCAGCTTCGTGCCCCATCACGACGGGCAGGGCAAAGGGCGAGGGCCCCTCTATGATCGTCAGGTCCGTGTGGCAAACCCCGGAGTGGGTGATCCTGACCAGCGCCTCGCCTGGTCGAGGGGCGTCGATCTCGACATCGTCAACGATGCGCAGCGGCTGGCCGCAGGCCTCCAGCAGCGCCGCGCGCATCATCCGCCGGCCGGTCATCCAGCCACCTGGCGTTCGATTTTCAGCACCCGGCGCTGGCTGGCATCGTCGATGCCCCAGTCGCCCAGTTCGGCGCCGAACCCGCTTTGTTTCGCGCCGCCGAAGGGGATTTCGGGGTCAGGCGGGGCGGCATGTGTGTTGATGAAGAGGCTTCCGGCCCGGATGCGTCGGGCGAAGGCCAGCGCGCGGTCCTCGTCGGCCGACCAGACCGAGGCGTCGAGGCCCAACTCGCCCGAATTGGCCATGGCGAGTGCCTCGGCCTCGGTGTCGAAAGGCACGATGGGCAGAGCGGGGCCGAACTGTTCCTGCATCACCAGTGGCGCGTCGGCAGCGATCCCGCTGACCACGGCAGGGCGCATGAAATGGCCGGGCAGATCGGGCAGCGCGGGGCCATCCTGGAATACGCGCGCCTTCCGGGCGCGGGCGTCGTCCAGCAGGCCGCCGACGAAATCTCGCTGGCCGGCGGTGTGGAGGGGCCCCATCATCACCCCGGCGTCCGTACCGTCGCCCACGCGGATGCCCTGCACGATCTCTTCGAAGGCCGCGACCATCTCTGCATGGGCCGGGCGTTCGACGTAGACGCGTTTGCAGGCCTGGCAGATCTGTCCGGCCGCGCCTGAAAACACCGTCATCGCCAACCGCCTCGCCGCCGCCGGGATATCGGCATCGGCAAAGACGATGGCGGGGTCGTTGCCGCCAAGTTCCAGCGTGAGCCGTTTCAGGGTCGGCGCACAAGAGGCCATGACCCGCCGCCCGGTGGGGGTCGAGCCCGTGAAGGAAAGTTTGGCGATACCGGGATGGGCGCAAAGCGCGGCACCCACCCCGGCATCGCCAGGCACGACGTTCAGAACGCCGACAGGGAGAACGGGAGCAATCAGCTCGGCCAGCCTGAGCGTGGCAAGTGGCGTCGAGGGCGAGGGTTTGACGAGGACGGTATTTCCCGCCCTCAGGCCGGGGCCCAGCTTCATCATCAGGATGGTGATCGGGAAGTTCCAGGGCACGATCATCCCTGCCACGCCCAGGGGAATCCGGTCGGTCCACACCCGTTCGCCGGGCGTGTCGCGGATCACGGGTTCATGGTCGTCCCAGGCGGCATAGTGGCGGGCGATGCGGATGGCGGTGGCCAGTTCCATCCGCGCTGTCGCCAGCGGCTTGCCCTGTTCGAGGGTCAGGATGTGGGCCAGTGCCTCTGTCTCGCGCTCCATGATGTCGGCGATGTCGGCCAGCGCGGCCTTGCGGACCCCTGGATCCTGCCACGGGCCGTCCAGCGCCGCCTGCGCCGTCGCCACCGCCGCGTCGATTTCGGCTGGCGTGGCGCTCGGCACATCGGCCAGATGCGCCAGCGTGGCGGGGTTATGGATGGCGATCACCGGGGCACCGCGCGGATGACGGCGGCGGCGCGGATCACCGTACCGGCCCACTCGATATCGCCCCCGGTGCCGGCCAGCCGATAATCGGGGAAGGCGTGAAGGAACTTCGTCAACGCCACCTCGGCCTCCAGCCGGGCCAGGTGCAGGCCCAGGCACATGTGCGGGCCATAGCCGAAGGCGAGCGAGCCAATGGGCTTTCGGGTGATGTCGAAGCGGTCCGGGTCCGGCCAGCGCTCGGGGTCGCGGTTGCAGGCCATGGTGTAGACATGGACGAAACTGCCACGGGGGATCCTTACACCGCCCAGTTCGACATCCGCATTCGTGGCCCGCATCGTGGTCTGGTGGACCGGGCCGTCATAGCGCAGCACCTCTTCGATGGCGCCGCGCATCAGGTCCGGGTCGGCCAGCAGCATGGCGCGCTGGTCGCGGAAGCGGTCCAGAAGGATCAGGGCGCTGCCGATCAGGCCGACCGTGGTCTCATGTCCCGCGATCAGCATCAGGAAGGACATGGAAATAAGCTCGTCGGCGTCCAGCGACTCGCCTCCGTCGCGGGCGACGCAAAGGGCCGAGAGCACGTCTGGCTGTTCGTCCATCGGCAGCGCCATGTCGACCTGCGCCCGCTTTGCCTGCACAAGGTCCACCAGGTAGCCCTTCAGCCTGCCTGCGTTCTCTTTCTGGTCGGGGGCCGTGATCCGCATCGACTGCGTGGCCCAGTGGCGGAAGTTGTCGCGGTCGCCCTGGGGCACACCCAGGATGTCACAGATCATCGTCAGGCCGACGGGATAGGCGAACTGGCCAACCAGATCCCAGTCGGTCTGCTCCTGCAGGTCGGCGATCAGCCGGTCGACCAGCGCCTCGACCCGGCCCCGAAGTTGCTGCACCCGGCGGGGTGAGAAGGTCATGTTCACCAGATTGCGCAGCCGCGCGTGATCGGCGCCGTCGGTGTTCAGAAGGTTCGGTGCTCCTGCACCTCCAGAAATCGGGTAATTCGCGGGGTCGGCGTCCTGCAGGCGCAGGGCAAAATGCATTGCCTCGGAGGTCTTGGAAAACACGGGCGAGCGCAGCGCCTCTTGCGCCAGCTTGTAGTCAAGCACGGCGTAGTGCGCGAGGCCGCCATTCACCCGCCTGACCAGTTGCACGGCGCCTTCGGTCGCCAGTTCGCGGTATCCCGGGGCCGGGTCCAGCATCGCCTCGTAATCGGGAACAATGCGGGGCGTGTGGGCGGTTGTCGTATTCATGAGATGCCCCCAACAGATGGTCGCGACTGTCTGGCCTGGTTGGCCAGCAACCTGTCCGGCACACCCATGCAAGGCCAGCACAGCCTTCGCCCTGTCCATGTGGTGGACGTCGCGCTTGACGGGCCTGAACTGTCGTGTCTGGTCGCGCGCAGCGGCCGCGGCTGGGCCGGGCGTCGTCGACGCCGTATCGAACGGGCCCTGCAAGGCCCGTTTGCCGGGGCGGTGGGGTCAGGCGCTGATCTGCGCGCCCTGCTCGCGGCCGGGTTGCGCGGCAAGACTGGCCTCGATGGCCGAGACGGTCTCCATCACGATCGGCATGTAGGTATCGACCGCCCGCGCCAGTCGGGTTGCGGCCAGGATGAAGTTGGTGGTCAGGTAGATCGCGGGCTTGCCGTTGTTGCGAATGGGCAGGGCAAAGGAACAGGTGCGCGGGACCACCCCGTTCTCGCGGAAGCCGAAGCCCTTGGCGCGCGCCTCGAGCACCAGCATCCGCAGCATCGCAGGGGTCAGACCCTCGGCATAGCCACCCGATTGCGATTCGTCGAAACTCTCGACCCGGGCTTCCATTTCGTCATCGGACAGCGACGCAAGATGCAGCCGCCCGGGCGAGAAATGGGCCATCGGCAAGCGCCCGCCCAAACGTGGCGCACCCAGCTCGCGGGGGGACCGGACGACCAGCCGGGTGACGACCGAATCGCCCTCGACATTGTGCAGATAACAGGGCCAGTTGATCCGCTTGCTGAGCTCGCGCACCAGCGGTTCGGCCGTCTCAAGCGCCTGGCACACATCGTCATAGCCCTCGCTCAGGCACTGCACCTTGCCGGAAAGCGCGAAATACTGGCTGCCGCCGACCTGGTTGGCATAGCCGGCCTCGACCAGGGTGCCGAGCATCCTGTAGACGGTGGGCCGGGGCAATTCGGTGTCCTCGGCCAGTTCCAGGGCTGTGGCGATCCGGCGCTGGCTGAGCGCCTGCATTATCTCCAGCCCGCGCATGTAGCCTCTGACTGTCTTGGTCATCTCTTCCTCCCAAGAGCGATGAGGCAGGGGGCTGTCTTTTTGTTCTGCGTGCGCGCGCCCCGCCTGCGACCTTGCGTCAAGTTTATGTCATCAGTCGTTGCCTGGGAAGGCCGTCCGGGTCGGCCTGCTTCCAATATGCGTCGCGCAAGGGTTGTTTCAGCAACTTGCCTGTGGGCGAGCGGGGAAGTTCCGCCACGAAGTCCAGCGAGCGGGGCACCATGTAGGCCGCGACCCGGGCGCGGACATGGTCGATCAACCGGGTGCTCAGTGCTTCGGACGGGGCGGTGCCGGGCATCAGTTCCACAACCGCCTTCACCTCTTCCCCCATCTCGGGGTTGGGCACGCCAAAGACGGCCACCTCGCGCACCGCCTCATGTGTTATCAAGGCATCCTCTATCATCTGTGGATAGATGTTCACCCCGCCCGAGATGATGGTGAAGGCCTTGCGGTCGGTCAGATACAGGAACCCGTCGTCATCCATGAAGCCCAGGTCGCCCGACGTGGTCCAGTTCGGGTGCTGCGGATGGCGCGCCGCGCGGGTCTTCTCGGGGTCGTTGCGGTATTCGTGGGGCGGGCCCTGGTGGACGAAATAGATCAGCCCCTGTTCCCCCGGGGCGAGCGGGGCGCCGGCCTCGTCGCAGACGACCACGGTGCCCGGTTCGGGACGGCCCACGGCGCCTGGATGGGTCAGCCAGTCGGCGCAGCGGATCGGGATCATGGTGCCGGCGTCGGTGGCGCCGTAGTATTCATGCACGATCGGGCCCAGCCAGTCGATCATCGCCTGCTTGACCTCGCGAGGGCAGGGGGCGGCGGAATGCACGACGCTGACCAGGCTGCTCAGGTCGAAGCGCATTCGGCTCTCGACCGGCAGTTTCAGAAGGCGCACGAACATCGTCGGCACGACCTGGGTATGGGTGATGCGGTAGCGCTGGATATGCTCCAGCATCCGCAGTTCGTCGAACTTCTGCACCTGCACCACGGTGCCGCCCAGGCAATGGGTGGCGCGCAGGAACTGCATCGGCGCGCCGTGATACATGGGCGCGGGGGCGTAGTAGATCATCCCTTCGGCGAAGTCGAAATGCCGCCGTCCGAACGGCACGCGGGGCCATTCCTGATCGACCGTGACGCGGGGCAGGGGGCGGACCACGCCTTTCGGTCTTCCGGTCGTGCCCGAGGTATAGGGCATCGTGTTGCCCAGCCACTCGGTCTCGAGCCGCCGGGCAGGATGGCTGGCCAGGAGTTCGGCGTAGGACAGCCACCCGGGCGCGGGTGCGCCGACCATCACACGGTGCGGCACGGCATCCGCCACAGCCTGCGCGGTGTCGCGCAGACGCTCGGATGCGAACAGCACCCGCGCCCCGCTGTCGCGCAGGATCCAGGCCACCTCGTCGGCGGTGCCGTATCGGTTCAGGCAGACGGCATAGAGGCCCGAGCGCAGGCAGGCCCAGACCACATCCATGTAGTTCAGGTGGTTCTCCACAAGGATCGCCACCGCATCGCCGCGCCGCAGGCCCAGCCCATGCAGATATTGTGCGATCCGGTTCGAATTGGCATCGACCTCGGCATAGGTGATCGTTTCGCCCGTCTCGGCGATGATGACGGCGGGGCGGTCCGGGGTCAGGGCGGCATGGTGGCCGATGTACATGCGCTCAACCCTCGTTGGTGAAGACCAGTGTGGCGGCGGCGCCGAACATGCCACCGACGCCGTGCGCGACCGAGACACGCGCGCCGGGCACCTGCGCCGGTGCTATCCCGCGCATCTGGCGCACGCATTCCTGCATCACGTACATGCCGTACATGCCGGAATGCATGTAGGCGATGCCGCCGCCGTTGGTGTTCACCGGCAGGCGGCCTCCGGGGCTGGTGTGGCCCGCGGCGATGTAACCCGCTGCCTCGCCCGGCGCGCAGAAGCCGAGATCTTCCAGCCCGTAGAGCGGCAGATGCGCAAACGCGTCGTAGATCATCAGGTGATCGACATCCGAATGGCTGATCCCGGCCTGATCGAAGGCCGCCCGGCCCGAGGCGCGAAAGGCCCGCGACGTGGTGAAATCGACCATCTGGCTGATCATCCCGGTTTCCGTCGCCTCGCCCGTGCCGATGACGAACACGGGTCGGCCCGGGAAATCCCGCGCCCGTTCCGGCGAGACCAGCACCAGCGCCCCACCGCCGTCGGTTTGCGGACAGCACATCGGGAGCGTGAAGGGCCAGGCGATGGGGCGGTCGGCCAGCACCTGATCGACAGTCAGCTGTTCCTTGAACTTTGCGCGCGGGTTCAGGGCGGCCCAGCGGCGTTGGGCTACCACGACCTCGGCCAGTGCGGCCGGGGTCAGCCCGTGGGTGTGCAGGTAGCGCAGGACCGGGACGGTGAACATCGTGGGCGGGACGATGCCCCCGAAGGGTGCCTCGAACTGCCCGGCGAGGCTGGTGGGATCGGGCGTAAACGGGGGTGGCGGCTTGCCGATCCGCGACCGGCCGCTTTCGCCATGCACCACCAGCACGGTCTGGCAGTACCCCGCCCGTATGGCGGCGGCCGCATGGCGCACATGCATGAGGAACGAACAGCCCCCCACCGGCGTGCCATCCACCCAGGCGGGCGCCATACCCAGATACTGCGCCAGATCGACAGGATTGCCGCCGGCCAGTGCCAGCCCGTCCACCTGCTGCGGGGTGATCCCGGCATCGCGGCAGGCGTTCAACGCTGCGTCGGCCTGCAATCCGATCTGCGACAGGTTGGGGATCGTGCCCATCTGCGTCGTCTCTGCCGCCCCTACGACGGCCAACAGGGCCTTGGTCATGCCGCACCCTCCGGTGTGAACAGGGGCAGCGCCACCTCGTCTGACAGGTCCAGGAAGGTCACGCGCAGGGGCATGTCGAGCGCCAGAAACCCGGGCTCCTGGGGACAGCCGGTGATGTTGGTCATCATGCGCGGCCCCTCGTCCAGGGTGACCACGGCCACGGCAAAGGGCGGCTCCAGCCCCGGAGCGGGGATATGGCTGATCGCGTAGGAGTAGAGTCGTGCGCGCCCGCTGGCCACCACCACGCTGACCCGGTCATGGGCGCAGACCGGGCAGAATGGCCGTGGCGGGAAGTAGGTGTGCGCGCAGGCGTCGCAACGCTGCAGGCGCAATTTGCCCTCCTTGCAGCCCTGCCAGAAGTGCGAGGTTTCGGGCGTGATCTTCGGCATCAGCCGGCCCTGGGGTTTCATTCGACAACCTCCACCTGACCATTGTTCAGCACGACCACATCGCGCCCCAACGCCGTGCAGCGCAGGGCGTAGTGGCCTGGTTGCAGGCGGAACAGGTCCAGCCGGATCGTCTCGCCCGGGTAGATCGGCGCGGAATAGCGCAGGCGCAGGGCCTTGAAGCGGGCGGGATCGTGGTCGCACAGCAGTTTCAGCACCCCGTGCCCGGCGATCCCGAACCCGGCGAGACCATGGAGGATGGGCCGCTGGAAGCCGACCTTACGCGCCAGGTCCGGGTCGATGTGCAGCGGGTTGCGGTCTCCACTGAGCCGATAGATCAGCCCGGCCTGCGGCAGGGTGGGGATGTCGAGGCTGAGGTCGGGTGCCCGATCGGGCACCGGGGCAGAGGCGGGGGCAGGGCCCGAGGGGCCGCCAAAGCCCCCGTTTCCCCGCATGATGAAACAGCCCGAGGTCTCTGCGATCAGCGTGCCGGTTTCGGCGTCGACGATCGTGTTGGCGAAATAGGTCGCCGCTCCTTTCTCCGCGCCCCGGTCGAGGATGCGTTCGATCCGCGCCTCGGCCTTGACCCGGCGACCGGGCGGAATCGGCCGGTGCAGGACAAGCCCGGATTCGCCGTGCAGCATGGTCTTGAGGTCGACGCCGTAGGCCGGATCGGTCAGGTAGTCGGGCCGAACCCCCAGGATCATCGCTATCGTGGGCAGTACCGACAGCGCGCGTTCATCCAGAAACGCCAGTTCCGCCCGGTCGGTCGGATCGGCCCCCAGCCCGACCCCAAGCGCATAGAGGATCGCGGCATCCGCCGTCACCTCGGCCTCGCGGGTGCCGGTCCAGGAGATCAGTCGGTCGTAGTCCAGGGTCATCGCTTGGCTCCCTCCGGTCCGCCGGGCAGCGGGTGGCGGGCGCGGAGCGCGTCGATCACCTCGCTGTCGTTGCGCTGATCCATGCCCTGTTCGGTCATGATCCCGAAGACCGTCCGCGCCGCCCGGGCCAGGTGCGCCGGGCTGCCGCTGCCCTCGGCCAGGTCGATCGCATAGTTCAGGTCCTTGATCCGCGAGGCGCCGGGGAAGGCGACCGGCTGAGGCCCCAGCCGCGCCGCCATCGCGCGGGCATGCTGGGTCACATGCGGGCTGCCGGTTGCCCCGGCGGCGAAGGCCGTCGCGCAGGTGTCGAGATCCATCCCTGCCGCGTCGCAGGCGTGCATCGCCTCGGCCACGGCGGCGACCTGCACGGCGCCCAGGGCGTTGTAGATCAGCTTGAAGGCGATCCCGCTGCCCGCAGGGCCGAAATGCGCGATGCTTTTCGAGAACGCCTGAAGGATCGGTGTTGCTGCGGCCACATCCTCGGCCGCCCCGCCGGCAAAGACCGCCAGTTCCCCCTTCTGGGCCACTGGCGGGCGGCCGGCCACGGGGCAGTCCAGAAACCTGACGCCCAGATCGCCGCAAAGCCCGGCCAGGGCCAGAATCCAGCCCTGTGACAGGCTGGAGCACTCGATGCACAACGCGCCCGGTGCCATCCCCGACAGAGCCCCATCCGGCCCGGTCCAGCCGGCGCGCGATGCCGCATCGTCGGTCAGCATGGACAGGACCGCCTCGGCGCCCTCGGCCGCCGCGCGGGGGGTTGGGGCTAGGCGCGCGCCATCGGCCAGCAGCGGGGTGGCGCGCTCGGGGGTGCGGTTGTGCACCGTCACCTGATGGCCCGCACGCAGCAGGTTGCGGATCATGCCGCTGCCCATCTGCCCCGCGCCGAGGAATGCGACCTGCGCCATGCCCGCCCCCTATCGCGTCGCCGCCAGCGCCTCGAGCGCGAGGCCGTAGGGCAGCAGGTCGTTGATCTGGCGGCGCAACTGCTCGGTGATGAGCGTCCGGGCAAAGCGACGGTTCATCTCGGGCTGTTCCAGCATGCGCCGGGCATGGGCCCAGGCGCGGTGCAACAGCTGATCGGCGGGCACGATCTCGTTCACCAGCCCCGCCTCGCGGGCCTGTTCGGCGGTCAGTTCCTGGCCGGTCATGAGGAAATATCGCGCCCGGTTCAGCCCCATGATCAGCGAGAAGACCACGTGCACCCCGTCACCGGGCACCAGACCGCCATTGAAATGGGCCGAATCCTGAAAGCTGGCGGTGGGCGCGGCCAGCACGATGTCGCACATTGCCGGCAGTTCGGGATGGCGCAGGGCGGGGCCGTTGACTGCCGCGATCATCGGGCAGTCGATGGACAGCATGTTGCTCAGCAGGCCCTTGGATTCCCATGCCAGTTCCGCCCACTCGTCCTGGGTCAAGCGGTGAGAGCTGCGGTTGGCGCCCGAATCCTGCACTTGCGGCCCCGAAAACGCGTCGCCCGTCCCGGTCAGGATCACGACCTGGTTCTCCCGGTCGCGTCCGATGTTCAGGAACGCCTCTTCCAGCTCGGCATGGGGGAGCCGTCCCCAGTGCAGCGGCCCGCCCTCGGTATGAACGCGCAGCTCCAGTATGCCGTCCTCGCGCCGCATGGCGATGTTGCGGTAACGGTCCTTGTAGTCGTCGAAGCGTGTGCGCAGGTGGCTGATGTCGATCGCGGGCATGGGCGGTCTCCGTTACGGGGCTGAGGCCTTTTGGCGGCGGATGTCGTTCAGCGGGTCGAAGAACGTGACGGGGGGATAGGCCGAAGGGTCGGTCAGCACGTCGATCACCGTGGTGCCGTCATGGTCCAGCGCGGCGCGCAGCGCGGGCATGTAGTCGTCCGGCTGTTCCACCCGGATGCCGTGGCAGCCCGTGGCGCGGGCGATCGCGGCGTGATCGACCTCGGCAAAATAGCAGGCGGTTGTATGGCGGTTGAACTTCACGTCCTCGGCGTCCTTCTGATAGCCGAGAACGCCGTTGTTCAGCACCGTCACCACGATCTTCGTGCCGTTGCGCCGTGCGGTTTCCATTTCCGACCAGACATGCGCAAAGCCCCCGTCGCCCACGACGCAGAACACCGGTGCCTCTGGCCGCGCAAGTTTCGCCCCCATCGCCAGCGGCAGGCCCCAGCCCAGCCCGGCCAGCCCGCGTGGCGTCAGGAAACGCATGCCGGGTGCCAGCGCCTGCAGGTAGCACGCGACCCAGAGCGAGGAGTAACTGGCATCGGCCGCGACGATCGTGTCGGGGGTCAGCAGGGTTTGCAGATCCGCCATGAGCCGTTCGGGCCGGGCGGGGCCGGGGCGGGCCGGGTCGATGACAGCGGCGATATCGGCGGAGTGCAGGTCGCGGCCCCGGGCTATGGCGGCGATGGCCTCGGGGTTGGGGCCGCGCCGGCCCTTCAGCGCATCCGCAAGCGCGGTCAGCACCAGCCGCGCATCCCCGGCCAGGCGCAGGGACTCGTAATTGCGGCCGATCTCGGCCCCGTCGACATCGATATGGATATAGCGCGCGCCGGAGGGGTAGAGGGTCCAGCCATCGGTGCCGTTCTGGTTGGTGCGGGTGCCGACCAGCAGGATCACGTCGGCCTCCTCGATCAGGGGGCGCAGATGGCGGGCGGGGGCCAGCCGGCCCAATGCATATCCGCCAATCCCCATGGACAGGGGATGGCGTTCATCGACCGCGCCCTTGCCCATGACGGTGGTCATGACCGGGATCTGCGCGGTCTCCTGCAACGTCGCCATCGCCTGGGCCGCGCCCGAAAGATGCACGCCGCCCCCGGCCACGATCAGTGGCTTGCGGGCGCTGGCCAGCAGGTCGGCGGCCTCGGCCAGCCGGGCGGGGTCGGGGCCGGTCGGGTCAAGCGGAAATCGGCCCAGGTCGGCGCCGCGCGGGCTTGGGACGGGGTCCAGCGGCTCGATCAGCAGGTCGGCGGGCAGCATCAGCGCTACCGGTCCCGGGCGCCCGCTGTTGGCCTGGGCGAAGGCGAGGTCGATCATGTCGACCGCGCGGCCGGGTTCGGTCACCCGCGCCACCCATTTCGTGCAGGCCTGGAACAGTTTCAGGTGGTCCAGTTCCTGAAACGCATTACGCTCGGCATGGGCGCGGTTGACGTCCTGCACCAGTGCCACCACCGGGACCGAGGCCTTCAGCGCCTCGGCCAGGCCCGGCACAAGCAGGGTGGCGGCGGGGCCGTTCTGGGCGGTGACCACGGCGGCCCGGTTCGACACCCGGGCGTAAGCGTCGGCCATGATCGCGCCGGCGTTCTCCTGGCGATAGGCATACTGCAGGATGCCCGCATCCTCGGCCGCCAGCAGGATCGCCGATGGCAGGCTTTGTGAGAACAGGGTCGTCACACCATGCCGGACAAGGCAGGCGACGATGGCTTCGGCAACGGTGGGTTTGTTGGTCATGCGCGGGATCCGGTTACTGGCTGCCGGCAGGTAAGGCGCCCAGCCAGGCCGGCACGGTGCCGTCGATGGCCAGCACCAGCAGCAAGCCGCCGAGGATCGACAGGTTCTTGCCCACCTGCACGAACTGGGGGTAGTCGATCACCCCGTCGACGAGGATGCGGCCGTGAAAGATCGGGGTCGCGACGATCAGGAAGGCGATCCACGCCAGCGCCGCGACCCAGATCTGAAGCTGGATTGCCATAAGCACGGCCCCCCCAAGCTCGACCGCAACCGACAGCCACAGTGCCACGGCGGGAAAGGGGATCGACCTTGCGCGGATCACCTCGATCATGCGGGCGGAGTGGGTGATCTTGTAAAGCCCCACCATCGCCCAGATGGCGGCCGACAGCAGACAGCCGAGGGTCACGAGCCAGCCTGTCATCCCTTACCCCTTTCCGGCCGGTGCCAAGTCCGGCTTCGCCGCGCCGGGCCAGGCGCCCGGCGCTGCGCGGCCGTAGGTGCGGGGGCGCTTCACTTCGACGCCAAGGCGGTTGGCGGCGTGGACGGCCCAGCGGGGATCGTCCAGGAAGGCGCGCGCGAGCGTCACCGCATCGGCCCAGTTGTCGGCGATCAGCCGTTCGGCATGTTCGGGGTCGTGGATCAGGCCGACAGCCCAGGTGCAGATATCCACCTCCTGCTTGACCGTTTGGGCAAAACGGGTCTGGTAGTCGGGGCCGATCCGGACCTTGGTGGTGGCCGTGGTCGCACCAGAGGACATGCAGACGTAGTCGCAGCCGGCCGCCTTCAGCCGCCGGACGAGTTCGACCGCGTCGTCGATGGTCCAGCCCGCATCGTCCCAGTCGGTGGAGGAAACCTTCATCCCCAGCGGCTTTCCGGCGGGCCAGACGTCGCGCACGGCCTGCACGATTTCGATCAGATAGCGCACCCTGTTGTCGAAGCTGCCGCCATAGGCATCGGTCCGATGGTTCGACAGGGGCGACAGGAAGGAATGCAGGAAGTAGCCATGCGCCCCGTGGATCTCCAGCACGTCGAAGCCGATGCGCAGGGCGCGGCGGGCGGCATCGCAGAAGGCCGTCTTGATGCGCTCAAGATCCTCGGGCGTGGCGGCGCGCGGGGTGGGGAAGCCCTCGCCAAAGGGGATGGCCGAGGCCGCGACCGTTTCCCACCCGCCCTGCTCGGGCGTCAGCGGACCGCGCGTGGCAGCCCAGGGCACGTTGCCCGATGCCTTGCGGCCGGAATGGTTCAGCTGCAGCCCGAGCGCCGACTGGCCAACCGACCGGCAGGTTGCGACAACCCGGGCCAGCGCCTGTTCCTGCGCATCCGTATAGAGCCCGAGACAGGCCGGGGTCCCGCGGCTTTCAGGATCGACATGGGTGGCCTCGACCATCATCAGCCCCGCGCCGGAATTGGCGAGCGCGCCGTAATGGACAAGATGCCAGTCGTTCGCGGCCCCGTCCTCTGCCGAGTATTGCGACATGGGAGAGACGACGATGCGGTTTGCAAGCTCCAGATCGGCCAGGCGGAGGGGCGAAAAGAGTGCGGACATGGGCTGTATCCTTCTTGTGGCGGCCACCGGCAGAGGCGGCGACGGGATTTGATCCTTGGTAGCGTCCCGTGCGCGGGGGGGTGAACGCGAAGTTCGCCTCTGTCCGGCCAGTGGAATCGGCGGTGTCGGGACCCCTATTTCAGGTACTGCGGCAGGAAGGTGGCCAGCGCCGGAAAGGCCAGCAGCAAGCCCAGGCGCACGATGTCGGCGGTGAGAAACGGCAGGATGCCGCGAAAGATCGTCCCGAGCCGGATATGCGGAGCCGAGGCGTGCAGGACGAACACATTGATCCCGATCGGCGGGGTGATTGCCGCGATCTCGATGATCATGACGTTGACGATCCCCCACCAGATCGGATCGTAGCCAAGGCTTACCACGAGCGGGAACACGAAGGGCAGCGTCAGAACCACGCCTGCGACCGCATCGAAGATCATGCCCAGAAACAGATAGATCACGAGGATCAGCAGGATCACCCCGAAGGGCGGCAGGCTCGAATTGCCGATCGACTCGACTATGATCGAAGGGGCGTTGGTGAGGGTGATGAAATAGCCCAGCACATTCGCGCCGATCACCATCAGGAAGATCATGCCGGTGATACCCGCCGTGTCGATGAGGATGCGCTGTAACGCGGGCCAGCTGGCCCCGGGGGAAAGCAGCCAGAAGACGAAGGTGAGGAAGACGCCCAGCGACGCGGCCTCGACCACGGTAACGACGCCGGCATAGATGCCGAAGGTGACCACTACGACGATGGCCAGCGCCCGCCAGGCCGCCGCGACCGACCGCGCCCGCGCCGTCCAGGTCGCGACCGGGCCGCGCGGCATCGTGTCGGGATAAAGATGGCCATAGATCAAGATCGCGCAGAAATAGAGCGCGACCGACACCAGCCCCGGGATGATCCCCGCGATGAACAGGTCGATCACGAACTGCTCGGTCAGGACGGCATAGAGAACCAGGATGATCGAGGGCGGGATCAGGATCGCCAGGCTTCCGCCCGCCGCAATGGACCCGGCCGAGATGCCCGGAGCGTAGCCGCGCCTTTCCATCTCGGGCAGGGCAATGCGGGCCATGGCGGCCGTCGTGGCCACCGACGAGCCGCTGATCGCCCCGAAACCGGCCGCACCCGCGACGGTGGCCATGGTCAGACCGCCCCGCCGATGACCCAGGAAACGCGCGGCCGCGTTGTAGAGATCCGATGTCAGCCCCCCGGCCGAGGCCAGGCCGCCCATCAGCAGGAACAGCGGTATCGTGGCCAGGTCGACGCTGCTGATCGCCGTGACGATCTCGGTCGACAGGATCGAGAATGCCGGACGCTGGCCCAGCATGAGCGTGGTCCCGACGGTTCCCGTGATCGCCATCGCCGCGCCGATGGGCACGTGCAGCGCGATCAGCGTCAGCATGCCGCCCATGCCGCAAAAGAACCACAGGACCGGCTGTTCAATCATGCTTGGGATTCCCCTCGCGGGAGCGGGGCGCGATCAGCGCTATAACCGCCGCGACCGCCAGCGCTGCGCTCGTCAGCCCCCAGACCGGCCAGATCAGGATCTCCATCATGCGCGTGGTTCGTCCCGAGCCGAAGGTCACCTGCGTGTACCGGAACATCTGCAAGGCAAAGAGGGCGAACAGCCCCACGATCGCCAGCCGGCCCAGCATGTCCAGCGCCCGGCCCAGCCGAGGCACGAAGCTGTCTCCCAGGAAGGTGATCGCCAGGAACGAGCCGTTTATCGCGGCCACGATGAAGGTCAGTATCAGGGCCGAGGGCAGGATCACCTCGCCAAGGTCCGAGATCACGGGCAAGCTGAAGGCAAGCACATAGCGGCAGAAGACGTTGACGATCACGGCGCCCACGTAGAGGCCCAGCAGGCCCATGCTCGCAACGGAAATGAAGGTGGCCACTCTGCCCATCTGCGCGTGCCTTGTGGGGATGCATCCTGCACGACCATGCCCGGTCTCAAGGGTCTGGCCGTGCAGGACAGGGATAGGGCCAGGCCGGCACTCAGCCGGCGCGGATCTCGTTCAGGATCTGCAGAACCCCGTCGTACGTTGCCTGCCGGCCGGGATTGCCGTCGATCCAGACCGTTTCGATATCGCCGAGCCTGGCGGCGAAATCGTCGCGGACAGCTTCGGTGATCTCCATGGCATTGGCATCGGGCAAGGCCAGCTGTTCGGCCCTGATGCGGGTGTCGGCCGCATCGAGGGTTTCGCCAGCGCTGCGCGAGAAGGCTTCGAAGGAATGCTTCTGGAAGGCCGCGCGCGCGGCATCGGGCAGGCTGTTCCAGGTGTTGCTGTTGATCGGGAAGGCAAGGCTCAGCCCGCCCATCGGCAGGTCCAGATGGTGGCGCGTCACCTCACCCACGCGGAAGCTTCGGGTGGCGGCGTAGTCCATCGTCGCCGCGTCGATGGTGCCGCGGCTGATGGCTTCGGCCGCCTCGGGGCCGCGCACTTCTGCCACGGGCGAAGCGCCCAGCCGCGCGATGCCCTCCAGCTGCAGGCGGTTGCCCGCCTGAATCCGCAGGCCCGCCAGATCGTCGAGCGAGGCGATCGGGCGCGCGGAATGGATCCTGTTCGGAGCCGATCCCAGGATCGCGATCATCTCGACCCCTTCGGGCTGTTCCAGCAGCCCCGCGTCGAACGCGCGGCGCAGGGTCAGCGCCCCTTCGGCGGCGTTTCTGAACAGGTTGGGCATGCCATAGACAGACCAGCTTGGCAGGTCGCCCGGAGTGAAGTCCGGAACGGTGAACGCGATGTCGGCCACTCCGTCCTGGATCAGTTTCAGCTGCTCGCCCGGGTTGCGGCCCAGAACTCCGCCGGGGAAGAACTGGTAATCCAGCGTCCCCTCGCTGTCGGCGACCACGCGCTCGATCCAGGGCTGGATCACGAATTCGTTCATCACCCCCGCAGAAAAGCTGGCCACCCGCAGCGACACGCGATTCTGCGCGATCAATGGCGCGGCCAGGGTCGTCGTTCCCAGCGCCAACGCCGAGGCGGTGAAGGCGCGTCTGGTCAGTTCGGTCATCTCGGTCTCCTCCCTTTTTTGTTTTGCACGTGAGAAAGTTACAGGCGGGGCTCAGAACCCCATCGCCGACCCACCGTCGACGTTCAGGTGCTGGCCGGTGACGTATCCGGCGCCGTCCGACAGCAGGAACAGCACCGGCTCGACCACGTCCTCGGGCTTGGCCGCCCGGCCCAGCGGGATCGAGGCGAGGAACTTCTGAAGGTTGGGATCGCTGCGCACCCGCTCGGTCGCGCGGGTCTCGACAAGGCCGAAGCAGACCGAATTGGCGCGGATGTTGTAGCGGGCGTATTCACGCGCCACCGTCATCGTGCAGCCCAGCATCCCGGCCTTGGCCGCAGCATAGTTGATCTGCCCGAAGGCGCCCCGCTTCCCGGCAATGGCCGAGATGTTGACGATTGATCCGGGCGCGGGATCGCCCGCCTTGGAGCGTTCGACAAGGTGCTTCGTCATCGCGCGGGTACACAGGAAGGTCCCGGTCAGGTTTATCCCCATCACCGCGTTCCAGTCGGCCATGTCCATCTTGTGGGTCAGGGCCGGGCGCAGGATGCCCGCGTTGTTGATCAGGCCGTGGATGTCGCCCACCTCGGCCAGGACGCGGGCAAAGGCGGCCTCGACCTCGGCCTCGTCGGCGACGTCGCAGCGGAACGTCGCGCCACGCGCCCCGAAGGACGCGGCGGCATCGGCAAGCATCGCTTCGTCGACATCCAGCGCCACCGGTCGGCCGCCATGGACGAGGATGCGTTCGCACAGCGCCCTGCCGATGCCTTGCGCGCCGCCGGTGACGACAATTGTCCTGTTCTCAAGCATCCCTTGCTCCACCTGCCGGGACAGGACCCGCCCGCCGAGCCCGAGCCCGGCAGATCCTGCCGGCCCAACGCTCGGGGCAGAGACCTTTCCCCATCGCCGGAAACCCTGCAGCCGCCATCCCGGCCGATCAATCGGCACGGCGCGGCTGTCCACGGGATGGACGGACCGGGCGCGCTCAAGCGAAGGCATGGGACGGGCGCGAACCTTCGTGGCGAAGCGCAGAGAACCCGGATCGAACGTCCTTTTCCTGGACGCCGCCCGGTTCGCAGGAGCTCGCCGATCATCCGGACATGCGACCAAACGCGGTCTTTCGTCGTGTCTGTTCGATGTGGCCGACCCGGCGCTGCCGGCGGGCAAAGTTCTGCGCGGACCGGGGCCGGGTGTCCGATAGCGAGGCCAGGGTTCCGGGAAGATCCCTGACGCGACCGACGCGGATCATTTCGATCAGGGTCCTGCCCGGATCAAGCGTTCCTCGGAATCCGGCGGTGGCGGCATACCAATGCACCAGCGAACGCCGTCCGCCGATCCCCCGCGCGTTCGATGACTTGGGCGATCCGCCCGCCGGCCTGACAGACGCTCGGCCCCATGCGGCCGCGTGTCTCAGTGATAGACCGAGCCGCCGTCCGCCGCGATGATCTGGCCGCTGACAAAGCCCGCGTCGTCACTGGCGAGGAAGGCGGCGACGCGCGCCACGTCCTCGGGCAGCGCATCGCGCTTCAGCGCGCGGGTGTCCCGCGCGATCGGCCGGTAGACGCTGTCGAAGGCTGTGTTCTCAAGGTTGCTCTCGGTCAGCGTGTAGCCGGGCGAAACCGCGTTCACCACCACGTTGTCGGGCCCGAACTCCTGCGCCAGTGCCCGCGTCAGCGAAATGACGGCACCCTTCGACGCCACGTAGGCCGCAAGGTTCGGCGCCCCCTTGAAGGCGGTGCCCGACACCATGTTGACGATCCGCCCGTAGCGCCGCGCGCGCATGTGGGCCGATACGGCCTGGCAGGTCAGCAGCACGCTCAGCGTGTTGACGTCGATCATTCGGCGGAATTCGGCGACGGTGACCTCTTCGAAGGGCTTCAGCTTCATCCCGCGCGAGATGGCGGCGTTGTTTACAAGGATGTCGACCGTGCCGAACTCGGCCAGCGCGGCGGCGACCATGGCATCGACGGCCGCCTTGTCGGACACGTCGGTCTCGGTGGCGATGGCCCGTCGCCCGTTGGCGCGGGCGGCCTCGGCGCCGCGCTCGGCGTCCAGGATGTCGGCCGAAACGATGTTGGCGCCGCGCGCGGAAAGCAGCCGCGCGATTTCAAGCCCAAGCCCCGTTCCCGCGCCGGTGACGATCGCTGTCCTGCCTTCAAGGCTCATGCCCGTTCCTCCCTTGCCTGATAAGTCCGAAACGCGGTTCGAGCGCGTCGAGCCAGGCGAGCCCGGCGCGTTCCGCGGCGGCGCTGTCCTCGCGCCAGAGGTGTTCCAGTTCCACCAGCCCGCCGTGCCCCTGCCGCACCAGCGCTTCCAGCACGGGGGCAAGCGGCGCATCGCCTTGCCCCGGTTCGCAGCGGCCCGGTTGGCCGGCGATCTGGACAGGGCCGAGAATATCGTGATCGCGCTCCAGCACATGCAGCGGATCCTCGCCCTCTGCCAGCAGGTGGCCGGTATCGAAGATCAGCCGGACGGCGGGATGGGCGACGGCGCGGACGACGCGTGCCGCCTGCGCAGCGCCGGTGAGGAGCAGCCCGGGCACGCTGCCGGGCCCGATCGCCTCGACCGACAGACGCCGTCCTTCTGCCGCCGCGCGGTCGCCGGCATCGCGCAGCGCGGCGATCAGCCGGTCCTCTTGCGCTGCGATGGGCAGGTCCGGGCGCGCCGCGGGTACGACGGCCAGATCGGTCGCGCCGATGCGCGCCGCGTCGGCCAGCGCGCGGGCCAGCGCGGCGTCGAGCCGGCGTGCCTCGTCGGGGCTCTCGGGCAGCCAGAGAGGGCGCGCCAGGTCCGCGCGGCCGCCCACGACGAGCGTTCCGGCCGGAAGCCCGGTCGCGGCAAGCGCAGCGGCAACCGCGTCCTGCCCGGCTGCGTCCCGGTCCGAGAACCAGGGATCCTGCACGCCGGCGAAGCCCTGTTCCGCCGCAAAGACGATCTGGTCGGCCGGCGCGACAGAGCGGGCGGCGCGGGCGAAAAGTGGCCGGTCGAAGCTGCGAAAACCGAGATGCACGGCATAGCGCAGCGTGAAGCGGGGGGCTGCGGTCATGGTGCCCCCGCCGATATCAGCATGTCGGGTCCGAGATCGCCCAACTCGGTTTCACCCAGAAGCATCATCGCCGTCTCCAGTTCCGCGCGCAGCAGCGCGATCGCCTTGTCCACACCCGGCTCTCCCGCGGCGGCAAGCCCCCAGACATAGGCTCGTCCGATCATCACGCCCGAGGCGCCGAGCGCGAGGGCCTTGAGGATATCCGTGCCCCGGCGCACACCGCTGTCGAGCAGGATGTCGCAACGCCCGCCCACCGCGGTGGCGATGTCGGGCAGGGCCCGGATGGCCGAGACCGTGCCGTCGAGCTGCCGCCCGCCATGGTTCGAGACGGAAATCGCGTCGGCGCCCAAGGCCACGGCGCGTTTGGCATCCTCGGGGTGCAGGATGCCCTTGAGGATCAGCGGCCCGGTCCACGCCTCGCGCAGCGCCTTCACGTCGTCCCAGCCGGCGGCCGGATCGAAAAGCGTGGCGACATGCTGCGCCACGCTGATCAGCCCCGCGCCCCCGCCCGCGCCCTCGAAATTGCCGAAGCCCGCGGGCGCCCGCAGAGACCGCCAGAGCCACGGCAGCCGCCGGGCGAAGGCAAGCGCGCTGGACAGCGTCGGGCGCGGCGGCACGGTGAAGGCGTTGCGCAGGTCGCGCTCTCGCTTGCCGGTGAGGGGCAGGTCCACCGTGACCACGAGCGCCCGGTAACCGGCATCGCGCGCGCGGACGACAAGGCCGTTCATCCAGTCGCGATCCTTCAGGAAATAGAGCTGGAACCAGTTCTCGCCGTCGGGCGCGGCGCGCGGGATCTCTTCAAGACGCGCGACCGAGTTTGTGGACAGGCAGAACGGGATGCCCGCCCGCGCTGCCGCCTGCGCCGCGAGGATCTCGCCACGGGGCCAGGCGAGGCCGGCCAGCCCGATGGGCGCCAGCGCCAGCGGCAGTGCCGCGGGCCGCCCGGCCAGCATCGCCTCGAGTCGCACCGCCGAGACGTCGCGCAGCATCCTGGGGCGAAACCGCCAGGCGTCAAAATCGGCCCGGTTGGCGGCAAGCGTGGTTTCGTCCTCGGCCGCGCCGTCGATGAAATCGAAGAGCGGCAGGGGAAGCTGCCCTTGCGCCAGGCGGCGCAGGTCTGCCACACCCGCGACCTTGCGCAGCGGGTCCACGTCCTATTCGCGCGCCGGGCGCTGCGGCGTCATTCCGCGGGCGCCCGTGCCGCGACGGGCCGCCGCGCGGGGCGGTGGCCGGGGACAAGCTGCTGCCAGTCCTCACCACGGGCGACGATGCCCGAGGTGCCGACAATTCCGGAAT
>JAUIIC010000031.1 GCA_030431935.1 Alphaproteobacteria bacterium | reverse complement strand
ATCCCGCCACCGGCGCCGTGCGCTGGGTGCAGGACTTCGACGCGCCCGCCACGGGCTCGCCCACGGTGCGCGACGGGCTGGTCTATGTCATCACCCGCGACAGCACCGCCTTCGCGCTGGACACCGCCACGGGCCGCGTGCGCTGGTCGCTGCCCGGCACGCCCAGCCCCACCGGCCTTGCCGGCGGCGCCGGTCCCGCCGTCACCGACCGCATCGTTCTTCTGCCCTTCTCGTCCGGAGAGGTCGTGGCCGCCCTGCGCCAGGGCGGCGTGCGCCTTTGGGGAAGCGCGGTCTCCGGCGGGCGCGAGGGCCGCGCCTACGCCAATATCACCGATATCGCGGCCGATCCGGTCGTGGTGGGCGACGTGGTCTATACCGGGAACCACTCGGGCCGCGCCGTGGCCATCGACGCGGTCTCGGGCGAGCGTCTCTGGACCGCCGCCGATGGCGCGATCTCGCCGGTGTGGGTCACCGGCGGCTCGGTCTTCCTCGTGTCGGACCAAAGCGAGCTTGTCCGCCTCGACGCGCGCACCGGCGCCACGATCTGGCGCACCGAACTGCCCTTCTTCCGCAACCCCAAGCCCAGGAAGCGCGACGCGATCTACGCCCATTTCGGCCCCGTGCTGGCCGGCGGGCGGCTTTACGTCGCCTCAGACGACAAGCAGATTCGCGTCTTCAATCCCGAGAACGGCGATCTTCTGTCCCTGATCGATCTGCCCGCCGGGGCCACCAGCAACATGGCGGTCGTGGGCCAGACGCTCTATATCGTCACCGAGAACGGGCAGTTGACCGCTTTCCGCTGACGCAAGCGAGGTGTAGACGGGCCGCCTGACGCGCATCGGAGACCGCAGATGAGCTTTACGCTCGCCATCGTCGGACGCCCCAACGTGGGCAAGTCGACCCTGTTCAACCGCCTCGTGGGCAAGCGCCTTGCGCTGGTCGACGACCAGCCCGGCGTGACCCGCGACCTGCGCGAGGGCGAGGCGCGGCTGGCGGACCTGCGCTTTGCCGTGATCGACACCGCCGGGCTCGAGGATGCCACCGACGACAGCCTGCCGGGCCGGATGCGCCGCCTGACGGAACGCGCCGTGGACAGCGCCGATGTCTGCCTCTTCGTCATCGACGCCCGCGTCGGGGTCACGCCGGCTGACCACATCTTCGCCGAGATCCTGCGCAAGCGCGCCGCCCACGTGATCCTTGCCGCCAACAAGGCCGAGGGCCGCGCCGGCGAATCCGGCCTGATCGAGGCCTACGAGCTTGGCCTCGGGGAACCCATCCGCCTGTCCGCCGAACATGGCGAGGGCATGACCGACCTGCTCGACGTGCTGCGCCCCATCGCAGATGCCGCCGAAGCGCAGGTGGCCGCCGCCGCTCCCGAGACCGATCTCGACCTCGACGAGGACGGCACCGCGCCCGACGAGGGGCCCGACCGCCCGATCCAGATCGCCGTCGTGGGCCGCCCCAACGCCGGCAAGTCGACGCTCATCAACGCGATCCTGGGCGAGGATCGCCTGCTGACCGGGCCCGAGGCCGGCATCACCCGCGACGCCATCTCGGTCACCCACGACTGGGGCGGCACGCCCGTGCGCCTCTTCGACACCGCCGGCATGCGCAAGAAGGCGCGCGTGCAGGAAAAGCTGGAAAAGCTGTCGGTGGCCGACGGCCTGCGCGCGGTGAAATTCGCCGAGGTCGTCGTGGTGCTGCTCGACGCCGAGATTCCCTTCGAAACCCAGGACCTGCGCATCGCGGACCTCGCGGAACGCGAGGGCAGGGCGGTGGTCGTCGCCGTCAACAAATGGGATCTCGAGGACGAAAAGCAAAGCCGCCTCAAGGAGTTGAAGGAGGCGTTCGAACGCCTCCTGCCGCAGCTGCGCGGCGCGCCGCTGGTGACGGTCTCGGCCAGGACAGGCCGGGGCCTCGACCGGCTGCGGGACGCGATCCTGCGCGCGCACGAGGTCTGGAACCGCCGCGTGCCCACGGCGGCGCTGAACCGCTGGCTCTCGGGCATGATCGAGGCGCACCCGCCGCCCGCACCCTCGGGCCGCCGCATCCGCCTGCGCTATGCCACCCAGGTCAAGACGCGGCCGCCCGCCTTCGTCGTCATGTGTTCGAACCCCGAAGGCATGCCCGACGCCTACCGCCGCTACCTGGTGAACGGGCTGCGGCAGGACTTCGACATGCCCGGCACGCCGATCCGGCTGACCCTGCGCAGCCAGGCCGACAAGAACCCCTACAAGGACCGGAAGAAGTCCACGCCCTCGCGCCTGCGCAAGCACGTGGGCAAGCCGATCGCGCCGCGCGGCAAGCGCGGCTGACCCCGCCGGGGGCAAGGCGTTTCGAAACGCCTTGCCGGAAGGCCGTTGCAACGGCCTTTCCCGGCCCGGGTCGCAGGCCCGGGCGCCAAGCCGCTTCGAAGCGGCTTGCCCCGCTCAGTCCTTGCGAAGGTCCGCCGGAAGCCCGTCGACATAGCGCGACGGCAGGTCGGCCGGCGCCGCGCCGCGCGCCACCAGGTGATCGAGGCAGTGCAGCACAAGATCGTGGCTCTCGATCACGCCCGCGGCCAGGATCGCCATGTGCTTCAGGTCCTCGTCGGTGAAGGCCTCCGGCGTGCCCATGTCGCGGATGTAGACCGCATCGCCGTCGATCACCTGGTTGCGGTGGCGCGGCCGCCGCAGCCGGTGGATCTGGGAGTTCGGGATCACTTTTTCCTTCAGGAACAGGAACTTGTGAAACTCGAACCCCTGCGCGCGCAGTTCCGCGTCGATGCCCGCGATCATCGGCTCGCCCTGGTAGAGCTGCAGGAACCGCACCTCGGTGATGACGGCGAGGCAGTCGCGCAGCTTGCGGCGCGCGCCCCGGAAGACGTCGACCTCGGCGCCCTGCACGTCGATCTTCAAGAGGTCGATCCGCTCGATCTCGTCGATCGCGTCCAGCCGCCGGGTTTCCATCGTCACCCGCTCGCGGATGCCGATGTTGTGGCGCGACCGGCCCAGGAAGCGGATCGGCCCCATCTCGGGCGCGAAGACGGATGTCAGCCCGCTGTCGTTGTAGATCTTCAGTTCCACCTCGCCGCCGTCCCCCACGGCGGCGGGAAAGTAGGTCTCGTAGGCGGTCGCGCTGCGCTGGAGATCGGCGAAGGCCTCGGGCTGCGGTTCGAAGCCGTAGACATGGCAGCCGCCGCGCTCCAGCAGGTCCTGGTAGGGCGGGGGGCTGAGCGGGTTGGCGCCCACGTCCGCGACGCGCGTGGGCGCGTCCGGGGCCAGGCGGTCGAGCAGCAGGTCCACCGGCGCGGGCGCCGTCCCGCGGGTTGTCATGTCCTTCACTGGGTCTCTCCGCTCTGCCGGTTGCCGTGCCTGTACCGTCTGCCTCTGGCCCGTTTCGGGCTCTGTTCGTCCTGTGTCCGGGCGTCCTGCGCCCGGTTCGTCATTCCGCCGCGTCGGGCATCGCCTCGCCCTTGTCGTCCCACGCGTTTTCCAGGATCCAGCTGCGCCGCTCGCGGAAGACGTCGATGTCCTTCAGCGCCGCGATCCGCTCCATATGCGCCGCAACACAGGCCTCGTGGCGCCGCATCAGCTCGGCGTCGGCCTCGAACCGCTGGTAATAGGCGCGCGCCCGCGCCACGCCGGCCGACAGGTCCACCTCGGCGTCGGAATTGGTGTTGCGCATCCGCCAATAGCGCGGGCTGGCCATCATCCCGCGCACCACGCCGCCGCGGTCCATCTTCACCAGGAAGCTTTCCAGCGAGCGCAGCGCGAAGTGTTCGAGGCTCGCCAGCGCATATCGCCCCCGGCAGTCCGCGCCGTTCTGGTCGGCCTGCTCCAGCAGTTCGGGCATGCGCTGGCCCGATCCGTCCAGCCACACCGGGTCGGACAGATCGGCGCGCAGGTCGGGGCGGTGGTTGCGCACCTGCGCCACCCGGTCCGACAGCCGCACGATGGATTTCACCCCCACCTTGGCCTTGCGCGATCCCGGCTCCAGCGTGCGGTGACGCGGGAACATCTCTGTCAGCCAGCCGGGGCGGTAGTGCTCGTTGCCGTTGGCGCCGTGCAGGATCTCGCTGACCGACAGCACGTCGAACTCGGGCACCGCCTCGAAGAGCGCGGCGAAGGTGCCGTCGCCGACGCGCACGTTGAAGAACTCGTCCACGTCGAAGGAGATGAAGAAATCCGCCTCCTGGAAGGCGCGGAACTGCTGCATGTACTTCAGCGCGAAGGGCTGGAGCGCGGCGGTTTCCGCCACCTTGGCGGGGTTGGGCAGATGCTTCAGCTCGCCCATCTCCTCCAGCCGGTCCAGCAGAAGATCGGTGCCGTCCGAACAGTCGTTGGTGAAGACGTAAAGATCCGTCAGCCCCATCGCCTTGTGCCAGGCCAGCCATTCGAGGATGAACGGCCCCTCGTCCTTCATGCAGCTCATCGCCAGGATGCGCGGCGCCTCGGGCGGCCAGGGCGCCAGCGCCGGATCGGCCGCGGCCACCTCGGCGGGCACCCTCTCGAACACCCGGACCGTGGACGACCGCCGCTGCCGGTGCTGGCGCAGGCCCTGCCGCTGCAGGGCGGCCACCACGCGCGCCACGCCCTCGGGGCCGTAGACCTTGGGGTGCACCTCGACGATCACCAGCCGCACGCCCGACAGGTCGGCGGCCTCGAAAAGCTCCAGCTCCGCGCCCTCGATGTCGCAGGAAATCACCGTGGGGCTCACCTCGGACATCAGGGCGCCGATGCCCAGAACGGCGACCTTTTCCTCGGCCTCGTAGGGGCGGCTGTCCGGCTCCATCGACGAGGCCCAGAAATCCGCGCGCATGAAGAACGACGCCTTGGCGGTCGATCCCTTGTCGGCCACCACCGCGTTGCGCAGGTCGACCCCCTCGACCCCGTTCAGCCGGTAGGTCTCGCGGATCAGCGGCAGCATCGCGGGGTTCGCCTCTACCGCGGTCACGCTGCCCTCGGGCACGGCCTGTGCCGCCACCGTGGACACGAGCCCCACGCCCGCGCCCAGGTCCAGCACCCGGTCGTCGGGGCGCAGGTGGCGCTGCAACAGCCCGACCTCGCCCGCCTCGTACTTGTTGGCGCGCATCGGCCGCTCGATGCGCGGCGTGATGATGTCGGGCACGAAGGGGATGCGCACCCCGCGTGTCTCGATCACCTCGTCATAGACCGGCGGCGGAAGGTCTCCGACCGCGGCATTCGTTGAGTCCGGCTTGCTGCTCGCCGCCTGGGGCATCTTGCGCTCCCCTTATATTCATTGGCGAAAGTATCCGCTCAAACGGCGGTTGCGTCAACCGCGTTGGCGCAGCATCCCGGCAAGCGTCACCGCGACCACGGCCGCCGCCGCAAGCGCCGCCAGCGCAAGGATCGTGGCGCTTCCCATGTTGGCCACCGCCACCGCCACCAGCGCCCAGATCACCGCCGCGCCATACTCCGGCACCGCCGTCCGGCGCAGCACCGCCAATGCCAGAACCAGCGCCAGCACAAGCGCCACCCAGGCCCAGCCCAGCGCGCCCAGCACGATCCCCCAGCCCGCGCCCACAAGGCCCACCGACACGCAGCTTGCCGCCGTCAGCCAGCCTGCGTAAAGCCCGATCGGCGCGGCCAGCCACCAGCGGTCGCCGTGCCCCGCCGCACGCATAAGCGCCAGCACCGCGCCGCCCAGCATCACCCAGATCATCGCCGTGGCAGCCAGCGCGTTCATCCCCGCCACCGCGATCCACGGCGCGCCGACGACAAGGCTGACGATCATCGGCCAGCGCGTGGCGTCCCAGGCCGGGTCGTCCGACCGCAGGAACAGCCCGTATCCCGCATGGGCGATCAGCCAGATGTAGATGACGCCCCAGATCGAAAAGGCATAGCCCGCCGGCTGTACCGGCGGGTCGTCCTGCGGAACCGGGAACAGCGATGGCTCGAACCCGCCGAAGCTGTCGCTGGCAAAGGGCGCCATGACGAAGGCCAGTGTCGCCGCCAGAACCAGCACCGCCTTCATGCGGGCGGTGTCGCGCGCGCCCTCGGCCCCGTTCATGCCAGGACGCCGTCCGCCGTGATCCGCCCGCGCCCGCCAAGATAGGACCGCAGCACCTCGGGCAGATCGACCGATCCGTCCGCCTGCTGGCCGTTTTCCAGCACCGCGATCAGGCAACGGCCCACCGCCACGCCCGATCCGTTCAGCGTGTGCAGGAACTCGGGCTTGCCGCCGCCAGCGGGGCGGAAGCGGGCGTTCATCCGCCGCGCCTGGAAATCGCCGCAGGTCGAGACGGAACTGATCTCGCGATAGGTGTTCTGCCCGGGCAGCCAGACCTCGATGTCATGGGTGCGCCGCGCGCCGAAGCCCATGTCGCCCGTGCACAGGACCACCGTGCGATAGGGCAGCCCCAGCCGCTCCAGGATATCCTCGGCGCAGCGGGTCATCCGGGCGTGCTCGGCCTCGGACTGGTCGGGCGCGGTGATCGACACCATCTCGACCTTCTCGAACTGGTGCTGGCGCAGCATCCCCGCCGTGTCCTTGCCCGCGCTGCCCGCCTCGGAGCGGAAGCACAGCGTATGCGCCGCATAGCGCCGGGGCAGATAGCTTTCCTCGACGATGTGGCCCGCGACGATATTGGTCAGCGGCACCTCGGACGTGGGGATCAGCCACCAGCCGTTCGTCGTGCGATAGCTGTCCTCGGCGAACTTGGGCAGCTGGTTCGTGCCGTACATCGCCTCGTCGCGCACCAGGACCGGCGGGATCGCCTCGGTCAATCCGTTCTCGGTGACATGCGTGTCCAGCATGAACTGCGCCAGCGCGCGGTGGACCCGCGCCACCGCGCCCGACATCAGCACGAAGCGCGAGCCGGACAGCTTGGCCGCCGTCTCGAAATCCATGCCACCCTGCACGGCCGGCAGATCGAAATGCTCCTTCGGCGCGAAATCCATCTCGCGCGGGGTGCCCCAGCGCCGGAGCTCGACGTTGTCGGCCTCATCCGCGCCGTCAGGAACGTCGTCGTAGGGCAGGTTCGGCAGGCCCATCAGGATCGCCGC
Organism: Alphaproteobacteria bacterium; assembly: GCA_030431935.1. Lineage (GTDB taxonomy): Bacteria > Pseudomonadota > Alphaproteobacteria > Rhodobacterales > Rhodobacteraceae > ASV31. The sequence continues at coordinate 19,354 of JAUIIC010000031.1, read as the reverse complement.
GAGTTCGGTGTCGGCGGCCTTGGCCTCTTCCTCCAGCCGGGCGATCTCGTCCTTCTTGTCGGCGACCAGGGCGCGCAGGCGCTCGAACTCGGCCTCATCGCCGCGCCCCTTGGCCGCGCCCACTTCTTTCGAGGCCGCGTTGCGCTCGGCCTGGGCGGCCTCGGCAGCGGCTATGGCGGCGCGGCGGCGCGCGTCGATGTCCAGAATGACCGACGACGCCGGATCAAGCCCAAGGCGGGCCAGGCCCGCGTCGAATGCCTCGGGGTTTTCGCGGATCGCTCGGATGTCGTGCATCGGTCTTGCCCTGTCTGCAAAGTCGGGCGAGGCATGGCATGGAGGGGGGGAAAGATCAACGTTGCTCCGGCGCCGCGAGCAATCTCGCAAAAGGGAACCAGAGCACTCGTTACGCAACGCCGGAGTCGAGCAATCTTGTATCCATCATTTGACGCCGCGTCAGGTGGGGAAAACCTTACCGCGCTGGAATCTTTTTCAATTCCGGATTGGGCTGTGGATCCGGGCGCAATTCAGGGGGGAAAGCGCCGGTATCGCTGGCGCACGCCGTCTCGGCGTCCTATATGCCCCGCAACGGCGGAAGGTGTCGGCGCAGACGGTATGCCGACGTTTTGCCGACGTGATGCAGATGCCTGTTTTCCGCTCCTTCCCCGCCTTGCGCGCCCGGTGGGGCGCGGATAGGGTGCGCGCCAATCCGCGGGGGCCGCCCCCCGAACAGTAAAGGACCGACCAGATGTTCGTCACGCCTGCCTACGCGCAAGCGGCCGGTGGGGCCTCGGCCTTCACCAGCTTTGTGCCCCTCATCCTGATCTTCGCGATCATGTATTTCCTTCTGATCCGCCCCCAGCAGAAGAAGGTGAAGGAACACCAGAAGATGGTCGAGGCGCTGCGCCGCGGCGATCAGGTCGTCACCCAGGGCGGGCTGATCGGCAAGGTCTCGAAGGTCAAGGAGGACAACGAGATCGAGGTCGAACTGGCCGAAAACGTCAAGGTCCGCGTGGTCAAGACCACCATCGCCCAGGTTCTCAGCAAGACCGAGCCGGCAAACTCGTAACCGCCGGAAAGGCCGCGCCGCATGCTTCAAATTGCCCTTTGGAAACGGGTGGTTATCTGGGCCGTTGTCGCTGCGGGCCTGATCCTCGCACTGCCCAACCTGTTCTACGGACGGGTAGAGAGCCACAACGATGCGCTGGCCGAGATCGCGCTTTCGGGTGCCACGCCAGAGCGTGAGGCCGCCGTTGCCGGCTGGCCCGGTTTCCTGCCTTCGGGGCTTGTGAACCTCGGGCTCGACCTGCGCGGCGGCGCGCATCTCCTGGCCGAGGTCCAGGTGGAGGACGTCTATGCCAACCGGCTCGACGGCATGTGGCCCGACGTGCGCGACGCGCTTCGGGACGAGCGGGACACCGTCGGAACGATCCGCCGCCAGGACAGCGCCCCGGACGAGTTGCGCGTGCGCATCTCGAACCCCGAGGCCATGCCCGCCGCGCTCGAGGCCGTGCGCGCGCTGGCCCGCCCCGTCGTCAGCCTGACCGGCGCGGGGTCCGATGACATCGAGGTCGCCGGCGACGGCGACACGATCATCGTCACCCTGTCCGACGCCGAGAAGGCCGCAACCGACGACCGCACCATCCAGCAATCCCTTGAGATCATTCGCAGACGCGTCGACGAGGTCGGCACGCGCGAACCCACGATCCAGCGCCAGGGCGAGGACCGCATCCTGATCCAGGTGCCGGGCATCGGTTCCGCGGACGAGTTGAAGACGCTGATCGGCACCACCGCGCGGCTGACCTTCCACCCGGTCATCGGCCGCACCAGCGACCCCGAGGAAAACGGCGGCGCGCGCACTGTGGTCTACCCGTCGCTGGATGACGAAGGCGTCTATTACATCCTCGAACAGACGCCCGTTGTCTCGGGCGAAGACCTGACCGACGCGCAACCGGCCTTCGACCAGAACGGCCTGCCGTCGGTCACCTTCCGCTTCAACCCGACAGGCGCGCGCAAGTTCGGCCAGTACACCGCCGAGAACGTCGGCAGCCCCTTTGCCATCGTTCTGGACGAAGAGGTGATCTCGGCGCCGGTCATTCGCGAGGCGATCCCGGGCGGGTCTGGCCAGATCACCGGCAATTTCTCGGTCGCCGAATCCACGGAACTCGCCGTGCTTCTGCGCGCCGGCGCCCTGCCGGCAGAGATGGTGTTTCTGGAAGAACGCACCATCGGCCCGGAACTGGGACGCGATTCGATCGAGGCGGGCCGCATCGCCGCCCTTGTCGCCTTCGCCGCGGTGCTCGTGTTCATGGCCGCCAGCTATGGTTTCTTCGGTATCCTCGCCAACGTGGCGCTGCTGTTGAACGTTGCGCTGATCTTCGGCCTGCTGTCGCTGATCGGGGCCACGCTGACCCTGCCGGGCATCGCGGGCATCGTGCTGACCATCGGCATGGCGGTGGACGCCAACGTGCTGGTGTTCGAGCGCATCCGAGAGGAACTCAGGACCGCGAAGGGGCCCGCGCGCGCCATCGAGCTTGGCTACGAAAAGGCTCTGTCGGCGATCCTTGACGCCAACATCACCACCTTCATCACCGCCGCGATCCTCTTCACCATGGGCTCCGGCCCGGTGCGCGGTTTTGCGGTGACCCTGGGGCTTGGCATCCTGACCTCGATCTTCACCGCGATCTTCGTGACCCGCGTGATGATCGTGATCTGGTTCGAGCGCCGCCGCCCCAAAACGATCGAGGTCTGAGCCATGCGCCTGAGACTGGTTCCGCAAGACACGCAGATCGACTTTTTCCGCTACCGCAAGATCACCTTCGGCGCGTCCATGGTGATGATGGTGCTGTCACTGGTGGCCTGGCTGACCATCGGGCTGAACTTCGGCATCGACTTTCGCGGCGGCACCACCATCCGCACCGAAAGCACGTCGGCCGTCGACGTGGGCGCCTACCGCGACGCCATCGCGCCCCTTGGCCTTGGCGACGTGACCATCAGCGAGGTCTTCGACCCGACCTTTGCCGACGACCAGCATGTAGCGATGATCCGCATCCAGGCCCAGGAGGGCGAGGAAAGCGTCAGTGTAGAGGTCGTTGCGTCCGTCGAGTCCGCGTTGCAGGCGGTCGATCCTTCGATCACCTTCCCCTCGGTCGAAAGCGTTGGCCCAAAAGTGTCGGGAGAGCTTGTCAGGACCGCCATCATCGCCGTGACCCTGTCGCTCCTGGCGATCATGTTCTACATCTGGCTGCGCTTTGAATGGCAGTTCTCGCTGGGCGCGGTCGTGGCGCTGTTCCATGACGTGCTTCTGACCATCGGCATCTTCTCGCTCTTTCAGATCCGCTTCGACCTCGCGACCATCGCGGCGCTTCTGACGATCGTGGGCTATTCGATCAACGACACCGTGGTGATCTTCGACCGGGTTCGCGAGAACCTGATAAAGTTCAAGAAAAAGCCGTTGCAGGACGTGATGAACCTGTCGGTGAACGAAACCCTGTCGCGCACCGTCATGACCTCGGGCACCACGCTTCTGGCGCTTGTCGCGCTTCTGGTGCTGGGAGGCGACGTGATCCGCAGCTTCGTCTTCGCCATCGCCTGGGGTGTGATCGTCGGGACCTATTCCTCGGTCTACGTGGCCAAGAACGTGGTTCTCATGCTGGGCACCAAGCGTGACTGGTCCAAGCCCGACGCAAACCAGGGCAACCAGTTCGCGAATACCGACAGCTAGGGGCGCACCCATGGGCCCGCGGCCGTGATCGAGCTTCTGGCCGCCGCCTTCGCAACCCCCGGGATCGGCTGGCTTTACCTTGGCGTGGTGCTGGCGGGGCTGGTGCGGGGCTTTGCGGGCTTCGGCACCGGCATGGTCTACCTGCCCATCGCCGCCCAGGTGCTGCCCCCGGTCTGGACCCTCGTCACCCTGATCGTGATCGACATCTTCGGGCCGCTGCCCGCTGTGCCGCGCGCGTTGCGCGACGGACACCCGCGCGACGTGCTGCGGCTGTCGGCGGGCGCGCTTGTGTCCATCCCGCTGGGGGTCTGGCTCTTGACCACCCTGCCGGCAGAGCCGTTCCGGATCGTGATCTCGGGGCTGGCGCTTGTCCTGCTGGTGCTGCTGGTCTCGGGCCTGCGCTATCACGGGCCGGTGCCGCGCCCGGCAATCTACGGCATCGGTGCCGTGTCGGGCGCGCTGGCCGGCGCCTTCGGCCTGGGCGGGCCGCCGGTGATCCTGCTCTACATGGCGCGCCCGCTGCCGGCGGCCGTGATCCGGGCCAGCACGCTTCTGTTCCTGCTGGCCACCGACGCCATGCTTCTTGGCGTCTTCGGGCTGAGCGGGCTCCTGGAGCCGGAGCCGCTGGTGCTGGGCCTCGCGCTCATGCCGGTCTATCTTGGGGCGGTGATGGCGGGATCGGCGATCTTCGACCCGGCCCGCGACCGGGTCTATCGCTGGACCGCCTATGCCATCATCGCGGCGTCGGCCATCGGCGGGCTGCCGCTGTTCGACTAGGAGGACACATGCGCCTGAACGAGGTGACCTTTACCGACGCGCTTCCCGTGGACGGCTACGGGCCGGGGTTCTTCCGGATCGGCGGCACCGTGCATCACGGTGCGGTCGCGATCCTGCCCACGGGTCCGGCGCCCTGGGGCGGGTATGACGACACCGCCACGCTGCTGGCGGTCGCGGACCAGGTCGACGTGCTTTTCGTGGGCACCGGGGCCGACATCGCCCATGTGCCCGCCGCCTTCCGCAGCGCGCTGGAGGACGCGGGCCTCGGGGTCGAGGCGATGGCCTCGCCCGCCGCCTGCCGCACCTACAACGTCCTTCTGTCCGAAGGCCGCCGCGTCGCGCTGGCGCTTCAGCCGGTGCTGCCGGCCTGATCGCGCTTTTCGCCCCGGACCGGGTGCGCTAGGGGAAGACCATGCTGTTGCGCGTCCACGATCTGTCCTGTGCCCGTGGCGGGGTTCCCGTTCTGGAACGCCTGTCGTTCGAGCTGTCGCCGGGCGATGTTCTGGTGCTGCGCGGGCCCAACGGGTCGGGCAAGACGACGCTCCTGCGCACCATCGCAGGGCTGCAGCCGCCCATCGCAGGCCGGATCGAGGCTGAGGACGGCGCGGTGGCCTATGGCGCCCATGCCGACGGGCTGAAGGCGACTCTGAGCGTGGCCGAGAACCTGCGCTTCTGGGCCGGCGTCTACGGCACCGGCGGGATCGACGCGGCGCTGGCGGCCTTCGACCTCGTGCAGTTGCAGGACCGGCAGGCGCAGAACCTCTCGGCAGGGCAAAAGCGCCGGCTGGGCCTTGCGCGCCTCCTGGTCACCGGGCGGCCCGTCTGGGCGCTGGACGAACCCACCGTGTCGCTCGACGTGGCCAGCGTCGGCCTGTTCGCCGATGCGGTGCGCGCCCATGTGGCCGGGGGTGGCGCGGCGCTCATCGCCACCCATATCGACCTGGGGCTGGAGTCGCGCGTGCTCGACGTCTCGGCGCACCGCGCCGTCGCCCCGGTCGATGCGCTGGACGAGGCGTTCCTGTGATCCGGCTGTTTTCCCGCGACCTGACCCTCGCGGTGCGTGCCGGCGGCGGGTTCGGCCTGGGGCTGGCGTTCTTCCTGATCGTCACCGTGCTGGTGCCCTTCGGCGTCGGCGCCGACACCGCGCAGCTGGGCCGCATCGCGCCCGGCATCCTCTGGGTGGGCGCGCTTCTCGCCTGCCTCCTGTCGCTCGACCGCATCTTCCAGCTCGATTTCGAGGACGGCTCGCTCGACCTCCTGGCCACCGCACCCGTGCCGCTGGAAGGCGTGGTGATGATGAAGGCGCTGGCCCATTGGGTGACGACCGGCCTGCCGCTGACGCTGGCCGCGCCGGTTCTTGGGCTGCTTCTGAACCTCGCGCCCGCTGGCTACGGCTGGCTGGTGCTGTCGCTGGCGCTGGGCACGCCGGCGCTTTCGATGATCGGGGCCTTCGGTGCGGCGCTGACCGTGGGGCTGAAGCGGGGCGGGCTTCTCCTGTCGCTTCTCGTCCTGCCGCTCTACGTCCCCACGCTCATCTTCGGGGCCGAGGCGGTCAGCCGCGGCGCGTCGGGGCAGGCGGCAACGACGCCCTTGATCCTGATGGCCGCCATCACGCTGGGCACGCTGGCGCTCCTGCCCTTCGCCGCCGCCGCGGCGCTGCGGATCAATCTCCGGTGATCGGCACAACCTGACGCAGCCGAACCGGGTGATCGGCCCTTGTTGCCCCATGCCCGCGCGCGTAAATGAAACGCATGTCGCTTTGGGAATACGCCAACCCGAAAAAGTTCATGGCCACCACCAACGTGGTGCTGCCCTGGATATCGGTGCTTGCCGCGATCTGCCTTGTCGTCGGGCTGGTCTGGGGGTTCTTTTTCACCCCCGACGATTTCCGCCAGGGCTCGACGGTCAAGATCATCTACCTGCACGTTCCCTCGGCGCTGATGGCGATCAACGCCTGGCTGATGATGCTGGTCGCCTCGCTGATCTGGCTGGTGCGCCGCCACCATGTCAGCGCGCTGGCCGCCCGTGCCGCCGCGCCTGTGGGCATCACCTTCACGCTGATCGCGCTGTTCACCGGGGCGGTCTGGGGCCAGCCCATGTGGGGCACATGGTGGGCCTGGGATCCGCGGCTGACGTCCTTCCTGATCCTGTTCCTGTTCTACCTCGGCTATGTCGCCCTGTGGGAAGCGGTCGAGAATCCCGATACCGCCGCCGACCTGACCAGCGTGCTGTGCATCGTGGGCTCGGTCTTCGCGCTGCTCAGCCGCTATGCCGTGAACTTCTGGAACCAGGGCCTGCACCAGGGCGCGACCCTGTCGATGGACAAGGAAGAGAACATCGCCGACATCTTCTGGTACCCGCTTCTGGTGGCGATCGCGGGTTTTGTCCTGCTGTTCGTGGCGCTGGTCCTGATGCGCACGAGGACAGAGATTCGCGCCCGCCGCCTGCACGCGCTGCAAATGCGCGAACGGATGGGGTAGGGGATCATGCCGGAGCTTGGGAAATACGCGGTCTGGGTGCTGTCGGCCTACGGGGTCAGCCTGGCGCTGATCGTGGCGATCGTGCTTCAGACGGTCCTGCGCGCGCGCCGCGTGCGCGAGCGGCTGGACAAGGCAGAGGCGCGGCGCGGCAATGGCTAGGCTGTCTCCCCTTGTGGCCCTGCCGCCGCTTCTGTTCGCGGGTCTTGCCGGGCTGTTCTATTTCGGCATGTTCCGCGAAGACCCCGATGCGCTGCCCTCGGCGCGCGAGGGTGCCGAAGCGCCGCCCGTGGTCCTGACGCAACTGGGCGACGCGCCGCTTTTCACCGACGAGACCTTGCGCGAACCGGGCGTCAAGCTGGTGAACTACTGGGCCAGCTGGTGCGCGCCCTGCCGGGTCGAGCATCCGAACCTTCAGACCCTCGCTGACGAGGGCGTCACGATCTACGGCATCAACTACAAGGACGACGCGGCCAAGGCGCTGGCCTTCCTTGCCGAACTGGGCGACCCCTACGCCGGGCTTGGCGCCGACGCGACCGGGCGCACCGCGCTCGACTGGGGCCTTTACGGCGTGCCGGAAACCTATGTTCTGGATGGGGATGGAACGGTGGTGTTGCGCTTTGCGGGGCCGATCACGCGGGACATCCTGGAAAAGCGCATCCGGCCCGCGATAGAGGCAGCGTCAGAGTAGGCCGCCGTCGCCTGTCATCAGCACGATCATGATGAAGAACCCGATCTCCACGACCGGCATGGTGATCTGGCCGCGGCGGGCGATGATACGAAGGGCAGCCGTCATGTCCGTGTCGCTTTCCTGTTACGCAAGAACACTCTAGCGGAATCAGGGCGCGGTTTCGAGAATTTCGCGCAGATTCCCCGTTTCCGTCCCGATCCCGGCAACGGTCCGCCGATGACCCCCCGCTTCGTCCCGGATCGGGGAAACGAATTGTGGCAGGTTTGCCCAAATTGGGGCGGCGGCGGTGCCGGCCCGCCGGCTGCCAAGGCAAAGGGGCCGCCGGCGATCTGCGCGGCGGCCCCCAAGGGATCGGTCGTGGCGGTCCGTGTGCGCCCGGATCAGGACGCCTTCGCCAGGTTGCGCAGCACGTAGTGCAGCACGCCGCCGTTCTCGACGTATTCGATTTCGACCTCGGTATCGATCCGGCACTTCAGTTGGATCTCCTTCACGCTGCCATCGGCGAAGGTGATCGTGCAGGGCACGATCGCCTGCGGCTTCAGATCGCCCGCCAGCCCGCTGATCGACACGGTCTCCTGGCCTGTCAGGCCAAGGGTCTTGCGGGTGTCGCCGCCGGTGAACTCGAACGGGATCACGCCCATGCCGACGAGGTTCGAGCGGTGGATGCGCTCGAAGCTTTCGGCGATGACGGCCTTGACGCCCAGAAGGTTGGTGCCCTTGGCCGCCCAGTCGCGCGAAGAGCCCGCGCCGTACTGCTCGCCCCCGAAGATGACCAGCGGCACGCCCTGCTCCTGCCAGGCCATCGCGGCGTCGTAGATCGAGGTCTGCTGCCCGTCCGGCCCGACGGTATAGCCGCCCTCGACCCCGTCCAGCATCTCGTTCTTGATGCGGATGTTGGCGAAGGTGCCGCGCATCATCACCTCGTGGTTGCCCCGGCGAGAGCCATAGCTGTTGAACTCGCGCTGTGGCACCTGGTGGCTGGTCAGGTACTTGCCGGCGGGTGTGGTGTCCTTGAACGACCCGGCGGGGCTGATGTGGTCGGTGGTGATCATGTCGCCCAGAACCGCCAGAACGCGCGCGCCCTCGATGTCGCTGATGACGCCCGGCTCGGCCGACATGCCGCGGAAATAGGGCGGGTTCTGCACATAGGTCGAGGTCGGCGGCCAGTCATAGGTCAGGCTGTCGGTGGTCTCGACCGAGCGCCACTTGTCGTCGCCCTTGAAGACGTCCGCGTATTTGGACAGGAACGCCTCGCGCGTGACCGTCTGCGCCACGAGGTCGGCGACCTCCTTGCTGGTCGGCCACAGGTCCTTCAGGAAGACGTCGTTGCCGTCCTTGTCCTGCCCGATCGGGTCCTTGGTGATGTCGATGTTCATGTCGCCGGCCAGCGCATAGGCCACCACCAGCGGCGGCGAGGCGAGGTAGTTGGCGCGCACGTCGGGGCTGATCCGGCCCTCGAAGTTGCGGTTGCCCGACAGCACCGACACGCCGATCAGGTCGTTGTCGTTGATCGCCTTGGAAATCTCGGGCTGCAGCGGGCCCGAGTTGCCGATGCAGGTGGTGCAGCCATAGCCCACCAGGTTGAAGCCCACGGCGTCCAGGTCCTCCTGCAGGCCCGCGGCCTCCAGGTAGGCGCTGACCACCTGGCTGCCCGGCGCGAGCGAGGTCTTGACCCAGGGCTTGCGCGTCATCCCCAGCGCCCGTGCCTTGCGCGCCACAAGGCCCGCGCCGATCATGACATAGGGGTTCGACGTGTTGGTGCAGGAGGTGATCGAGGCGATCACGACCGAGCCGTCGCGCAGGGTATAGTCCTCGCCCTCGACCGGGGCGGACTTGCGCGGGTCGATCACCGCGTCGGGTGCAGGGCCTTCCGAGGCCATGTCGGTCGCCGCGCCCGTCTCGTCGGACCCGCGGAAATCGGCGACCACGTCGAAGAACCGGGCCGCCGCCTGATCCAGCGGCGTGTGATCCTGCGGCCGCTTCGGACCAGAGATCGCGGGCACCACGCTGCCCATGTCCAGTTCCAGCGTGTCGGTGTAGACCGGATCGTAGTCGGCGCCGCGCCACATGCCGTTTTCCTTGGCATAGGCCTCGACCAGCGCGATGGTGTCCGCGTCGCGGCCCGTCTGTTCCAGGTAGCGCAGCGTTTCGCCGTCGATCGGGAAGAAGCCACAGGTCGCGCCGTATTCCGGCGCCATGTTGGCGATCGTGGCGCGGTCGGCCAGCGGCAGGTGATCGAGGCCGGGGCCGTAGAACTCCACGAACTTGCCCACGACGCCCTTCTTGCGCAGCATCTCGACGACCTTCAGCACCAGGTCGGTGCCGGTGGTGCCCTCGACCATCTCGCCGGTCAGCCTGAAGCCCACGACCTCGGGGATCAGCATGGAAATCGGCTGGCCCAGCATCGCGGCCTCGGCCTCGATGCCGCCCACGCCCCAGCCCAGCACGGCCAGGCCATTGACCATCGTGGTGTGGCTGTCGGTGCCCACCAGCGTATCGGGGTAGGCCACGGTTTCGCCCGACTGGTCGGTGTCGGTCCAGACCGTCTTGGCCAGGTATTCCAGGTTCACCTGGTGGCAGATGCCGGTGCCCGGCGGCACGACGCGGAAGTTGTTGAACGCGTTCTGCCCCCATTTCAGGAAGGTGTAGCGCTCGATGTTGCGCTCGTACTCGCGGTCGACGTTCATCTGGAAGGCGCGCGGGTTGCCGAACTCGTCGATCATGACCGAGTGGTCGATGACCAGGTCGACGGGGTTCAGCGGGTTGATCTTTGTCGCGTCGCCGCCCAGCGCCACGATCCCGTCGCGCATCGCGGCAAGGTCGACCACCGCCGGCACGCCGGTGAAGTCCTGCATCAGGACGCGCGCCGGGCGATAGGCGATCTCGCGCGGGTTCTGGCCGCCCTGCACGGCCCATTCGGCGAAGGCGCGGATGTCATCGACATGCACCGTCTTGCCGTCCTCGAAGCGCAGCATGTTCTCCAGCACCACCTTCAGGCTGGCCGGCAGGCGCGAGAAATCGCCAAGCCCGGCGGCCTCGGCGGCGGGGATCGAGTAATAGGCGACGCTCTGGCCTCCGGCGGTCAGCGTCTTGCGCGTCTTGGATGTGTCCTGTCCGACGACGATGGGCATGCGTGGGTCTCCCTGACTGCAGTGGGATTGTGCTGGACTTGCTCTATCTCCTGCCACGTGACCCGATCAAGAGGGTGCGACGATTTTTGTATACCGTCGTGCACAAAAATTTTCTGCTCACGCCCTGTTACCGAGTTCTCGCTAAACCTTGATTGGCGGGTCAGGCTGGGGTCCTCTAGGTAAGCAAGGCACAATGGAACGGGGAATGCCATGCGCGGCTGGTTTGCCGGACTGATGATCGGCCTCCTGGGGGCGGCGGCGCCGGTGGTGGCCGACGACCATCCCGTGGTGGTGGAGCTGTTTACCTCGCAGGGCTGTTCGTCCTGTCCGCCCGCCGACGCGCTTCTGCGCGAACTGGCCACCCGCAACGACGTCATCGCCCTGGCGCTGCACGTGGATTACTGGGACTACATCGGCTGGAAGGACAAGTTCGCCTCGCCCCAGTTCACCGAGCGTCAGAAGGCCTATGCCCGCGCCGCGGGCCACCGCACCATCTTCACGCCGCAGATGATCGTCGCGGGCACCGACCATGTTGTCGGCAACAAACCCATGCGGCTGGCCGAACTGATCGAGGCGCATTCGGATCAGCCGGTTCCGGTCCGGATCGAGATGATCCGCGCCGGCGACAATGTCGTCATCCGGGCCGACGCCGTCACCGATGTGCCCGGCGGCATGGTCGTGCAGATCGTGCGCTACCTGCCCACCGAGACCGTGAAGATCCTGCGCGGCGAGAACGCGGGCAAGACCTTCACCTATGCCAATATCGTGACCGAGTGGCGGGTGATCGGGCGCTGGAACGGTGCCGCCCCGCTGGAGATGACGGCCGAGGCGCCTGGGCCCGAACCCGTGGTCGCGCTGGTGCAGGCGCCCAAGAACGGCCCGATCCTCGGCGCCGCGCAGCTGCGCTAGGCCGCGCCCCGCGCCAGCCGCGTCTCGCGGTACCAGACATAGACCCCGGCCGCCACGATGATGCCCGCCCCGACAAAGGTGGGCGCGTCCGGGATCTCGTCGAAGAACAGATAGCCCCAGATCGTCGCAAAGATCAGGCCGACATAGGCAAAGGGCGCCACCACGCCCGCCTCTGCCGTCATCAGCGCCCGGATCAGCATCAACTGGCCCACCGCACCAATCACGCCGATGACCACCATCATGCCCACCGCCGTCGCGTCCGGCGGCACCCAGAAGAAGGGCACGATCAGGCTCAGGATCACCCCGCCCACCGCCGCGGTATAGAGCAGCGAGGTCCAGGCATCCTCGTCCCGCCCGACGAAGCGGGTGGTCAGGGCGTAGGCCGCGAACATGATCGCGGCCAGAAGCGGCAGGATGGCATACGGCGAGAACACCGCCGTGCCGGGCCGGATGATGATGAGCGCGCCGACAAGCGCCGCGGCGATCGCCAGCCCGCGGCGCAGGCCGAAGGGTTCCTTCAGAATCACCGCCGCCCCCAGCGTCAGAAGCACCGGATGCAGGTCGATGATCGCCGTCGCCTCGGCCAGCCCGATGAAACTGATCCCGAAGAAGAAGAACGTGGTCGCCAGCAGAAGGAAGATCGACCGCAGCGCCTGAAGCCAGGGGTAGTTCGTCCGCAGCACCACCCGCAGCCGCGGCAGCACCAGAAGGAACACCACCAGCGTCTGCCCGGCATAGCGCGCCCAAAGGGTCATCACCACGTCCACGCGCTGGCTCAGCGCCTTGGCCATGGCGTCCATGATGGTGAAGAGGAAGATCGCCGCCATCATGAACAGGATGCCCCGGGCATTGGCCCCGAGGGCGGAAAAGCGCGTCATGCGGGGCGGCGGGGCAGGCCGGTGCCGATCATGCTGTCGCGGGTGACGAGTGCGGCCAGCGCGGCCTCGTCCATCCCTTCGGTGCCTGCGGGACGGGCGGGAACCACGAGATAACGCATGTCCGCCGTCGAATCGTGCACGCGCACCGTGACGCTGTCGGGGAGGTCCACCCCGAACTCCGCCAGCACCTTGCGCGGCTCCTTCACCGTGCGCGAGCGGTATTCGCGGGTCTTGTACCAGTCGGGCGGCAGCCCCAGCAGGTTGCGCGGATAGCACGAGCACAGCGTGCAGACGATGACGTTGTGCACCGTGTCCGTGTTCTCGACCGCCACCAGCTTCAGCGGGCCGATGTCGAAGCCCATCTCGCGCACCGCGGGGCTGGCGTCGGCCAGAAGCCGGGCCTTGAACGCGGGGTCGGTCCAGGCGCGGGCCACCACCGCAGCGCCATTGGCGGGGCTGCGGGCGTCCATCGCCTCGATCTGGGCCTGCACCTCGGCGGCCGTGGTCACGCCCTTTTCGATCAGAAGCTCGCGCACGGCGATTTCCATCGTCTGCCAATAGGTCAGCGGCGCGTCGTTGTCGGCCCGGAACGGGTGGCCCGAGGGCGACAGGTGGTCATGCCCGTGGTCATGCCCGTGATCGTGATGGTCATGCGGCATCGCCGGTCTCCCCGGTCACCGGCTCCAGCCAGTGTTCATAGATCTCGGCGTCGATCGTGTCGGCGGGATGCCCGGCCTCGGCGCCCCAGACCTCGGCCATGGTGAACCGCACGCGGAACAGGTCCCGCGGTTCGGCCGGCAGGCCGTAGGCCAGTTTTTCCGGATTTCCGAAGGCGCCCAGCCGCCGCTCGATCACGCCGGTCTTGCCGCGCAGGTAGGCGGGCGCCCGCACATGGCCCGGCGGCATCATCCGCGCCACGCGCACCCGCTGGCCCGGCTCAGCCATCCGCGCCCCCGTCGGCGCGGGCGGCGGCGGCATAGGTGTCGCCGCGCTCCTGCACCTCGGCCATCTTGCGGCCAAGCTCCTCGATCGAATAGGCGCCCGCCTCGATCAGGTTCTCGTTCAGCGAGGCGACCCAGCGTTCGTAATAGCTCATCGTCTCGAAGGCCTGTTCGCCCATGTCCTCCAGCACGCGGCGCAGCCCGTCCACGGTCATCAGCCCGTGCGCCTGCGCCACCATCACCAAAGCGTCCACGCGCTTCTCCCACAGGGCGAAGTCATGCTCGCCCGGGGGAACGGGGCCGGCGTCCTGCCCGCCCATGTCATGCCATCTGCGTCCATCGGTCATGGGCGCAGGTTAGGGCGCGTGCGCGGGCCTGTCCATGGGATCAGTCGTCCTCGGCCACCAGCAGGATGGCGCCCGATTCCTCCAGCGTGCGGATCGCGGCGACGACGCCCGCCATCGCGGCCTCGGCCTCGGCGGGGCGGGGGCGTCCGGCGGCCTCGATATCCTCGCGCAGCTGGGCGGCCATGCGCTGGGACATGTTGGACAGGATGAACTCTGCCGACGCAGCCTCGGCCGCGTCCGGCCCCTTGGCCAGCGCCGCGGCCAGCGCGCGCACAAGGTCGGGGGCGGCCACGTCGCGGGTGATCTTGGGCACGTCGCGCGGATCAATCCGCTGGGCGATGTTGGCGAAGGTGAAGATCGCGCGCCGCACATCCTCGGCGAAATCGGCGTCTTCCTGCCCCAGCGCGTCCAGCATCGCCTCGCGCGTGGCGGCGGGCGAGGAATTGAGGATCGCGCCCACCCGCTGCACCGGCGCGCTGGCAAAGGCGCCCGGTGCCTCGGCCTCCAGCTGGGCGAGGATGGCTTCGCCGATGCGCGAGACGGCTTCGGGCGACACCGCGCCGATCTGTGACACGGCATAGGTGACGCGCCGGGCCCGGTCGCCGGGCAGAAGGCCCAGCGCCTCTGCCGCGCGGGCGACCTTCAGCTTCGACAGGATCACCGCCGCGACCTCGACGCTTTCGGCCATCAGGATCGGGACGAGCCGCGCGGCGTCCACGGCGCCGATCCGCGCCCAGGGATCGCCCGAGGCGGACAGCCCCGCCTGGCGCCGCAACTGTGCCGCGGCACGGTCGCTCAGCGTGTCGCCGAGGGCGTCGAGCGCCCCGTGCAGCCCGTCGGGAAAGGCCAGCCCCACGGCCTCCAGCTCGGTCACGAATTCGCCGATGGTCTCGCGCAGCGTATCGCGGTCCACGTAGCGCAGACGCGCCATCGCGGCGGCCAGGTCCGCCTGCGCCCGGTCCGACAGCCCGGCAAGCGGAACCTCCAGCCCCTCGGCCAGCAACAGGCGCACCACAACGGCCGCCTTGTCGCGGCGGCTGAGCCCCTTGCGGGCGGGCGCCCCCGGCGGGGGCGCCGCGATTTGCGGTGTCGCGCTGTCCAATGGCCGGTTCCCTCGTGCCGGGGAACCTTGGCAGCGCCGGGTTAACGAAGCGCTGACGTGCGCACAGAGCGTATCGCACTCAACAGGCGAGGCCGATCCTGTGCGAAACGGCCTAGTAGGATGCGCCGTGCCCGGTCTCGATCGCCTGCATCAGCGCCGTCTCGGCCCAGGTGCCGGTGCCGCCGCGCATCCGGATCTCGGCCAGCTGCAGGCGCGCCGCGACCATGTCGCCCGATTCGGCCATCCCCTGGCCCATGTAGCTGCGCGCCAGGAGGTTGTCGGGATTGCGTGCCAGCGCCTGCCGGTAATAGGCGTTGCCCAGTTCGGCGTCGCCCATCCGGCGATGCACGAAGCCCATGTAGGTCAGGACCCGGTCGTCGCCCTGGTCCGACATGGCGGCCAGCGCCCGCAGCGCGTCGTCGTTGCGCCCGGCATAGGCGAATTCCCGCACCGCCTGGTACAGCGTGTCGTCGTCCAGCCGGCTGTCCTGGCTGGGGGTGACGCAGCTGCGGGTCCGCTGGTCCCACACCTTGCCATCGGCGCAGCGCGAGGTCGTGTCGGTGGTGCTCGGCGGGGTGCTGTCGCCGCTGCCCACTGCGAATGCCGCGGTGGGCAGGATCAGCGCCGCGGCCAGAAGAAGACGTGTCATGCCAGGATTCTCCAGCTTTCAGGATGCAAGGTCAGCTAGACCGCCTGCGTGCGGTGTCCAGCCGCGCCCTAGCTCCCTTTCAGGATGCAGGCGCGATAGGTGGCGTCGTAGACGCTGCCCGGGGCGCAGTTCTGCGGCCCGGTCTTGGGGCCGGCATAAGGGCAGGCCTGCGCAAGCGCAGCGACCGGGGTGGCGGCCAGAACGACGGCGATGACGATGGAACGGATCATTCGGTACTCCCTTGTGTTTCGGTCAGCCTAGCACGGTATGCGTGTGTTCCGAAAACCCGGAATGGAAACGCGGCGTTTCCGGTGCGGAAACAGTCCGGAACGAAACAGCCCCGCACGCGGGGTGCGGGGCCGGCTTTCGGGTATCGGTCGCCTCAGACGGCGGCGTCGACGCAGGCGGATGTCGCCTCGTCCCAGATCTTGCCTTCGGCGCAGGACATGGCCTGCTGGCTGTGATCTCCGAAACAGGCCGCGGTCGCGATCGCGGGGGCCAGTGCAAGCACCAGCGCGGCAAGGGCGGTCTTGATGGTCATGGCATTTCTCCCGTGTTGGTGCCGAAAATCCTAGCACGCCTGCGCCATCTGGCAACGAAAACGAAGGGCCCGCGCCGGTCGGACGCGGGCCCCTGCCGAAATCCTGTGCACGTCGCGCGTCAGCCGAAGACGCGGGCGAAGATCGTGTCGACGTTCTTGGTATGATAGCCAAGGTCGAAGTTCTCTTCGATCCCGGCCTCGCCAAGCGCCGCCATCACCTCGGCATCGGCCTTCAGCTCGGTCATGAAGTCCTTGCCTTCTTCCCAGACCTTCATCGCGTTGCGCTGCACCAGCCTGTAGGCGTCCTCGCGGCTGACGCCCGCTTGCGTCAACGCCAGAAGCACGCGCTGCGAATGCACCAGCCCGCGGAACCTGTTCAGGTTATCCATCATCCGCTCGGGGTAGACCACCAGCCGGTCCACCACGCCCGTCAGGCGTGCCAGCGCGAAATCCAGCGTCACGGTGGCATCGGGGCCGATGTTGCGCTCGACCGAGGAGTGAGAGATGTCGCGCTCGTGCCAGAGCGTCACGTTCTCCATCGCCGGGACCACCGCCATGCGCACCAGCCGGGCCAGCCCGGTCAGGTTTTCCGTCAGCACCGGGTTGCGCTTGTGCGGCATCGCGCTCGACCCTTTCTGCCCGGGCGAGAAATATTCCTCGGCCTCGAGCACCTCGGTCCGCTGCAGGTGCCGGATCTCTGTCGCGATGTTTTCCACCGACGAGGCGATCACGCCCAGCGTGGCAAAGAACATCGCGTGACGGTCGCGCGGGATCACCTGGGTGGAAATCGGCTCCGGCGTCAGGCCGAGCTTCGCGCAGACATGCGCCTCGACCGCCGGATCAATGTTGGCGAACGTGCCCACCGCGCCCGAAATCGCGCCCGTCGCGATCTCGTCCCGCGCGGCGCGCAGGCGGGCGCGGTTGCGGTCCATCTCGGCATAGAAGCGGGCGAATTTCAGCCCCATCGTCACCGGTTCCGCGTGGATGCCGTGCGAGCGCCCGATGCAGACCGTGTCCTTGTGCTCCATCGCGCGCCGCTTCAGCGCCGCCAGAAGCCCGTCGAGATCGGCCAGAAGGATGTCGGCGGCCCGCGTCAGCTGGATGTTGAAGGTGGTGTCCAGCACGTCCGACGACGTCATCCCCTGATGGACGAAGCGCGCGCTGTCATGGCCGATGATCTCGGCCAGATGCGTCAGGAAGGCGATCACGTCATGCTTGGTCACCGCCTCGATCTCGTCGATGCGGTCCACGTCGAAAGGCACGTCCTTCGCGGTCCAGACGGCCTCGGCGTTCTCGCGCGGGATCACGCCCAGATCGGCCATGGCGTCGCAGGCATGCGCCTCGATCTCGTACCAGATGCGGAACTTCGTCTCGGGCGACCAGATGGCCACCATCTCGGGGCGGGAATAGCGTGGGATCACGGGATCACGGGCCTTTGGCTTGTGGCGGGTTTGCGCGCGGTCTTAGACTTCACCGCACCCATCGGCAAGGGAGAGACAGGTGCCAGCCCCCGTCTTGCAGGATTTCACTGGCGACTGGACGCTGTCGCGCGAGATCGAGGATTTCGCGCAAGACAGGCGCGGCCGGATGACCGGCACCGCACGGTTCATGCCCGAGCGCGGCGGTCTGCGCTGCCGCGAGGCCGGCACGCTGGCCTTCGACGGCCTGCCGCCGATGGCCACGGAACGCGAAACGATTTGGCAGGCGTCAGACGACGGGATCGAGGTCGCCTTTGCCGACGGCCGCCCCTTCCACAGCTTTCGCCCCGGCGACCTGTCGCCCGCCGCGCGCCACGACTGCGCGCCGGACCTCTACCTTGTCACCTACGACTTCGCCCGCTGGCCCGACTGGCGGGCCGAATGGCGCGTCACCGGCCCGCGCAAGGACTACCGGATGACCACGCGCTACACCCGCGCCTGACCGTCCCCGACCAGCACCGTCTCGACGGTCGAGGTGCGCTCCAGCGTCCGGTGGACGGGGCAATTGTCGGCGATCTCCAGCAGGCGCTGGCGCTGCTCTCCGGTCAGGTCGCCGGTCAGCGTGATCTCGCGCCGGAACGCGTCGATCTTGGCGTCGGGCCCGTCGCCCGCGTCCTGCGCATGGACCTTGTCATGGCTGATATCCACCCGCACATGGTGCAGCGGCCAGCCCTTGCGCCGGGCATACATCCGGATCGTCATCGACGTGCAGGCCCCCAGCCCCGCCGACAGGAAGCCATAGGGCGACATCCCCCGGTTGGTGCCGCCATAGGCCAGCGGCTCGTCGGCCAGCGCATGGTGCCGCGGGCCGGCGCTGATGTCCTGCAGGAATCCGCCCGGGTCGGCCTCGGAAACGCGCACGATGCCCTCGGGCGCGCCGGGCGGCGGGGCAGGGGGGCGCAACTCCAGATATCGCCCGGCCCAGGCCGCGATCACCTGCGCGGCATACTCGGCATCCGCGCCCCGGCTTATCAGGTGATCGGCGTCGTCCAGCGTGACGAAGCTCTTGGGATGTTTCGCCGCCGTAAAGATGCGCTCGGCATTGTCGATCCCCACGATCGCGTCGCGTGGCGCATGCATCACCATGAGCGCCGCCTTCAGCCGCGCCAGCGCCGGGCCGACCTTTTCCGCCCGTACATCCTCGACAAACTCGCGCCCGATGCGAAACCGCCGCCCGCCCAGATCCACCTCGGCGCTGCCGTCGCGGGCGATATGCTCCAGCGCATCGGCGAAATTATGCGTCACATGCTCGGGGTCGAAGGGCGCGCCCAGCGTGACCACCGCCCGCACGTCCGGCAGGTCCGCCGCCGCGCGCAGCACGGCCGCCCCGCCCAGCGAATGCCCGATCAGAAGCCCCGGCGCCATCCCGCGCCCCGACAGATAGGCGCAGGCCGCCTTCAGGTCGTCCACGTTCGACGTGAACGAGGTGTTGCGGAACTCTCCCTCGGAATGGCCCAGCCCGGTGAAGTCGAAGCGCAGCACGGCGATCCCCATCGCCGCCAGCCGCCCCGCGATCCGCCGCGCGGCGGGAATGTCCTTGCCGCAGGTGAAGCAATGGGCGAACAGCGCCGTCGCCAGATGCGGCCCCTCGGGCAGGTCCAGCCGCGCGGCCAGCTGCCCGCCGTCATGGCCGGTGAATGTGATGCGTTCGGTGGGCATGAGCGGGCTCCTGCATGGGCGGTCGCCCGAAACTGGCCGCTCTCGCCTTACAG
>JAUIIC010000030.1 GCA_030431935.1 Alphaproteobacteria bacterium | reverse complement strand
TTGACCCGTTTCCACGACTTGTCGGGGTTCAGGCCGCCCGAGATCGCCGACAGCGGCAGGTCCGGCCGCACGCCCAGCCCCAGCCTTTCGGCCATGGCCGCGATCTTCTCGATACCGACACGTTCGGCGATGTCGTAGTAATAGACGTCGCAGGACTGGCTGATCGAGTTCAGCAGGTCCACCTGCCCGTGCCCGCCGCGCCGCCAGCAATGGAAGCGGCGGCCGCCCACCTCCTTGTGGCCAGGGCAATAGACGGTTTCTTCCGGGGTCACGACGCCGTCCTCGAGCGCCGCGAGCGCGGTAATCATCTTGAAGGTCGATCCCGGCGGATAGACGTCCTGCACCGACTTGTTGGCCAGAGGACGGTACTTGTTTTCCAGAAGCGCCCGGTAATCGGGGCTGGAGATCCCCCGCACGAAGCTGTTGGGATCGAATGCCGGCGCCGAGCCGTCCGCAAGGATATCGCCGCTGGCAAGGTCCATCACAACCGCCGCTGCGCTTTCGGTGCCCAGCCGTGCCTGAACGAAGTTCTGCAGCCCCGCGTCGATCGTCAGCTGCACGTCCGCGCCGGGCTGGCCCTCGATCCGGTCCAGTTCGCGCATCACGCGGCCCACCGCGTTCACCTCGATCCGCCGGGTTCCGGCCTTGCCGCGCAGCAGGTCCTCCAGCTTGTTCTCGACCCCGGTCTTGCCGATCTGGAAGCCCGGGATCTGCAACAGCGGATCGGGCGACTCGCGCAGTTCGAGATCGCGTTCGCTGACCGGGCCAACGTAGCCCGCCACATGGGCGAAATCGTGCCCCAGCGGATAGGATCGCGACAGCCCGACCTCGGGGTTCACCCCGGGCAGGGCCGGGGCGTTCACCGCCACCTCGGCCACGTCGGCCCAGCTCAGCCGGTCGGCGATGGTCACCGGCACGAAGGGGCTGCGGCGCAGGATCTCGGTGCGCGCGCGCTCGATCTCCTCGGGCGTCAGCGGGACAAGCCGTGCCAGACGCGCCAGCGTCTCGTCAACGTCTCCGGCATCCTCGCGCACGACCACGATACGGTAGTTCTGCTCGTTGCCCGCCAGCAGCACGCCGTTTCGGTCAAAGATCATCCCGCGCGGTGGCGACAGCAGCCGCACGTTGATTCGGTTCTCCTCGGCCAGCAGCATGAACTGCTCGGACTGGTCCACCTGCATGTGCCGCATCCGGGCGGCAAGCACACCCATGAACGCCAGCTGCACGCCGCCCAGCACCATCGCGCGGCGGCTGATCTTTCGAATGCTGTCTTCCGTATCCTTGGGCGAACGCCTCATGTCCGTGCCCCCAATGCATCCAGTTCGCCCGGCGTGATCCGGCGCACGCCGAACACCACCCGCGATACCACCACCACCAGCGGATAGACCAGCAACGTGAACACCAGTTGCAGCAGCGTCAGCCACAGGCTGACCTGGTCCACCATCGTTAACGCCAGGATCGCGCGGTCGGCCAGCGTGATCGCCGCCAGCGCCGCGGCCACCGTGGCCCATTCGACCGAAAAGGCGGTCTCGCGGTTCTGCGTCTCTCTTGCGCGCAGCACCTCGACCGCGATCACCACGAGCGCGGCCCAAAGTCCCGGCGGTCGCATGTACAGCATGTCAGCCAGCAGGAACACTGCCGCGATCAGCCAGACCGGCACGAACCTGGGCCGCCGCAAAACCCAGGCAAAGGTCAGGCACAGCATCAGGTCGGGTCCGGGCCAGCGCCCCGCGACAAGGTCCACCGGCAGGATGTGCAGGAACATCAACGCCCCGCAAAGCCCCAGGTAGAGCCCGCGGTAGCCCCAGCGGCGGGTCGTGCGCTGATCAACCATCCACGGCCTCCGTCCCTTCCAGCGCGGCGGCTTCGTCGGGCGGCGCCAGCAGGCTGCCCGGGTCCTCGATCCGCTCGACCGCGCGCGAGCGCAGGACGCGCAGGAAATCGAGCCGCTCGTAATCCGCCGAAAGCCGCACGCGCAGCCGCCCGTCCGTGCCCTCGGCCAGTTCACCCACCAGGATCCCCGCCGGAAAGACCCCGCCGTCCCCGGACGAAACCACCCGGTCGCCCGGACGCACGTTGTCTGTGCTTTCCAGGAAGGACAGCGGCGGCAGGGGCGTGTTGTCGCCAGAAAGGATCGCCTTTTGCCCCGAGGGCTGGATCGTCACCGGGATACGGCTGTTGGAATCGGTCAGCAGCAGCACACGCGACGTGGTCCGCCCCACGCCCGAGATCCGCCCGACAAGCCCCAGCCCGTCGGTCGCGGCCCAGCCGTCCATGATCCCGTCGCGGTGCCCCACGTTCAACAGCACCGAATGCCGGAACGGCGATCCGGCATCGGCAAGCACGACACCGGTCACGAAGGTCAGCTTTGGGTCCAGCCGCACGTTGTTCAGATCCAGAAGCTTGGCGTTCTTCTGCTCCAGTTGCAGCGCCGCCTCGCGCCAGGCCTTCATCTGCTGCAACTCGCGCTTCAGTTCCTGGTTCTGCTCGTAGATGCGGCGGTAGCTCTGGAAATCCTCGATCATGCCGGCCAGCGTCGTCACCGGCACCAGTGCCCAGTCGAAGCTGGGCACCACCCGGTCCACGAGATCGGCGCGCAGACGCTCCACGCGCGGGCTGTCTATGCGCCACAGCAGGAAGAGACCGAAAAGCCCGAGCACAAGAAGACCGACCAGGATACGCCTGATCGGGCGGACGTAATCGTCGCCTGTGCTTCTGTCTCTCGCCACGGCCGCCTCCAAGCCGGAAGGGGTCTTTGACGTCCCTCGTTCGCCGGTTTATCGGCGGTCAGCTGTCATAGTCGATCGCATGCCGCAGCTGACGTTCGTATTCTAGCGCCTTGCCGGTGCCCAAGGCCACACAATTGAGCGACTCGTTGGCCACCGAAATGGCAAGCCCCGTCTGTTCGCGCAGCGCCAGGTCCAGTTCGCCTAGAAGCGCGCCACCGCCGGTCAGCATCACGCCACGATCCACGATGTCGGCTGCCAGGTCGGGCGGCGTGGCTTCCAGCGCGCTCATGACCGCCTCGCAGATCTGCTGTACGGGTTCGGCCAGCGCCTCGGCCACCTGGGCCTGGTTGATGTCGGTTTCCTTGGGCACGCCGTTCAGCAGGTCACGCCCCCGGATCTGCATCGACGCGCCGCGCCCGTCGTCGGGCATCCGCGCGGTGCCTATCGAGGTCTTGATCCGCTCCGCCGTCGCCTCGCCCACCAGAAGGTTCTGCTGGCGCCGCAGGTAGCTGACGATGGCCTCGTCCATCCGGTCCCCGCCGACCCGGATCGACCGCGCATAAACGATGTCGCCCAGCGACAGCACCGCCACCTCGGTCGTGCCGCCGCCGATGTCCACGACCATGTTGCCGGTGGGATCGGTGATCGGCATCCCCGCGCCGATGGCCGCCGCGATGGGTTCCGCGATCAGGCCCGCGCGCCGCGCGCCCGCCGACAGCACCGACTGCCGGATCGCGCGCTTTTCCACCGGCGTCGCGCCATGCGGCACGCAAACGATGATCTTGGGTTTGCTGAAGGTCGTGCGCCGATGCACCTTGCGGATGAAATGCTTGATCATCTCTTCGGCGGTGTCGAAGTCGGCGATGACGCCTTCACGCATGGGGCGGATGGCCTCGATGCTGCCGGGCGTGCGCCCCAGCATCAGCTTGGCATCCTCGCCCACGGCAAGCACCTGCTTGCGACCGTCCTTGACGTGGTAGGCCACCACGGACGGCTCGTTCAGGATGATACCCCGGCCCTTCACGTAGACCAGGGTGTTGGCCGTTCCCAGGTCGATTGCCATGTCGGCAGAGAACAAACCGGACAGCAGACTGAACATTTCGATGGCTTCCTGCTCGCGCGGACAAGGGCCGCGTCCCGCTGCCCATGTCGGGCAGGTTATATGTAGGGTGGCCCCCGAACGAAAGAGGCGAGGGGGCTTGATCAGCGTATTTTCGCCGCAACTTGCTCTGAATGCTATTCGGCGACGAAGTCTCGCCGGGCCGCCATCGTGCCCTCGGCTGTCACCTCCGCGAACAGCCAGTCGCGGAACCCGCGTATCCGGGGCTCGCCCGCCCGCGCGGCCGGCGTCGCCACCGAATAGATCGTAACCGGCATCGTGACTGTGTGGAACAACCGCTCCAGCCGCCCGCTCTCAACCGTCGCGCGCACCATCGCGTCATAGGCCAGCGCCACGCCCTGCCCGCGTTCTGCCGCCGTGGTCGACAACTCGCAGTGGGCGAAACGCGGGCCCCTGATGCCGTCATATCCCGTCACGCCGGCCGCCGCGAACCAATCGCCCCACGCGTCCATCACTTCATCGTGAAGCAGCGTCAGGTCCAACAGGTCGTCGGGCCGCTGTACGCCCGCCGACCGTCTCAGGTCGGGCGCGATCACCGGGTAGCGCACCGATTCCATCAACGGTTCCACCACCAGCCCCGGCACCGGCGCATCGCCCCAGTGAATGACCACGTCCGCATCGTTCGTCGCGAAGTCGGTCGATGGCGCGCCCTCGGACACCCGCAGCCGCAGGTCCTCCGCGAAGGGAAGCCGCCCCAGCCGCGGCACCAGCCAACGCGCCGCGAATCCCGGCGTCGCCAGAACCCGCAACTCGCGTCGCCCGCCCTCGCGCACCTGCCGCGTGCTGTCGTCCAACGCATCCAGAAGCCCCGTCAGCCGCCCCACATACGCCCGCCCGGTCAGGATCAGGCAAAGCCGGGTCCCCTCCCGCTCGAAGAGCGCCGTGTCCAGAAACGCCTCCAGCGCGCGGATCTGGTGGCTCACGGCAGAGGGCGTCACGCACAACTCGTCCGCCGCGGCCGTCATGCTGCCGTGCCGCGCCGTCGCCTCGAAGGCACGGATCGCGGCAAAGGGGGGAAGTCGTCGGGCCATCGCGTGTGAATCCCGTTCATGGTCGCATGAAAAACGGTCTTTTGACCGGTCCTCGGCCCCGATCCTAACATGACCCCACACCCTGACAAAGCCCGCCGAGGTCGCCATGAACCCGCTTCGCCGCGCCAGCCCCGTGCTGGCCGCCCTCTCGCTTGCCGTCCTTCTTGCCGCTGCGCCCGCGCCCGCGCGCGCCGCCCTCACGCTCGATCCGGCTCCGGCCTGGCGGCACGCCGAGACCCTGGCCGATCTGGTGGCTGTCCTCGACGCCTGGCTCGACGCCCGCTCGGGCTATCCCGCCCGCGCCACGCCGCCGCGCGTCGAGATCGTGGACCGCCAGGCCGCCGCCCTGCGCCCCGGCACCGCCGCCCGGATGGGCCAGACCACGCGCGGCCTCTACGATCCCGACAGCGCCACGATCACCCTTGTCGCGCCCTGGTCGCCCGACGATGCCCGCGACGTCAGCGTCCTGCTGCACGAACTGGTGCACCACCGCCAGCAGGGCGCGCGCCACTGGTACTGCCCCGGCCAGCAGGAACCCGACGCCTACCGCCTTCAGGCCGACTGGCTCGCGGAACGCGGCCTGACGATCCCGGTCAACCGTATCGCCGTGGTGCTGGAAGCGGGCTGCACCCGGCGCGACATCCACCCCGACTGACGCGCCCCCGGCTTCTTCTGTTCACAAATACTCTCGCCGAAGGCCACCGCCGCCCGGGGCTCGATGCCCCGGGGCGGCGGTTCCCGTCTCAGGGCGCGGCCAGGTCCGGCCCGCTCCGGAAATACGAGACGTTGTTGGCGAACGTGCTCTCGGGCGCCAGCCGGACCATCCGGGTCTCCGGGTCCTCCAGCCGCGCGATCCGCTCCATGAACCAGCCGTTCCAGGCAGCCTCGTCCGGGCCCAGGTACTTGACCAGAAGCCGCCGGAACCTCGCGGGCACGCCGTCGGCCACCACCTCGGCCCGCCCGCGCAGGCCAAGGTGCAACAGCCGCCCGGCGGCATTGTCGTACTCCACGATGTCCACCGCCACGCGCGGATCGTCCCCGATCCGGCGGACCCAGTGCGATCCGGTGTCGCCCGGGATCCAAAGCGCACCGTCCTCCCACAGGAACCACACCGGCGTGCCGCGCGGCCCATCGGGCGAGGTCGTCGCCAGATGGGCCATCAGCGGCTGCCGCAGGACAAGCTCCGGGTCGAACCCGTGGCCCATCAGCCGGCGTCCTTGTAGGACACCTCCTTGGCGTCGCTGCCGGTCTTCTCGCGCCGCACCAGCAGGCGGTTCAGCGCCGCGACATAGGCCTTGGCGCTGGCCACCACCGTGTCGGTGTCGGCGGCCTGCCCCGTGGCGATCCGGCCTTCCTCTTCCATGCGCACGCTGACGGTGGCCTGGGCGTCGGTGCCCTCGGTCACCGCGTGCACCTGGTAAAGCTGCAGCGAGACGTCATGCGGAAACGCCTTCTTCACGGCGTTGAAGGTCGCGTCGACGGGGCCGTCGCCCGTGGCCGTCACCTGCCGGTCCACGCCATCGACCGTCAGCGTCAGGTCCGCCGATTGCGGCGCCTCGGTGCCGCAGATCACGCGCAGGAACTTCACCTGCAGCCGGTCGGCGGCATGGTCGGTCGAGGCGTCGCGCATCAGCGCCACCAGGTCGTCGTCGAAGACCTCCTTCTTGCGGTCGGCCAGCGCCTTGAACCGCACGAAGACGTCGTTCAGCTGGTTGTCGGCCAGCTCGTAGCCCAGGTCGCGCAGCTTGGACCGCAGCGCGGCCCGCCCCGAATGCTTGCCCATCACCAGGTTGGTCGCCGACAGGCCCACGTCCTCGGGGCGCATGATCTCGAAGGTCTCGGCGTTCTTCAGCATCCCGTCCTGGTGGATGCCGGACTCGTGGGCAAAGGCGTTCTTGCCGACGATCGCCTTGTTGAACTGCACCGCGAAGCCGGACACGCTGGCGACCCGGCGGCTGATGTTCATGATCTTCGTGGTGTCAACGCCCGTGGTCCAGGGCATGATGTCGTGGCGCACCTTCAGCGCCATCACCACCTCTTCCAGCGCGGTGTTGCCCGCGCGCTCGCCCAGCCCGTTGATCGTGCACTCGATCTGCCGCGCGCCGCCGGCCACGGCGGCCAGCGCGTTGGCCGTCGCCATGCCCAGGTCGTTGTGGCAATGGGTGGCAAAGATCACCTCGTCCGCGCCGGGCACCTCGGCGATCAGCCGGCGGATCAGGTCGGCCGATTCCACCGGCGCGGTATAGCCCACGGTGTCGGGGATGTTGATCGTGGTGGCGCCCGCCCGGATCGCGATCTCCACGACCCGGCGCAGGTAGTCCCACTCGGTCCGCGTCGCGTCCATCGGCGACCATTGCACGTTGTCGCAGAGGTTGCGCGCGTGCGTCACCGTCTCGTGGATGCGGTCGGCCATCTCGTCCATGGTCAGGTTCGGGATGGCGCGGTGCAGGGGCGAGGTGCCGATGAAGGTATGGATGCGCGGCCGCCGCGCGTGGCGCACCGCCTCCCAGCAGCGGTCGATGTCCTTGAAGTTGGCGCGCGCCAGCCCGCAGATCACCGCCTTGTCAGAGGCCTTCGCGATATCGCTCACCGCCTCGAAATCGCCTTCGCTCGCGATGGGAAAACCCGCCTCGATGATGTCCACGCCCATCTCGTCCAGAAGCTGGGCGATCTCCAGCTTCTCGGCATGGGTCATGGTGGCGCCGGGCGACTGCTCGCCATCGCGCAGCGTGGTGTCGAAGATCAGCACGCGATCCTTGTCGGTCGTGGTCATGGGATGTCTCTTTTCCTGGTCCTTAGCGTTGCGTGGCGCGTCACGTCACCTCTGAGCGGTCGCGCCGGACGGCACGCTCAGAGGCGGCTAAGGAGAATCAGAAGGCCAAGCGCCGACACCGCGCGGCGCGCGGGCAGGGCAGCGGTATGGACCTTCGTCGTCATGGCGGCAGAGTATACGCCGCCCGCCGCAAATGAAAACCCGTGAATTCCGGGGGAAAGGCCTTTCGAAAGGCCTTCCGCACGCGATTTCGAAATCGCGTGCCCAAGCGGGTTCCAACCCGCTTGGAAAAGCCGCTTCGAAGCGGCTTCTCCCCTCAGGATATCGCGCAATCCGCCCCCGGGCGTGGCGCCTCGGCCCCGTCGCCCATCGTCGGCGCGTAGTCGAAGGCTGCGATCCGTGCGCCGCCGTCGAAGGCCATGAACAAGAGGTTCGCACCGGGCCGGATCGCGATTCCCTCGGGGTCGCGGCCGTACTGGATCAGCGGATAGGTCCCCAGAAGCCGCCCGTCCGCGTCCAGCTCGAACAGGCTGTTCGTCCCCTCCCAGTCGTCCACGATCAGAAGGTGCCCGGTGCGGGGATCGCGCGCGATGCCCTGTGGCTCGGTCAGCATCGGGTCATAGCTGTGCCCGTCGATCTCGCGCAGCACGGTGCCGGCCTCATCCACCCAGAGGATGCGCGCCGGGTCGTCCTCGACAAGGATCAGGCTGCCGTCGGCATCCACCGCCATGCCCTCGGTGTCCACCCATGTCGTGCCCAGCCGGTAGGGCGCGCCGCGCGGGGTGCCGTCCTTGTCCAGCCGCTGGTAGCCGCCGAACCCGTCCGCCACGATCAGCCCGCTGCCGTCCGCGTCCAGCGTGACGGCCTTGATCCGCGACAGGTCGCTGCCGAAGCGGCGCAGCTCCAGCCCGTCCAGCGTCACCAGGATCACCTCGGGCCCCTCGTTCGCGATCCAGAGCCCGCAGAACGCCGGGTCGTAGTCGAGGCTCGCCGGGCGGTTCAGCTCGTAGAAGCCCGACAGCCGCAGCTCCAGCGCCGGGGCGGGCGCGGTGGCAAGGCAGGCGCACAGGATCGTGGGCAGCAGGCGGCGCATGGCGTCGGGTCCCGCGGATCAACTCCTGCGATAGGATGGCGCAATCCGCCCGTCCGTCAATGATCTCGGCGATACCGCACGGGGCTCAGCCCGCCACCAGTCCCAGTTCCGCGTCCCCCGCGATCCGGTCGTACTTGTCGCGGGGCGGCATCGGGCGCGCGCGCCAGTCCGGCTCGAAGGCGAAACTCGACACCTGCCGCCCCTCGGGCAGCGCGCCGTTCCCGGCCCCCACCGCATAGTCGTAGTAGAGCTTCACGATCTCGTCGTGGCTGACCTGTTGCGCCGCCGGATGCGCCATGCAGGCCGCGCGCCAGCGCCGCACGCGGTCGTACTCCGGCCCCTCGGGCAGAGCGAAGCCCTCGTAATAGTCGAGGAACCAGAACCGCATGAACATCGGCGTGAACACCGCCTCGGCCAGCCCGAAATCGTCGAACAGATAGGTGCCCTCGGGGTTGTGCCGGCGCAGGAACGCGTCGAGCCAGGCGTAATGCTCCAGTAGCGTGGCGCGCAGCGCGTCGCCCTTCGCGCGGTCGCGGTTCATCACGTAGACATAACCCGCCACGGTGAACGGCCCCTCGCGCGTCATCATCAACCGTTCGATCCCCCGCTCGTAGGGGTCGCTGCGAGCCACCGGGGCCGCGTCGAACGCCTCTTCCACGTAGCGCAGGATGACCATGCTTTCCTTCAGCACCCGGCCGCCGCCCAGGTCCATCACCGGCAGGGCGGTGGTGCCGCCCGTCAGTTCCAGCAGGAAGGCCGGGCGCGGCACGGTGATGTCCACCACCCGGAATTCCACCGCGTCTTCCAGACCCTTGAGCCGCAACAGGATCTCGATCCTTTGCGAGAAGGGGCAGACGGGGATGTGGTAGATGATCGGTCGGGTCATGCGTGGTCCTCCTGCCGACAGAATGTCGCGCGGGTCCGGAATTGACCAGACCGTCAAGCGAAATAGCTGGCCTGTCATGACGGACAGGAACGCTCTCGTGATCGGCGCCTCGGGCGGCATCGGCAAGGCTGTTGCCGCCGAGCTTGCGCCCGTGGCCAATGTCACGCGGCTGTCGCGTCGCGACGATGGCCTCGACGTGCGGTCGCAGGCGTCCGTCGATGCCGCGCTGGATGCCCTGCCCGGGCCATATGACCTGATCTTCGTGGCCACCGGCGCGCTGGTGGTGGACGGGCAGCGCCCGGAGAAGGCCCTAAAAGAGGTGTCCGAGACCTCGCTTCGCGACCAGTGGGAGGTGAACGCGCTGGGCCCCGCACTGATCCTGCGCCACGCGCCGCGCCTTCTGCCGCGCGACCGGCGCGCGGTGGTTGCCGTGTTGTCCGCGCGTGTCGGCTCGATCGGCGACAACGGGCTGGGCGGCTGGTACGGCTATCGCGCGGCCAAGGCGGCGGTGAACCAGATCGTGCACACCGTCGCGATCGAGATCGCGCGCACCCACAAGCAGGCGATCTGCGTGGCCCTGCACCCCGGCACCGTCGCCACGCCCTTCACTCGCGATTTCGTCTCGCCCGACCGCGCGACGCCGCCGGAAACCGCCGCCGCGAACCTCTTGTCGGTGATCGACGGCCTGACGCCCGCGCAATCGGGCGGCTTCTACGACTACGCCGGAAACGAGGTGCCGTGGTGACGCGCCTTGTCCTGATCCTTGGCGACCAGCTGTCGCCCGACATCGCTGCGCTCGCCGCCGCGGACAAGGCATCCGACGTCGTCATGATGGCCGAGGTCCGGGACGAGGCCGCGTATGTCCCCCACCACCCGAAAAAGATCGCCTTCCTGTTTGCCGCGATGCGCAAGTTCGCGGATCGCCTGCGCGCCGACGGCTGGCGCGTGCTCTACACGCCGCTCGACGATCCCGACAACGCGGGCTCGATCCCGGCCGAGATCGCGCGCCGGATGGCCGAGACAGGCGCGACAGAGGTTTTCGTGACCGAACCGGGCGAATGGCGGCTTGCCGACGCGCTCGCCGACGCGATGCCGACGTCATGCCGACGTTTTGCCGACACGCGATTCCTGTGCTCCACCGACGCGTTCCGGCGCTGGGCAGAGGGGCGCAAGACGCTGCGGATGGAATACTTCTACCGCGACATGCGGCGGCGCACCGGTTTGCTGATGGATGGCGACAAGCCCTTGGGGGGAAAGTGGAATTTCGACCACGACAACCGCAAGCCCGCCCCCGACGCCGTCCTGTGCGACGGCCCCCTGCGGTTCGAGCCCGACGCGGTTACAGCCGAGGTGCTTGACCTGGTTGAGCGTGAATTTTCCAGCAATTTCGGTAACTTGCGCCCGCTCTGGTTCGCCACCGATGCCACCCAGGCCGCCGCCGCCCTGCACCATTTCATCGACACCGCGCTGCCCCGCTTCGGCGACTACCAGGACGCGATGCTGACCGGCGACCGCTTCCTCTATCACTCGGTCCTGTCGATGTACCTCAACGCCGGCCTTCTGGACCCGATGCAGATCTGCCAGGCCGTTGAAAACGCTTATCTTTCCGGGCATGCGCCGCTGAATGCGGCCGAAGGCTTCATCCGCCAGATCATCGGCTGGCGGGAATATGTCCGTGGCATCTATTTCCTTGAAGGCCGCGACTACACTCGCCGCAACGCTTTGAACCACAAGCGGAAACTGCCCTCGTTCTATTGGACCGGCGATACCGACATGGCCTGCATGAAGGCCGCGATAACTGCCACCCGGGACGAGGCCTACGCCCACCACATCCAGCGCCTTATGGTCACCGGCAACTTTGCCCTTCTGGCAGGTGTCGATCCTTTCGAGGTGCATGAATGGTATCTGGCCGTCTACGCCGACGCCTACGAATGGGTCGAGGCGCCCAACGTCATCGGCATGAGCCAGTTTGCCGATGGCGGTATCGTGGCCTCTAAACCTTACGTGTCTTCAGGGGCTTACATCGACCGGATGTCGGACCACTGCAAGGGCTGCACCTACCGGGTCAAGCACAAGACAGGCCCGCTCGCCTGTCCGTTCAACCTGCTCTACTGGCATTTCCTCGACCGGCACCGCGACCGTTTCGCCGCCAATCCGCGCATGGCCAACATGTACCGGACCTGGGACCGCATGGCAGAGGATCGCCGGAACGCCGTTCTGGGAGGGGCGGATGCCCTTCTGCGCCGGTTGGACGCGGGCAAAGTCATGTGAACCGGAATTGACGCATGCCGCGGCGCAGCGTCAGATGGTGCATGACGTCCTCGATGGAGACGATTTGTTCATGCCTTCCGATTACGATGCTATTGCGCTTCATCTTTGCGAAACACTGCTGACGACGTTCAGTGTCACAGCCGCCCTTCAGGTCTGGTGTGAAATCCGTGGCTTGGGTCAGGGTGACCTGTACTCCGAGATCAAGGAGGAGTCGGGCACGCTGGATTTGCCACAGCTCGGTGTCGATTTGTTGAAGCCCTTGGCTGGAGAAAGCGTGCGCCACCGGGCCATCACCCTGAAAAGAGGCGATATTCCGCTTCTGGATGCGGACAACTGGTATATCCCCGACCGACTGCCTCTTCACGCACGGGTGCTGCTGGACACCACCGACACTCCCTTCGGCAAGGCGCTGGAAGGCACGCTTCAGAATCGCGAGACATTCTCGGCCGTGCTGCCCGCGCACATCATGGACCGCCTGAGCGGGCGCAAACGAATCTGGAAGACGGTGCTTTCAGGCGACGCCGACGTGCCGATCCTGACGGTGCGTGGCATCGTCACCGTCGATACCTTGCCCGTCAGCTTCGTCGAGGAGCGCATCCGGACCGAGCTTGCCGTGATCTCGGCCGAGCAAAAGAACTGACAAGCCCGCGCAGGCCGCCTAGTTGTCGGCGGCCTGCACCAGAGCGCCGTTTTCCCAGGTGCCGCTCGTGACCTCGCCGCTGGCATAGCGGATCGTGCCTTCGCCCTGCCGCTTGCCGGTGACGAACTCGCCCTCGTAGACGTCGCCATTGGCATAGGTGGCCACCCCGGTGCCGTCGATCTCGCCGTTCGACCACTGGCCTTCGTAGGTAAAGCCGTCGGCCATGACGATCTTGCCCTGTCCGTCGCGCTGTCCGGCCCGGAACTCTCCTTCATAGACGGTGCCGTCTGGATAGGTGGCGGTGCCCCGCCCGTGGCGCTGACCCTCCTGCCACTCGCCGTCATAGGTGTAGCCGTCGGAGTACGTCATCTTGCCGACGCCGTGGTTCTTGGCGTTTCGGAACTGGCCTTCATAGACCAGCCCGTTGGCATACTGCGCGATGCCCTCTCCCTCGATCACACCGGCCCGCCACTGGCCTTCGTAGGACGAGCCGTCGGGATAGACGATCTTGCCCTGCCCATCGGCCAGGTCCTCGCGGAACTCGCCGGTATAGACCGATCCGTCGGGATAGGTGACGGTGCCCGTCCCCTCGATCCGTCCGGCGACCCATTCGCCCTGGTAAAGGTAGCCGTCGATTCCGGTGAAGGTGCCCTGGCCGTGGCGACGGTCGTTCAGGAAATCGCCCTGGTAGGTGTCGCCGTTGGCATAGGTGACCTTGCCCGTGCCTTCGCGTTCGCCGGCAACCAGTTCGCCTTCGTAGACGTCGCCGTTGGGCTGGGTCAGCGTCCCGGTGCCGTTGATCTGGCCGTCCGCCCACTGGCCGGAATAGACCAGCCCGTCCGGCAGCCGAAGCGTCCCCTGGCCCTGGCGCACGCCCGCCACCAGTGTACCCTCGTAGATGGAGCCGTCGGGATAGGTGATGCGGCCGCTGCCTTCCTTCACCCCGTTCACCCAGGCGCCTTCGTAGACATAGCCGGTGGGCGTCTCCATCCGCCCGGTGCCGTGGTGCCGGGCGTTCAGGAACTCGCCCTCGTAGACGACGCCATTGGCGTAGACCGCCACGCCGGACCCGTTGATCTTGCCGTCGGTCCAGTCGCCTTCGTAAGTGCCGCCATCGGCAAAGGTGATCTTGCCGAAGCCTTCGGGCTTGCCCTTTTCGAAGCGCCCCTCGTAGAGCGAGCCGTTGGGGAAACGCGCGGTGCCCTGCCCGCGGATCTCGCCGTCGACCCATTCGCCGGTGTATTCGTAGCCGTTGGGCAGCGTGTAGGTGCCGCGCCCGTGCTGCTTGCCGTCCTTGAACGTGCCCTCGTAGACGCCGCCGTCGTCGTATTGCTTGACGACGATCTCGCCCGTGTCCTGTGCCGCCGCGGCTCCGGCGAGCGCGAGAACCAGTGTTGCCGTCGCGGCCGCGCGTCTGCCCCGGCCTGCCCGAATGAAGTTCCGCAAGAAAGCCTCCCAGCCCGTCCGTAGCGCGTTAGATCGGATGCCTGGCAAGCCTAGTTGACCGGGATGGGCCTTACAACGGTTTTTGGCCGTGGCGGCTTTCCCTTGCCGGGTCATCTGGTAAGACACCGCAACGCGAGAGAGAGGCGCCCATGTCCGACAGGTTTCGACTGACGCTGGCACAGCTGAACCCCACGGTGGGCGCGATCGACGACAACATCGCCGCCGCCCGCCGCGCCTGGGCCGAGGCGAAGGCCGCCGGTGCCGACATGCTGGCCATGACCGAGATGTTCGTGATCGGCTACCAGCCGCAGGACATCGTCAAGAAGCCGGCCTTCACCGCCCATGCCATGCGCGCGGTCGAGGCGCTTGCGGCCGAGTGTGCCGACGGGCCCGCCATCGGCATCGGCGCGCCGTTCCAGGACGGCCCCGACCTTTACAACGCCTACTGGATCCTGTCGGGCGGCAAGGTGCAGGCCCGTATCCTGAAGCATGAACTGCCGAACTACACGGTCTTCGACGAAAAGCGGCTCTATCGCTCGGGCGAGGTGTCGGGGCCCTACCGGATCGGGCCCGTCCGAATCGGCTCGCCGATCTGCGAGGATGCCTGGTTCTCGGACGTGTCCGAGACGCTGGCCGAAACCGGGGCCGAGATCCTGCTGGTGCCGAACGGATCACCCTATTTCCGGGGCAAGTTCGACACGCGCATGGCCCATATGGTGGCCCGCACGGTCGAGACCGGTTTGCCGCTGGTCTACCTGAACATGGTGGGCGGCCAGGACGACCAGGTGTTCGACGGCGGCAGCTTCGTTCTCAATCCGCACGGGATGCTGGCGGCAAAGCTGCCCTTGTTCGACGAGGCGCTGGTGCACGTGGATTTCACCCGCACCGACAAGGGCTGGCGCGCCGAGACGGGAGAGCGCGCCGTGTTCCCCGATCCCTGGGAACAGGATTACCGCGTCATGGTCATGGCGCTGGGCGACTACATGCGCAAGGCGGGGTTTGCCAAGGCCGTGCTGGGCCTGTCCGGCGGGATCGACAGCGCATTGGTGGCGACGATCGCGGCGGATGCCCTCGGCCCCGAGAACGTGCGCTGCGTGATGCTGCCGTCTGAATACACCTCGGACCATTCGCTGGAGGATGCGGCGGCCGTCGCCAGCGCCCTGGGATGCCGGTTGGACACCGTGCCCATCGGCGGCCCGCGCGCCGCGGTGACCGACGCGCTTGCGCCGCTCTTCGAAGGCACCGCACCGGACGTGACAGAGGAGAACATCCAGTCCCGCCTGCGCGGGCTGCTGTTGATGGCGCTGTCCAACAAGTTCGGCGAAATGCTGCTGACCACCGGCAACAAGTCCGAGGTCGCGGTGGGCTATGCCACGATCTACGGCGACATGGCCGGCGGCTACAACCCGATCAAGGATCTCTACAAGACCCGTGTGTTCGAGACCTGCCGCTGGCGCAATGCCAACCACCGGCCCTGGATGAAAGCGCCCGCCGGCGAGGTCATCCCGCCGCGCGTCATCGACAAGCCGCCCTCGGCCGAGCTTCGCGCCGAGCAGAAGGACGAGGACAGCCTGCCGCCCTATCCGCTGCTCGATGCGATCCTCGAAGGCCTGATCGACCGCGAAGCCTCGGTCGCGGACCTGGTCGCCGAGGGATATGACCGCGCCACGGTCAAGCGCGTGGAGCACCTGGTCTACATCTCGGAATACAAGCGGTTCCAGTCCGCGCCCGGCGCGCGCCTGACCCAGCGCAGTTTCTGGCTGGACCGGCGCTATCCCATCGTGAACCGCTGGCGCGATCCGGGCTGACGCTCGGCCCGGTCAGACCGGGCTGACCTTGCACAGGTCAAACAGCTCTTTCGTCAGGACCGGGTCGCACAGGCGCGTCGCCTCTGACGCCACCGCCGCCGAGGCCGCGGAAACGCCCGCACGCAGCGCTTCTGGCAGGGATTCGCCCCGTGCGCACCACAGGGTGAAGGCGCCAACGAAACTGTCGCCCGCGCCGACCTTGCTGACCACCTTCACGGGGGCGCCCAGCGCGTGCCAGGCGCCCGTCGCGTTGGCAAGGATCGACCCGTCGGCACCGCGCGCCACGATGATGTTGTGGGCCACGCCCTTGTCGACCAGTTCGCGCGCGAAGGCGGCGCTGTCGGCGCGTTCGGGCAGGGGGCGCCCGGCAAGCTCTTCGGCCTCGGCGCCATCCATGCGCAGGACGTAAAG
Source organism: Alphaproteobacteria bacterium (assembly GCA_030431935.1). Classification (GTDB taxonomy): domain Bacteria; phylum Pseudomonadota; class Alphaproteobacteria; order Rhodobacterales; family Rhodobacteraceae; genus ASV31. The sequence continues at coordinate 10,212 of JAUIIC010000030.1, read as the reverse complement.
CGCCTCGTGCGGGGCGCTCAGCAGGTTGTGCAGGGCGGGCCCCGAGGTGTCGACGATCAGGCGTGCGCCACGCCCCGCGACGTGATCGGCCAGGATCGATGGGAACTCCTTGGCCACGCCCGGCGGCTGGCTGCCGGACAGGACCACGTAAGTGCCGTCCCCGGCGGCCTGGTCGATCGAGTTCAGGCCGCGCTGCACGTCGGCGTCCGTCCAGCTGGGTCCGGGCATGACGAAGCGGAACTGCTCCATCGTCTTGCGGTCGGTGACGGACATGGACTGGCGCGTTTCGCCCGGGCCCTGGAAGGCCACCGTGGGCACGCCCTCCAGCGCCAGAAGCTGCAGCAGATGCGCGCCGGTCGAGCCGCCGATGGCCACCAGCGCCGTCGCCTGCCCGCCCAGCTTGCGGATGGCACGGGCCACGTTGATGCCGCCGCCGCCGGGGTCGATATGGGGATCGCTGCACCGCAGCTTGTGATCGGGATATACCCGTTCCGCCGACGTGGCGTAGTCCACCGTCGGGTTCAGCGTGATGGTCAGGATATCGGTGCGCATCTGGACTTCCCCTGTCCGCGTCCCGGACACGGACGCTGTGCCCGTTCTGCTATGTTAGCGCGAACGGTTCAACAGGGAAAGGCGCGCGGGGCAGGGTACAGGACCTGCCCCGCGCAACGCGTCAAAGCATCATCTGATAAGTCGCCGGCACATAGCGGAACCCGCCCTCGCCGCGCGTCTCGACAAAGCCCATCGCAGGGAAAGGCATGTGGTAGCCGATCATCGGTACCCGGTCGGCAGCCAGCATCCCGAGAACGCGCTTGCGCGATTCGGCGGCCGCGGCCTTGTCCATGTCGAAGCGGACTTCCCAGTCCGGATAGGCCAGGGACCAGACGTAGTGGTTGGCAAGGTCTGCGATCAGCAGCACCTGCTCGTCCTGAGAGTCGAGCATGTAGACCATGTGGCCCGGGGTGTGGCCGAAGGCGGCCATGCCCGTGATGCCCGACACGACGCTGCCGCCGTCGCCGATGAAGGTCATCTTATCGGCCAGCGGGCGCACATTGTTATCGAAGCCCTCGTTGCCGCGCGCGGCCCAGGCGTCGAATTCGGCCTGCGCGGTCACGTAGCGCGCATTGGCATAGGTCGGCTGGCCGTCGTTCATCAGCCCGCCGATGTGGTCGCCATGCATGTGGGTCAGGACGACGACGTCGATATCCTCTGGGGCATAACCGGCCTCGGCCAGGGCAGGCAGCGTGCCGCCCGCCGCAAGCCCGGTGTCGAACAGGACGACCTCGGACCCGGTGTTGACCACCGTGGGCGTGAAGAAGAACTGCGCCTTGTCGGTGGGAATGAAATTCGCGGCGCTGGCCTCGGCGAACTCCTCGGGGCTGGCGTTCAGGCCGAAGATGGTTTGCGGCTCTTCCACTGTCCGCGTTCCCGCAAGGATGGTCGAGACGCGGAAACCGCCGAGATCAAAGCTGTTCTGCCGCGCGTTCGTCAGTCCAGCGGCGGCCTGTGCCGCGATCGGCCGCGGGGCGGCCGCGGCAAGGGGCAGCGCGGCCCCGGCAACAAGCGCGGCGCGGCGCGTCAACTTCACGTCTGTCATGGGAGAGTGTCCTTTCCGGAAACTGGCTGGAATATACCTCAGGTAGACACACTGCCCCATTTCTCCATCTATGCACAAAACATGTGAGTGATCGCGCAAGTCTCATTCCCACCAGCGGTCGATCACGGCGATATCGTCATCGGACCAGCCGAAGTGGTGCGCGAACTCGTGGACGACCACATGCGCCACCAGCCGGCCCAGGGTCACGTCGCCGCGCCCGGCCCACTCGTCGAGGATCGGGCGGCGGAAGATCCAGACGGTATCCGGCGACAAGGGCTGGTCGGCCACCGATTTCTCGGTCACCGGGATGCCGTCATAGAGCCCGGTCAGATCGAACGCGTCGGCGATTCCCATCTCGTCGAGGATGTGGTCGGGCGCGAAATCCTCGATCCTCAGGGCAACCGACCGCGCGGCGGTGGCGAAGGGATCGGGAAGCGCATCGCGCGCCGCCTCGGCCATCGCCTCGAAGGCGGCCAGGTCGGGTGCGGTCCAGTCGGCGGTCTCGGTCATGTCCCGCATATGGCCCGGAAGCACGCCGTGGGCAAAGGGTGTTTGGGGCCGCTGCGGGGTTTGTTATGCTGCGCGCATGTCGACGAACGGGACACAGCCCGGCGGCCAGCCGGTCGAGGCCTTCCTTGCGGCGGTGGAACCCGCCCGCCGCCGCGACGAAGGGCTGCGGCTCGATGCGCTGTTCCGGCGTGTGACGGGATTTCGCCCGGTCATGTGGGGCCCCTCGATGGTGGGATACGGGCGCTACGACTATCGCTACGAAAGCGGGCGCGAGGGATCGTTCCTTGCCACCGGCTTTTCCCCGCGCAAGGCTAAGCTGTCGGTCTACATCATGCCGGGATACGCCGATTTCGGCGATATCCTGTCCCGGCTTGGCAAGCATTCGCTCGGCAAGTCGTGCCTCTACATCAACAAGCTCGACGATGTGGACGAGGACGTCCTGGCCGAACTGATCGAGGCGGGGCTTGCCGACCTGGCGCGGCGCTGGACCGTTCACCCGGAATAGCCCGCCTCAGCGCCGCAGGTGGAACAGCGCCATCAGCCGGGCCTGGCGCGAGAACGGTTCGCGTTCCTGCGTGGTCCCGTCGCCGGACATGATCCGCAGGGCCAGCACCCAGGCGATCGCGGCAAAGACCACGCCCCCCAGCGCCTGCCCGATCAGCACGCCCGGCGCGCCGAAAAGCCAGGCGCACAGCATCACCGGCGGAATGGTGCCCAGCGTGTGGCGCCCCCAGTTGATCCAGGTGGAATACAGCGGGTGACCGAGGTTGTTGAACGCGGCATTCGCCACGAAGATCACGCCGTTGAAGAAGAAGGCCAGCGCCAACGGCCCGCAGAACAGCAGGACAAGCGTCAGCGTCATGCCCTCGGCGGCGAACAGCGCCGCGATGGGCGCGCGCAGAACATAAAGCACCGCCGAGATCGCCACCACCACGACCGCCGTGAACAGCAGCCCCTCGCGGAAGGCGGCGCGCACACGGTCATGCTTCTCGGCGCCGAAGTTCTGCCCGATGATCGGGCCGATCGCGCCGGACAAGGCAAAGACGACGCCGAAGGCCAGGGGAGTCAGCCGGCCCACGATGGCGGTTCCGGCGACGGCCTCGGGCCCGTAGGCGGCCATCGCGCGGGTAACGTAGGCCTGTCCGACCGGCGTGGCCAGCTGTGTCAGGATCGCGGGCGCGGCAATGGTCAGAACCGGCGACAGGTCCGCCATCAGTCCACGCGCCGATGGCATGGTGAAGCCGCCGTGATGGCGCAGCACCGGCGACAGGGCGGTGGCGGCGATGGCGATGCGCGCCGCCACGCTGGCAAGGGCAGCGCCGGTCAGTTCCAGGTCGAGGCCGAAGATCAGGATCGGGTCCAGCACGGCGTTGACCACCCCGCCGTAGATCGTGGCCATCATGGCGCGCCGGGCATCGCCATGGGCGCGCAGGATCGCGCTGCCGACCATGCCGATCATCAGGAGAGGCAAGGTCGGCACGATGATCGCGAGATACTCGACCGCAAAGCGCTTCGTCTCTCCGGTGGTGCCCACGAGGCCGACGATCTCGTCCAGCCGCGACCAGACCAGCGCGGCGAAGGCCGCGCCGAAGATCAGCCCGTAAAGCAGGGCGTTGGTCGCGCGGCGGCGGGCGAGGTCCGTGTCCCCGGCGCCAAGGGCGCGGGCCACCAGCGCACCGGCGGCGATCGCCATGCCGATCCCGAAGGAGGTCGTGAAGAAGAGGATCGCGCCGGCATAGCCGACCGCGGCGGCCAGCGCCTCTTTCCCCAGCATGGCGATGAAGATCATGTCGATGAAATCGACGGCGAAGATCGCCATCAACCCGATGGACGAGGTCAGCGACATGACCGTGATGTGCCGGAAAAGGCTGCCTTCCAGGAACTTCGCCTGCTCCGACACCGGCCGCGCCTACAGCCTGGGCGGTTTCTGCAGAAGCGCCATGACATCCGCCATCTCGGGACCCCGCTCGCGCCCCGTCACCGCCAGCCGCAGCGGCATGAACAGCTGCTTGCCCTTGCGCCCGGTGGCTTCCTTTACCGCCGAGGTCCAGGCGCCCCAGCTGGTGTCGTCGAAGGGAAACGCGGGCATCAGATCAAAGGCCTGCGCCACGAACGCGCGGTCTTCGTCCGCCACGACCGCCTGCGCGCCGTCGCGGAACAGGGTCCACCACCCGGCCATGTCGGCGCGCACGGTGATGTTCTCGCGCACGACCTCCCAGAACCGAGGCGCGATGTCGTCGGGCACTCCAAGCGCCGCGATCTCGTCCCGCACCGCGTCGAAGGGCAGCGCGTGCAGGTGCCGCGCCGTGAGCGGATAAAGGTCCGCTTCGTCGAACTTGGTCGGGGCCGCGCCGAAGCGGGTGATGTCGAAGCCCTCGATCAGCTCGTCCAGCGAACCGCGAAGCTCGACCGGATCGGCAGAGCCGAGCCGCGCCATCAGCGACAGAAGCGCCATCGGTTCCACCCCCCGTGCGCGCAGGTCGCGCAGCGACAGTGTGCCAAGACGCTTGGACAGCGCCTCTCCCTGCGCGCCGGTCAGAAGCGAGTGATGCGCAAAGGACGGCGGTGTGCCGCCAAGCGCCTGCATGATCTGGATCTGCGTCGCCGTGTTCGTCACGTGGTCGGACCCGCGCACTACGTGGGTAACCCGCATCTCGGTGTCGTCCACCACCGAGGCGAGCGTATAGAGAACCTGCCCGTCGCCCCGGATCAGCACTGGGTCGGACACGCTGGCGGCGTCGATCGACTGCGGGCCGAGGATCAGGTCGTCCCATTCGATCCGCTCCTGGTCGAGCAGAAAGCGCCAGTGGCCGGGGCGCTCGGCGCGCAGCGCCTCGCGGTCGGCCTCGGACAGCTTCAGCGCCGAACGGTCATAGACCGGCGGCTTGCCCATGTTGAGCTGCTTCTTGCGCTTGAGGTCCAGTTCGGTGGGCGTCTCGAAGCATTCGTAAAACCGCCCGGCGCCGCGCAGGGCGTCCGCCGCGGCGGCGTAGCGGTCCAGCCGTTCGGACTGGCGTTCGACCCTGTCCCATGTCAGGCCAAGCCATTCCAGGTCTTCCTGGATCGCGTCCGCGTATTCCTGCCTCGACCGCTCCGGATCGGTGTCGTCCAGCCGCAGGATGAAGGTGCCCCCGGCCTTGCGGGCGATCAGGTAGTTGAAAAGCGCCGTGCGCAGGTTGCCGACGTGCAGGTAGCCGGTGGGGGAAGGAGCAAAGCGGGTGACGGTCATGATGGCCTCCAGATCGCCGGGTGCATTCCACAGCCCGGGCGCTTTGTCCAGAAAGCTGCGAAGGCCACGCCCCGGCGATCAGCCCTGGTCGCCCTTGGGGCTGTCGCCCTTGGTGGGACCGCCCCCGCCCCAACTGCCCATCTTTGCGCCGTCCTTGCCCGACTTGGGCTCTGCCTTGGGCTTGGCGCGCGGCTCGGTGGTCTCTGTCTCGTCCCGCCGCCGGGTCGTCTGGAAGTTGCGCGTCGTCTCGTCGTTGCACTTGGCGCAGGTGTAGGTTTCCAGCACGTCAAGCGCGTCCTCGGTCCAGCGGGTGACCTTGGTGGAGCCGTCTTCCTGTTCCTCGCGCTCTTCCTTGGGGGTGCTTGCGGTCACGGTCTCCTGCCGGTCGGTGCGCGACCGGCTGAACGCCGCGCCGCAGGCCGCGCATTTGGCCGCCTTGGCGCCAGAGTTGAAGCTGGCGCGGAACGCCAGAACGCCCACCGCGACGGCGGCGACGATCGCGCCCCCGAAGCGAACCGCCGATCCCTGGCCGCCCAGCAGCCAAAGCGCCAGAAGCCCCACGACCGCCCCCGCGATCACGCCCCAGACCGTCGCGCCCTTCTGGATCGCGGCCTTCTTCGATTGCTGGTCTTCGCTCAGGCTCGTCATCGGCGTCCCTCCTCGGCTGCGTCAAAGCCTAGGGCCGCCGGAGGCCGCCGGTCAATCGTCAAGCACCGCGGCCCCGGGCTAGATGCGCTGGATCACGCGCGCGCCCACGTCGCGCAGACGCTCGTCGACAAGCGCCCGTTCATCGCCGTGCAGCTGCTGGTGACGGGGATAGACCGGGTCGCGGCGGTCGTCGAGGATCGGGGCGTCCCAGCCCGCGGTCGTCTCGAAGAAACGGGTCACGCCCGCTTCGCCGAACTCTCGCAGGTAGCCCTGAACGACCGTGTCGAGGTAGCTCAGAAGCACGGGATGCGTCTCATCGGGGCGGCCATGCTTGCCGTCGGGAATGGCATAGACCTGGATCGCCACCGCACGCGGCACGCCGTGGCGGGTGATCTCTGTCACGTGGTTGCGGTCATAGGCGTGTTCGCGCGCGTCCAGAGCGGTCCAGTCGTTGCCCGGCACGGCGGCGATCAGCCCGTCGATCTCGACCCCTTCGGCGGGTTCCGCCGTCAGGAAGGCCACCGGGCGCAGCGCGGTATGCCGCCACACGCGCCGCCAGCCGGTCAGCCGGGCCGTGTAGGCCTCTGCGAAATCGTGGGTCGCCCGGTTCACGAGCGATCCGTAGCCAAAGAAGAACGGGTCTGCCATGACGCCGTATCTGGCATGACCACGGGGCTTTACAAGCCCCCTTGCCGAGCCCCCCGCCTTTGGCGTAGCGTGCCGCCAGCCGCCAAGGGAGAAACCGGCCTCGCGCCGGTGCCGAAGGAGCAACCGCCCCGGTAAACTCTCAGGCAGAAGGACCTTCGCGGCACACGGACTCTGGAGAGACCCCGACACATGCGGGGCGCCGAAGGGATAACGATCTCAGGCGAAAGGACAGAGGGGGCACCAATGGGCGGCAACGCCCGAAAGGTGCTGGAAGCGTTCAGGCAACCGGCGATGACGACAAGGGGGCGGCATGGCCGAGGACGCGAAGACCTGTCTGTATGATCTGCACATCGCGCTGGGCGCGCGCATGGTCGGCTTTGCCGGCTACGCGATGCCGGTGCAGTATGCCGCGGGCGTGATGAAGGAACACCTGCACACCAGAGAGGCCGCGGGGCTGTTCGACGTCAGCCACATGGGGCAGGTCATCCTGCGACCGAAGTCCGGGAGGGTGGAAGACGCCGCGCTGGCGCTGGAGCGGCTGGTGCCGGTCGATATCCTCAGGCTGGCCGAGGGCCGCCAGCGCTATGCCATGTTCACCGACGACGCGGGCGGGATTCTCGACGACCTGATGGTGGCCAACCGGGGCGATCATCTTTTCCTCGTGGTCAACGCGGCCTGCAAGGCCGCCGACATCGCGCATCTGCGCGCCGCCCTGTCCGGGACTTGCGAGGTCGAGGAGATCACCGACCGCGCCCTGATCGCGCTTCAGGGTCCGATGGCCGAAACCGCGCTGGCAAGGCTGGCGCCGGGCGTGACCGGAATGCGTTTCATGGATGTTGCGACCCTGCCCGGGGGGGGCGCCGACCTGTGGGTGTCCCGGTCCGGCTATACCGGCGAGGACGGGTTCGAGATTTCGTTGCCCGAGGCCGCGGCGGTGGCCTTCGCGCAAAGCCTGCTGGACATGCCAGAGGTCGCGCCCATCGGCCTTGGTGCGCGGGATTCGCTGCGGCTGGAGGCGGGGCTGTGTCTTTATGGATCCGACATCGACACCACGACAAGCCCGGTAGAGGCCGACCTGACCTGGGCGATCCAGAAGGCGCGGCGCACAGGCGGCGCGCGCGCGGGCGGGTTCCCCGGCGCAGACCGCATCCTGGCAGAACTGGACGGCGCGCCGACGCGCCGCCGCGTCGGCCTGTTGCCCGACGGGCGCGCGCCCATGCGGGCCGGCACGCCCCTGTTTGCATCCGAGACCGGCGGCGCGCCGGTCGGCCGGGTGACGTCGGGTGCGTTCGGGCCCTCTATCGAACGGCCGATGTCGATGGCGTATCTGCCGCTGGATTTTGCCGCCGAAGGCGCGCAGGTTTTCGGAGAGGTCCGGGGCAAGCGCCTGCCGGCGCGCGTCGCGCCGCTGCCGTTCCGGCCCGCCACCTACAAACGCTGAAACGAGGGAAACGTCATGAAATTCACCGAAGAACACGAATGGCTGCGCGTCGAGGATGACCTTGTGGTCGTGGGCATCACCGACCACGCGGCGGAGCAGCTGGGCGACGTGGTGTTCGTCGAGCTGCCAGAAGTCGAAACCCAGGTCGCCAAGGGCGACGAGGTCGTGGTGATCGAATCCGTCAAGGCCGCCGCCGATATCCTCGCCCCCGTCGACGGCGAGATCGTCGAGGTCAACGAAAGCCTGGTGGACAGCCCCGCGATGGTGAACGAGGACCCGCTAGGTGCAGGCTGGTTCTTCAAGCTCAAGCTCGACGATCTTTCGGTGCTCGACGACCTCATGACCGAGGACGAGTACAAGGACTTCATCGGATAAGGACCGCCCGAATGGCTTACCGCCCGACCGCCTATGACACCTACGATTTCGCCAACCGCAGGCATATCGGCCCCTCTCCGGCCGAGATGGAAGAGATGTTGCAGGTGGTCGGCGCGGACAGCCTCGACGACCTGATCGACCGCACCGTCCCGCAATCCATAAGGCAGGAGGCGCCCCTGACCTGGGCGCCGATGACCGAGCATGCGGTGTTGCAGCGCCTGCGCGCCGTGGCCGGAAGGAACCGCGTGATGACCTCGCTGATCGGGCAGGGGTACTACGGCACCGTCACGCCGCCCGCCATCCAGCGCAACATCCTGGAAAACCCTGCCTGGTACACGGCATACACGCCCTATCAGCCCGAGATCGCACAGGGCCGGCTGGAGGCGCTGCTGAACTTCCAGACCATGGTGTCGGACCTGACGGGCCTAGAGATCGCCAATGCGTCCCTCCTGGACGAGGCGACCGCCTGCGCCGAGGCAATGACCATGGCGCAGCGCGTGGCGAAATCGAAGGCGACGGCGTTCTTCGTGGACGAGAACTGCCACCCCCAGAACATCGCCGTCATGCAGACGCGCGCCGCGCCGCTCGGGATCGAGGTGATCGTCGGCGCGCCCGAGACGCTGGAGCCCGAGGCCGTCTTCGGCGCGATCTTCCAGTATCCGGGCACCTATGGCCATGTGCGCGACTTCTCGGATGCCATCGCGGCGCTGCATGCGGCAAAGGCCGTGGCGATCGTGGCGACCGATCTTCTCGCGCTGACCATGCTGAAGGAACCCGGCGCGATGGGCGCTGACATCGCGGTGGGCTCGGCCCAGCGGTTCGGCGTGCCTCTGGGCTATGGCGGGCCGCACGCGGCCTTCCTGTCGTGTCATGACGGGATGAAGCGGGCGATGCCGGGGCGCATCGTGGGCGTTTCGGTCGACAGCCACGGCCACCGCGCCTATCGCCTTGCGCTGCAGACGCGCGAACAGCACATCCGCCGGGAAAAGGCCACCTCGAATGTCTGCACGGCGCAGGCTTTGCTGGCGGTCATGGCGTCCTTCTACGCGGTGTTCCACGGGCCGCAGGGGCTGCGCTCCATCGCCGAGATGGTGCATTTCAACACCGTCCGCCTGGCCGACCGCCTGAAGGAGGCCGGGTTCCGCGTGTCGCCCGATGCCTTCTTCGACACGATCACGGTCGACGTGGGGGCCATGCAGGGCGTCATCCTGCGGTCCGCGCGCGCCGAGGGGATCAACCTGCGCCAGATCGACAGCGACCGCATCGGTATCTCCATCGACGAGATGGTCGGCCCCGAGATCATCGAGAAGGTCTGGCGCGCCTTCGGGATCGAGGCCACCGCCGGCACCCGCGCGCGCGACATCGGCTTTCCCGAGGCGCTGATCCGGCAGTCCGACTACCTGACGCACCCGATCTTCCACATGAACCGGGCCGAGGCCGAGATGATGCGCTACATGCGCCGCCTGTCCGACCGCGACCTGGCGCTGGACCGCGCGATGATCCCGCTGGGATCCTGCACGATGAAGCTGAACGCCGCGGTCGAGATGATGCCCGTCACCTGGCCAGAGTTCTCGTCGGTGCATCCCTTCGCTCCCGCCGACCAGGCCCAGGGCTATGCCGAGATGATCGACGACCTATCCCAGCGGCTGTGCGAGATCACCGGCTATGACGCCATGTCGATGCAGCCCAATTCCGGCGCGCAGGGCGAATACGCCGGGCTTCTGACCATCGCGGCCTATCACGCGGCGCGCGGCGACACGGGCC
>JAUIIC010000270.1 GCA_030431935.1 Alphaproteobacteria bacterium | reverse complement strand
GTCACCAACGCCGAGATCGAGGATGTACTTTCCTCTATCCGTCGGCTTGTGTCCAGCGACCACGCTGGCCTGCGCCCTGCGTCCCGCACGGCCGAGCGCGCCGCGCCGGACGGAACCGATGAGAACGCCACGGCCCAGAAGGCATCCCATGCCGAGACGTCCGTGCCCGAGACTGACAGGCTTGTCCTCACGCCCGCGCTGCGCGTGCCCGAGGATGAGGTCGCCGCAGACGACCCCGTGGACCCGTCCGACGACCTTCTTGCAGATCTGGACACCGCCGGGGACGTGGCCCCCGAAGCGCGCGGCCTGCGCTATGACAGCGGACTGGAACAGCGGATCGCAGAACTGGAAGCGGCCATCGCCCATAACGAGGCCGCGGAATTCGACACATCAGGGCCATTGAACCGGGCCGACAGCTTTGAAACGGATGCGCCGGACGAGGCCGGTTTCGCTGATGGTCCGTTGACCGCCGGTCCCGATGCGCCCGCCGAAAGCCCGTTTCTTGCCGATGTGATCGCGGCGAAGGCCGAGGATTACAAATCCAGCCTTTGGCCGGAGGACAGCGGCGACTTGCCTGAGCCGACGCCGGACCATTGGCGCGAGGACGAGAAAGCACCGCATGAACGATCGGCGGCCAGGACCGACCCGGCGTCCGACGTTGACGACATTGAGCTTGTGTCGGGCCAGGAACGTGAACGGCCTGCCTTCCAGTCGACACGGGTCGAATTGCCGGACGACGATCTTTCCGGTTGGGACGCCGACGAGCCTGACGAAGCAGAACATTACCATCCGGAAGCGGCCCCCGAGGATGAACCGGAAGGCGAGTCGGCGCCCGATGACGCGCCATTGCTGTTGGACGAAGAGGTGCTGCGCGACCTCGTGGCACAAATGGTGCGCGACGAGTTGCAGGGCGTTCTGGGCGAGAAGATCACCCGCAACCTGCGGCGCCTCGTGCGGCGCGAGATCCAGCGCGCCCTGGCGGCGCGGGACGCCGAATAGCGATCAGACCGGCGCGGCCAGCGACAGGATCAGGTCAAGATCTAGGTGACGTTCCAGGTGGCTGGCAAGGCCGTCCAGCGTGCTGTCCACGCTTTCGTCATGATCGAAGCTTCCGGCTTGCGCCCCCATCGTCGCAAGGTAGTCGCGCCGGAACGCGCCCGCCGCGAACAGCCCGTGAAGATAGCAGCCCCGCACCCTGCCACTGGCGTTCGCGGCCCCCTCCGGGCGCCCGTCCACGTTCAGCCAGGCGCGTCCTGTGTCCGGTCCTTCCGTGGTGCCCAGGTGGATCTCGTAGCCGGTGACCCGAGCGCCCGTCGGTGCGTAGACCGCCTCGGTCAGCGCCAGGCGCTTTTCGGGTTTCATGCTGGTTTCGACGTCGAGATGCCCAAGGCCTTCATGGGTGCCGGGGCGGCCCTCGATACCCTCGGGATCGGCGATGCGGCGACCCAGCATCTGGTAGCCGCCGCAAATCCCCAGCACATGCCCGCCACGCCGGATATGGGCGGCAAGGTCGATGTCCCAGCCGGCCTGCCTAAAGGCGTGCAGGTCCGCGATCGTGGACTTCGATCCCGGGATGAGGACAAGATCGGCATCGCCCGGCAGGGGGCGTCCGGGTTCGATGATGTCCACCGTGACGTCCGGGTCGGCCGACAGGGGATCGAGGTCGTCGAAATTCGCGATCCGGGACAAACGCGGGACGGCCACGCGGAACGCGCCGCCTGGGCGCGAGGCGATGTCCATCACGTCCTCTGCCGGAAGGCGCCAGGCCTCGTCGAACCAGGGAAGAACACCGACAGAGGCCCAGCCGGTCCTCTGCGCGATGGCGGTAAGCCCCTCGTCGAAAAGCGAGACATCCCCGCGGAATTTGTTGATCGCGAACGCCTTTATCCGTGCGCTGTCGGCTACGTCCAGCACGGCATGGGTGCCGACGAGTTGCGCGATGACGCCGCCGCGATCGATGTCGCCGACCAGCACCACGGGCAGGCCGGCGGCCTCGGCGAAGCCCATGTTGGCGATGTCGCCGGCGCGCAGGTTGATCTCGGCGGGGCTTCCCGCGCCCTCGACGAGCACAAGGTCGGCGGTCGCGGCCAGGCGGCGGAAACTGTCCAGAACGGGAGGGAGCAGGCTGGCCTTGGCGCGGCCGTAATCGCGCGCCTTGAGCGTGGCAAATCGCTTGCCTTGCAGGATGACCTGCGCGCCGACGTCGGTTTCCGGCTTCAGCAGGACCGGGTTCATGTCGGTGACGGGGTCGCGGAACGCGGCGCGGGCCTGAAGCGCCTGTGCGCGGCCGATCTCTCCGCCGTCGATGGTGACGGCGGCATTGTTGGACATGTTCTGCGGCTTGAAGGGCGCGACGGACAGGCCACGACGGGCATAGGCCCGGGCCAGCCCCGCCACGAAGACCGACTTGCCGACGTTCGAACCGGCGCCCTGGATCATGATGGCCCGTGCCACGGCGTCTCCCTTGCCCACGGGTTTCCAACTACAGGCGGCGGCGCGTCATGGGAAGGGCCGGCGTGGGAAGACGCCGCGAGTGGGGCTGTCTTCGGCGGATACGAAACCGGCCGCTGGCAAGCCCTTGATATACGTCACGTAATCCCAGGTGCCGGGCAGGTCTGCCCATCCCCGAAAAACCGGAACGCGCCCCGTCGGGGCGCGTTCGGACCGGACAAAACCGGGAAGGGATCAGGCGGCTTCGGCCTGCTGGGCGCGGCGTTCGCTTTCCTCGCGGCTGAGCGCGACCGAGGTGCGCACACCCTGGGCAACGAACTGCATCAGGCCCGACACCACGCGTTCGTTGGGGTCGATGCCGGCGCAGCTGAGAACCTCGCGCCCGTCGCGCGAGCGCGCCCAACGGGCGATCTGCTCGGGCCCGTTGCCGTATTTCTTGTCATCGGCGATCGCGTCGTCCAAAGCGGCAAGAACGACCGCAGCGAACAGCTTGCGGGCGCGTTGACCTTGCTCGTAATTGAACGCGGTGCCGTCAACGAAATCGACCATGTCGTCGTCCTTTTGTTTTTGCTCTTGCGGTCCTGGCGTGGCGGCCAATATGGAGTATCGCGCCCGATTCGGAATTGCGATCTGAGAATGGCTCCCATGCGTCTAGCGCATGGCTGCCTTTCTGTCCACACTGGATATAGTCGTCTTGCCCGGGGCAACACGGCGAGATATAGGCGTCGTCAAAATCCGATCAACCTTTGTTCATGGTTTTGACACATGCCCAAGATCAACGGGAACGAAATTCGCCCCGGCAACGTGCTGGAGCATAACGGCGGTCTTTGGGCCGCGGTGAAGGTCGACCACGTCAAGCCCGGCAAGGGCGGGGCGTTCGCACAGGTCGAGATGCGCAACCTGCGCAACGGGTCGAAGCTGAACGAACGCTTCCGGTCGGCCGACAAGGTCGAGCGGGTCCGGCTGGAACAGAAGGACCAGCAGTTTCTCTACGAGACCGACGGAATGCTGGTCTTCATGGACAGCGAGACCTACGAACAGGTTGAATTGCCTGCTGAAATCCTCGGCGACCGGCGCCCGTTCCTGCAGGACGGCATGACCGTGCACATCGAGTACTACGAGTCCGAGGCGCTGAACGCGACGCTGCCACAGAAGGTCGTCTGCAAGATCGTCGAGACCGAGCCGGTGGTCAAAGGCCAGACCGCGGCGAACAGCTTCAAGCCCGCGCTTCTGGACAACGGGGTGCGCGTGATGGTGCCGCCCTTCGTCGGGCAGGACGAGGATATCGTCGTGAACACCGAAACGATGGAGTATTCCGAGAGGGCCTGATCCGGGCCGGAATCGGGTGTCGGCATCACGTCGGCACAACGTCGGCAAAACGTCGGCGCGACAAAAGGACCCCGCGGTGCTCCCGCGGGGTCCTGTCGTTCAGGCACCGATCTTGAAGAGCCGACGGGCGTTGTCCTCGAAGAATGCCTTCTTCGCCGCGTCGTCGATGTCCATCGCATCGAGCGCGCCGACCTCCTCGGGGACGAACTGCCAGGGGTAGTCCATCGCGTACATCATGCGGTCCACGCCGATCACGTCCTGCACGAACTTGACCGGCGGCGCCCAGCCGACGCCGGACGAGGTGTAGTGGAAGTTGTCCATCAGGTAGTCCCACGCCCGCCGCTTCAGCGGCTTGACGTTCGGGTGCCGTCCGGTGGCGGCGATGCGCCCGTGCATGAAATCGACACGGTAGAGCCAATAGGGGAGCGCCTCGCCACAGTGGCCCAGGATGATCTGCAGCTTGGGGTAGCGGTCGAAGATGCCCGCGACCAGCAAGCGCAGGGCGTGCAGGCCCGTGTCGCAGGCAAAGCCATAGATCGCGGCGTCGAGCGCGCGTGACAGGAACGGCTGGATCATCTGCGGCGAGGGCATGTTGGGGTGCAGGTAGATCGGCACGTCCAGTGCCTCGGCCGCCTCGAACACGGGCCAGTAACGTTCATCGTCGAGGTATGTGCCCAGCACATGGCCGTTCAGGATACCGCCGCGCAGACCCAGTTTGGTCACGCCGCGTTCCAGTTCGCGCGCGGCGTTCTCGGGGTCGAGCGGGCTGAAGGCGGCAAGGCCGACGTAGCGGTCGGGGTGTGCCGCGATGCCCTCGGCCATCTCGTCGTTGGCGTCGCGCGCCAAAGCGGTTGCCGTGGCCGCGTCCCACAGGTTGACCCCCGGCGCACCCAGCGCCAGCACT
>JAUIIC010000269.1 GCA_030431935.1 Alphaproteobacteria bacterium | reverse complement strand
TGGGTGATCGATGGCGCAATGAACGGCGAGTTGTTCGACCTCTATGTCGAGACCCAGCTGGTGCCGACCCTGCGTCCGGGCGACGTGGTCATCCTCGACAACTTGTCGAGCCATAAGAGCCCCGGCGTAGCCAAGGCCATGCGATCTGTCGGCGCGTGGTTCCTGTTCCTGCCGCCCTACAGCAGGCAAGGGGGTAGCGCTGCCGAGCCTTGGTGTATCCGTGATCTCTGCCTCGGAATACGTGGTGAAGCCCGCGTGTTCGGGCAACTGCCTGATGAGGGCCGGGCAATCAATCCCGCCGATGCGCAGTGTATCACCACCTATCAGCGGCGCGCAGGCATCCATGAACAGTTCGACACGCTGAGCTGTTCGCGTTCACCCTGCGTGATGCGGTTCTCGGTGTTGCTGACCAGCCGGTCGAGCTGGCTTTCGAAGGCGGCGACATCCTGCGCCAGGCCGGTCATGTCGTTGGCTAGTGGTTCGGCCAGACGGCACAGCACCGGATCGGCAAAGACGGCAAGGATCTGCCGGACATCGCGGCTGGCGATGGCCGCCTGCTGTTCGGCCAGCAGCGCGCGGTCGGCGGCGATGGTGATCTCGCGGTCCTGCAGGCGGTCGCGGAAGTTCTTGAACTGGACGTTGATCCCCTCCAGCGCCTCGCGGTTGATGACGTCGCTTTCCGCCTGCGCGGCGGCAAAGTCGTTCTCACGCTCGCGGATCTCTTCCTCGAGGGTGGTGACCTTGTCGGAGATGAAGCCGATCGATTTTTCACCGGCTTCGAAGTTCTGGCGGGCTTCGGCGTCGATGTAGATCTGGGCCAGGCTGTTGACGATGCGCTCCGCCAGCCGGGGATCCTGCGAGGAGAAGGACAGGTTGAACAGGTAGGTGTCGCGCGGGTTGTCGACCACGATCTGCGAGCGGATGGTGCCCACGGTCTGGCGGAAATTCATCTCGTCACGCTCGGCCTCGGTCAATTCTGTGTCATTGCCGCTGAAAAGAACCAGCAGCCCAGTGACGGAAAACTGGCCCGGCGGGGGCGGTGGCAGAAGCCGCCCCCGGATGGGCCTGCCGTCCTGCGGCAGGACAGGGGATGGAAGGGGGCGGCAGACCCGTCGGCGGATCTGCCGGACCTTCAGTCCTGTATCATGCGCAGCAAATAGCGCCCATACTCATTCTTGCGATAGCGCTCGGCCTGCTGTTCCAGTGCCTGCCGCGAGATCCAGCCCTTTTCATAGGCGATCTCCTCGAGACAGCCGGTCTGCTGGCCTTGGCGGCGTTCCAGGGTGCGCACGAAATTGCCTGCATCAAGCAGCGAGGCATGGGTGCCGGTGTCGAGCCAGGCATAGCCGCGGCCCATGCGTTGCACGTCCAGCGCGCCCTCGTGCAGGTACATTTCCAGCAGGGTGGTAATTTCCAGCTCGCCGCGCGCCGAGGGCTGCACCTTGCGGGCGCGGTCGGGGGCGGTGCCATCGAGGAAGTACAGCCCGGTGACCGCGTAGTTCGACGGCGGCACCTCGGGTTTCTCGATGATGGCGGTGGCCTTGTCATTGGCGTCGAAGTCGACCACGCCGTAGCGTTCCGGGTCGGCGACGCGGTAGCCAAAGACCGTGCCACCGCTGTCGCGGGCTGCGGCCTGGGCCAGCAGTTCGGACAGGCCGTGGCCAAAGAAGATGTTGTCCCCCAGCACCAGCGTCGAGGGCGCCCCGTCGAGGAAATCCTCGGCCAGCAGATAGGCCTGTGCCAGACCGTCGGGGCTGGGCTGAACCACGTAGGTCAGCGAGAGGCCCCACTGGCTGCCGTTGCCCAGCGTGCGCTTGAACTGCTCCTGATCCTGCGGCGTGGTGATGACGCAGATCTCGCGGCTGCCGGCCAGCATCAGCACCGAGAGCGGGTAGTAGATCATTGGCTTGTCGTAGATCGGCAGCAGCTGTTTCGAGACGCCGATGGTGATCGGATACAGCCGGGTGCCAGAGCCACCGGCCAGAATGATGCCCTTGCGCTGTGTCATGTCGCCTGCTCCTTGAGGTCCGCGAGAATGTCCGTCAGCCCGTCCCGCCAGTCGGGGCGCACGATGCCAAAGTCTTGCTGCAACGTGCTGCAATCCATGCGCGAATTGCCGGGGCGCGCCGCCGGGGTCGGGTAGTCGCTGGACGGGATGTCCACCACCTCGACCGTGCGGTTGGCATGGTCAAAGATGCCGCGGGCGAAGTCTGCCCAGCTGACGTCAGGCGTGCCGGAAAAGTGATACGTGCCGCTGGGGGCGGTGCCTGCCGCAAAGGCCTGCGCCATGGTCCACAGGGCCTGCGCGATGGCCCGCGCCGGGGTCGGCCCGCCGATCTGATCGGCGACAATGGTCAGCCGGTCGCGGCTTTCCGACAGCCGCAGCATAGTCTTGACGAAGTTGTTGCCATGGGCCGAGATCACCCACGAGGTCCGCAGGATCACATGCGGGCCGCGTGCTGCGCGGATCGCCTCTTCGCCCGCCAGCTTGGTGCGGCCATAGGCGCCCAGGGGCGCGCTGGCGTCCCCCGGCTGCCACGGCTGGTCGCCGCTGCCGTCAAAGACATAGTCGGTCGAGACATGCAAAAACGGCGTGCCGCTGTCGGCACCGGCCTGCGCTAGCGCGCCGGGGGTGGTGGCATTCACGGCTAGCGCCGTCGCCTCGTCGTCCTCGGCGCGGTCCACAGCCGTATAGGCCACCGCGTTGATCACCACGTCGGGGGTATGCTGGGCCAGGGCTGCGACGCAGGCGGCGGGATCGGTGAAATCCGCCGCCTCGCGGCCCAGCTGGATCAGGGTCACACCCTCGGGGCAGGTACGCGCCAGTTCCAGCGCCACCTGACCCGTGCGGCCAAAGACAAGCGCCTTCATGCCTTGGTCCCCAGACGCTGGCCGACGCCGTGGCGCTCTTGCAGGGGGCGCCACCAGGCCTCGTTGTCGAGATACCAGCGCACAGAGCGTTCCAGCCCTTCCTCAACGGTCACCGAGGGGCGCCAGCCCAGCTCGGTGCGGATGCGCGAGGGGTCGATGGCATAGCGCGCGTCATGGCCGGGCCGGTCGGTGACAAAGGTGATCTGGTCGGCATAGGAGCCGCCGTCCGCCTTTGGCTGCAGCCGGTCGAGGATAGTGCAGAGCGTGCGCACCAGTTCCAGGTTGGTGCGTTCGTTCTCGCCGCCGATGTTGTAGCTGCGGCCCAGTTCGCCCTTGGCCACCACCAGCAGCAGTGCGTCGGCGTGGTCCTCGACGAACAGCCAGTCGCGGATGTTGTCGCCCTTGCCGTAGATCGGCAGCGGCTTGCCCGCGATGGCATTGAGGATCACCACCGGCACCAGCTTCTCGGGGAAGTGGAAGGGGCCGTAGTTGTTGGAACAGTTGGTCAGCACCACCGGCAGGCCGTAGGTCTCGTGCCAGGCGCGCACCAGGTGGTCCGAGCTGGCCTTCGAGGCCGAATAGGGCGAGCGCGGATCGTAGGGCGTGTCCTCGGTGAACATGACCTGCGGATCGGCGGGCAGCGAGCCGAAGACCTCGTCGGTCGAGATGTGGTGGAAGCGGAACGCCTCCGGCTTGCCCTGCGCCACCCAGTAGGCGCGCGCGGCTTCCAGCATGTTGTAGGTGCCGGTGATGTTGGTCTCGATGAAATCGCCGGGGCCGTCGATGGAACGGTCCACGTGGCTTTCGGCGGCCAGGTGCATCACCACGTCGGGCCTGTGCTTCGCGAAGACCGTGTCCAGCGCGGCGCGGTCGCGGATGTCGACCTGCTCGAAGGCATAGTTCGGGCTGTCCGCGACGCTGGCCACGTTGTCCAGGCAGGCGGCATAGGTCAGGGCGTCGAGGTTCACAACCTGGTTGCCGTCCGCGATGGCGCGGCGCACCACGGCGGACCCGATGAAACCGGCACCGCCGGTGACGAGCAGTTTCATGCCTTGGCCTCCCAGGTGAACGGGCTGTCGAAATCCTTCAGGAAGGAGGCGGCCTCGTCCTTGTCGGAGAGCAGCGCCGTTACACCATCCAGCCCCCAGTCGATGCCGATGTCGGGATCGTCGAAGCGCACCGCGCCATCACAGTCCGGCGCGTAGTAGTCGGAGCACTTGTAGATGATCTCGGTGTCGGGTTCGCGGGTGACGAAGCCATGCAGAAAGCCCGCCGGGATCAGCAGATGGCGGCCATTCTCGTAGGACAGTTCCTCGCCGACCCATTTGCCGCAGGTGGGCGATCCCTTGCGGATGTCCACCGCCACGTCGAACAGCCGGCCCCGGCCGCAGCGCACCAGCTTGGCCTGGGCATGGGGCGGCGACTGGAAGTGCAGGCCGCGCACCGTGCCGATCTGGCGGCTGAGCGAATGGTTGTCCTGCACGAAATCGAAGTCGAGGCCCTGTTCTGCCATGCGGGCCTGGCTCCAGCTTTCGGAGAAGAAGCCGCGGCTGTCGCAGAAGCGGTGAGGTGTCAGCACCAGCACGCCGGGGAGGTCTGTCTGTTCAACCTGCACGTTCAATACCTGTCGTCTTTGGGCCGGGGCGCCGACCGGGATCCGGTGGAAGAGGGTCCACGGGACGGGTCTGGTCGGTGCCCCGGCCGGTGTCGCCCGCAAGGGGCTTGTCTCAGCTCGACTTTGTACATTTTTGGTCAAGTCCAGGTCCAGAAGACGCCTTCATTTGCGATGAATTCGAGGGCTTGGTCGAGCGGGAGGACGACGCCGCCCATGTCGCCTATGTCTTCCCACCTGC
>JAUIIC010000029.1 GCA_030431935.1 Alphaproteobacteria bacterium | reverse complement strand
TCACCAGCGCGCGGGTGGCCATGCGTATCGGCGCGGCGCTGACCGTGACGTTCAACCTGCCCTTCACCAGCATCGCGAATGCCGGGCTGGACCTGCGCAAGGGCGGCACCGGCACCATCGCGCTGGACCTGAAGGGCAAGACGCGGATCTCCTACCTGATCTGCTGGCCGCACGTCCGGCCCTGGCACCTGCGCCAGACGCAGCCGGCGCTGCGCTGCATTCCCGATGCCGAGCGCGTGGCCGCGATCCTGGCCGATGCCGCGGAAACCCGGATCAGCCAGCCCGAGGTGGCATCGGTGCCCGCGGGCGCCGCCGTGGCCGCGGAATGACACGAGGGAACCAACACAGATGACCGACCAGTCCTATCCCACCGCTCACCGCCAGCCGGGCCTGCGCAACGCGCCGGACCGCGAGATGATCCCCAGGGTGCTGTTGCGCGCGATGCTGGCGCTGGCGCTGGCGTCGCTTGCGATCACGACCGCTGCGGTGGTGACGGGGCGCGAGCCCGTCGGCCAGCCCAAGGCGGCCGAGGTCGTGGACACCCGCACCATCGCGCTGGTGGGCGGGGGCGCGAAGGCGGTCACGGTGCTGGACGGCGAGGGTGCCGTCCTTGCGGACATGGAGCATGGCGGGTTCATCACCGTCGTGCAGAACGGGCTGGCGCGCGAGCGCCTGAAGAACGGGCTGCCCGCCACATTGCCCGTCGAGGTCGTCCGCTACGCCAACGGACGGCTTGAACTGCAAGACCCCGCGACGGGCTGGTCCGTCGAACTGGGGAACTTCGGGGCCGACAATACAGCCGCGTTCGAACGGCTGCTCGGCATCTGAGCCATCGGAAAAGGGAACCGAACCATGGGACTTTTCACACGGGAAATCGAGAAGGCGCCTTGCACGGTCGAGGTCAGCCACTGCTTTGAAAGCCTGCACGCGCATGTGCGGTTCAACAACGGCGCGGTCGTCTATCCGGGCGACGAGGTGCTGGTGGAAGGCCCCGAGATCATGGCGCCCTTCGGCGAGATCGTGACCGAGGACCGCACCGCCACCATCGTGCGCGCGTCCAAGCTGGAACAGCTCTGGACCCGGCTGACGGGCGACTTCGAAGTCATGGAGCTTTGTGAATTCTCGTTCTCGGAAGAGGTGACGCTGTGAACGTTCAGAACATCACCCCCGCCCATACCGCCGACGCCACCACCGTCGAGGAAGGCCTTGCCATCCAGGAACGCCAGGCCGCGTTCGACAGCGAGGCGGCGACCGCCGTCGCGATGCAGAACACGCTTCTGACGCCACGCTTCTACACCACCGATTTCGAAGAGCTGGACGCCATCGACGTCAGTTCCGTGCGCGAGGACTGGGACCAACTGATCGCGCAGATGGTGGCCGACCCCAACAAGGGCCATTTCCGCAAGAACGAGGACTGGGACCACATCGACTGGGACGGGATGGAACCCGGTCTGCGGAAGGAGTTCATCGACTTCCTGATTTCGTCCTGCACCGCCGAGTTCTCGGGCTGCGTGCTCTACAAGGAGATGAAGCGGCGCGGCACCAACAAGGACGTGACGCAACTGTTCCAGCTGATGGCGCGGGACGAGGCGCGGCACGCGGGCTTCATCAACGACGCGCTGCGCGAGGCGGGCGTGGCGGTGAACCTGGGCTTCCTGACGCAGAAGAAGAAGTACACCTATTTCCGGCCCAAGTTCATCTATTACGCCACCTACCTGTCGGAAAAGATCGGCTATGCCCGGTACATCACCATCTTCCG
Source organism: Alphaproteobacteria bacterium (assembly GCA_030431935.1). Lineage (GTDB taxonomy): Bacteria > Pseudomonadota > Alphaproteobacteria > Rhodobacterales > Rhodobacteraceae > ASV31. The sequence continues at coordinate 25,463 of JAUIIC010000029.1, read as the reverse complement.
GCACCTGGAGGCGCACCCCGAGCACCGGTTCCACCCGATCTTCAAGTGGTTCCGCGAGTGGTGCAACGACGAGTTCAGCCATGGCGAGGCCTTCGCCCTACTTATGAAGACCGACCCCAAGCTGACGAGCGGCGTCAACGTCTGGTGGATCAAGTTCTTCCTGACGGCCGTCTATGCCACGATGTACGTGCGCGACCACCAGCGGCCGGAATTCCACAAGGCGCTGGGCGTCGATCCGGACTGGTACGCGCATGAGGTCTATACCAAGACCTCGAAGCTGTCGGAACAGATCTTTCCGATCACGCTGGATATCGAGCATCCGCGCTGGCAGCCGAACCTCGAACGCCTGCATCGCGCCAACGTGCAGATCGCCGAGGGCAAGGCACAGGGCGGTGTCGGCGGAAAGCTGAAGGAATGGGCGGGCGGCGCCAAGGCCGCGCTGGCCTTCGTGTCGCTCTTCACGATCCCGGCCAACAAGCACCGCGTGCCCGAAAGCACCCGGCTGGAGCCGGTCTATTGAGCCCGCGCAAGCCCCATACCGCCGGCCAGGCAAGCCCTCGAAAGGACGCCCGCCCGTGATCGACAGCCCATGGATCGCCGCGCTCTTCGCGCTTTTCACCTGGTGGTTTTCCACCGGGGCGATCCTTTGGGTCGTCAAGAATGCCGACCGGGGCGGCCCGGACGCGCACCTGTTGTCGGGTATCTTCGGGCTGCCGTTCCTTGCGGCGGGGATCTGGGGCATCTGGCTGACGCTGGACCTGACGACCACGGCGGCTGTCTACGGTGGCTTCGTTTCAGCCCTGGCGATCTGGGGCTGGATCGAGCTTGCCTTTCTGGCGGGGCTCGTGACCGGGCCGAACCGCTCACCCTGCCCGCCGGGCACCTACGGGGTCGAGAGGTTCCTGCGCGCCTGGGGCACGATCGCCAGCCACGAGGCGTTGCTGGTGGTGGCGTTGTCGGTGCTGGCCGCCGTCAGCCTCGGCGCCGAGAACCCCTTTGGCTTCTACACCTTCGCGCTGCTCTATGTCGCGCGCATCTTCGCCAAGCTGAACCTGTTCTTCGGCGTGCCGAAGATCAACCTGGAGTTCCTGCCGACCACGCTGGCGCACCTGCCCAGCCATTTCCGGCAGACCCGCCAAAGCCTGTTCTTCCCGGTCTCGGTCGTGCTGCTGGCACTGACGCTGGGCTGCTGGATGGCACGGCTGATGGAAAACGACGGCGCGCGTGGCGTGGGCTTTGCCCTGCTGACCGCCATGACCGCGCTGGCGCTTCTGGAACACGTCCTGATGGTCATGAGATTGCCGGACGAAAGACTATGGCGCTGGATGCTTCCCGCGCCCAAACCCAACGACAAGACACTGACGCAAGGGAAGACCCATGGACTTTGATGCGCTTTTTACCGCCCAGCTGGATGCGTTGAAGCAGGAAGGCAATTATCGGATCTTTGCCGATCTTGAACGCCGCTGCGGGGATTTCCCGCGTGCAAGAAACCACGGCGACGAGGGCGCGCGCGACGTCACGGTCTGGTGTTCGAACGACTATCTGGGGATGGGTCAGCACCACGAGGTGATGCAGGCGATGAAGGATGCCATCGACGCCTGCGGCACTGGCGCGGGTGGCACGCGCAACATCTCGGGCACCAACCACTATCACCTTCTGCTGGAAGAAGAGCTTGCCGACCTGCATGGCAAGGAAGCGGCGCTTCTGTTCACCTCTGGCTATGTGTCGAACTGGGCGGCGCTGTCGACGCTGGGCGCGCGGCTGCCGGGGGCGGTGATCCTTTCGGACGCGGGCAACCACGCCAGCATGATCGAGGGCATCCGCCACAGCCGGGCCGACAAGGTGATCTGGCGGCACAACGACGTCGAGGACCTTGACCGCAAGCTGGCGGCGGTAGGCCCCGACCGGCCCAAGATCGTGGCCTTTGAGTCGGTTTATTCCATGGACGGCGACATCTGCCCGATGGCCGAGATCGTCGAGGTGGCCGAAAAGCACGGCGCGATGACCTACCTGGACGAGGTGCATGCCGTGGGGCTTTACGGCCCGCGCGGCGGCGGCATCTCGGAACGCGAGGGGCTGGCGGACCGGATCACCCTGATCGAGGGGACGCTGGGCAAGGCCTATGGCGTGGTCGGTGGTTACATCACCGGGTCCGCCGCCATGTGCGATTTCGTGCGCAGCTTCGCGAGCGGGTTCATCTTTACCACGGCGCTGCCGCCTGCGGTGGCCGCCGCGGCGCAGGCGTCGATCCGGCACCTCAAGTCCAGCGACATGGAGCGGATGAAACAGCGCCGGCAAGTCGCCCGGCTGCGGGCGGAACTGGACCGCATCGGTATTCCGCACATGGCGAACGACAGCCACATCATCCCGGTGATGATCAAGGACCCGGTCAAGTGCCGGATGATCTCGGACATCCTGATGGACGACTGGGGCATCTACGTGCAGCCGATCAACTATCCCACCGTGCCGAAGGGGACCGAGCGGCTGCGCATCACGCCGTCGCCGCTGCACAGCGACGAGGATATCGCGCGGCTGGTCGAGGCGCTGTCCGAGTTGTGGTCGCATTGCGCCCTGGCGCGGGCGGTTGCCTGACGGCTGCCGAAGATGACGTCAAAGGCTTGTGAATTGCGGCTGTTTTCAGGGCGATTTGCACATATGCGCCTTGCCGGCGGGATACGATGGTCTACTTTCCCAGCGTCTGCTACGGCGTGAACCAGCCCCGCCCCCTGGGGCGGGAACACAGAATTCGAACAAAGACAGAGAGGACATCATGATCCGCACCACTGCCACCCTGGCCGCCGCCCTGATGCTGGCCGCGCCCGCTTTTGCCGATGGCCACGCCTCGGGCGACGCCGCCGCCGGTGAAGACACCTTCCGCCAGTGCGTGACCTGCCACGTGATCGAAAGCCCCGAGGGTGAAACGATCGCCGGCCGCGGTCAGGCCAACCGCCAGGCGCCGAACCTGTACGGCGTCATGGGCCGCCAGGCGGGCTCGGTCGCCGAGTACACGCGCTACAAGGATTCGATCGTCGAGGCGGGCGAGGCCGGCCTGATGTGGGACGAAGCCACCTTCGTCGAATACGTCCAGGATCCCAACAGCTTCCTCAAGGAATACCTCGACAACAGCCGTGCCCGGTCGGGCATGTCGTTCCGCGTCCGCAGCGAAGACGACGCCAAGAACCTCTGGGCCTACCTGGTTCAGTTCGGCGGCGAGAACATGTAATCCTTCCCGCCTCGGGAAGTGGAAAAGCCGCCGGGCGACCGGCGGCTTTTTTCGTTTCGGGGGGTGATCCCGGTTTATCCCACGAACCTGCGCAGGGCGTCGATTTCCTCGGCAACCAGTTCGTGACCCCCGGGATGCCAGAGCGTGTCCACCGCCGCGCCTTGTCCGGCGAACCAGTCGATCAGCGCCTCGGTCAGCGGCGCGGGGCAGATCGGATCGCGCCGCCCCGCGGTGACCAGCACGCGCCGCCCGGCAAGCCCCGGCACCGGGTCGGGCGACCAGGGGATCAGCGGGTGCATCAGCGCCATGTCGGTGAAGAGATCGGGCGCGTGCATCGCCACGCTCGCCAGGATGTTGGCGCCGTTGGAATAGCCCAGGCCGATGACGCGGGAGGCGCCGGTCCTTGCCTTGGCCTCTGCCACGAAGGTTGCCATCGCCGCGGTGCGCGCGGCGAGGTCGTCCATGTCGTAGACGCCCTCGGCCGCGCGGCGGAAATAGCGGTTCATGCCGCGTTCCGACACGTCGCCGCGCGGAGAGACGACATGCGCGCCGGGCAGCAGCCGTTCGGCCAGATCGTGGAACTGGGTCTCGTCGCCGCCGGTGCCGTGGAAGGTCAGAACCAGCGGCGCCCCGGGCTGGCCCGCGGTGTCGCGCGTGATGTAGGCCATCGGATCAGTCCGTGATCGGTTCGAGCCGCTGTTCCAGCACGTCGCGCAGGTGGGCGTGCTGGGTCGGCAGTTTCAGCGCCTCGCCAAGATGGGCGGTATCCTCGTCCCGGTCAAAGCCCGGTTCGTTCGTGGCCACCTCGAACAGGACGCCACCGGGGGTGCGGAAATAGATCGCCCAGAAATAATCGCGGTCGATCACGGGCGTCACCTGCCAGCCGGTGTCGAGCAGCGCCTCGCGCACCTCCAGTTGGCGCGCGCGGTTCTCTACGGCGAAGGCGATGTGGTGGACCGACCCCGCGCCCTGTTCGGCGGCGGGCGCGCCGGGCAGGGTCTCTATGTCGATCACGTCGGCGCCATTGCCGCCGGTCACGGCAAAGCGCGTCATGTCCCCGTCGCGGCCCGTCTCCTCATACCCCATGAAGCGCAGAAGCTCCGCCGAGGCCCCGGCATCGCGCAGGCGCATGGACGCCGAGTGAAAGCCGCGGATCGCCAAGTCCTCTGGCACGTCTGTCCCGGTCCAGGGCGCGCGGGCGTCGTCGGTTTCCACAAGCGCGAAGGTGTCGCCGTCGGGGCCGTCGAAGGTGAGCCGGTCCTGCCCGAAGCTGGAGGTCCGGTTCAGGCCCGTGACGCCGAGGCCCGCAAGCCGATCGGCCCAGTAGCCCAGCGCGCCCACGGGCACGGCGAAGGCGGTGACGCCGACCTCTCCGGCGCCGTGGCGGCCGCGCGCGGCGCCGGGGAAGGGGAAGTAGGTCATCACGGAGCCCGGGCTGCCGTGCTCGTCCCCGTAATACAGGTGATAGACGTGCGGGGCGTCGAAGTTCACGGTCTTCTTGACGCGGCGCAGGCCGAGCGCCCGGGTGAAGAAGGCGTTGTTGGCCTGGGCGCCGCTGGCCAGCGACGTGACGTGGTGCAGGCCCTTGATCTGGTGCAGCATGGTATCCTCCTGCGGCGGAGCGGTCCGCCGGTGTTGTGCTTTCACGCTCTATGTCGTCTTTTTCGGGCACGGGGGAACCCCGGTGGCGGGCACGGGATCTGTGCACAGGCGCACGATCGGGCCGCGGCGGGCGAGTTGGGGGGACAGGATGGACGCGGATTACATCATCGTCGGCGGCGGATCGGCGGGCTGCGTCCTGGCCAACCGGCTGAGCGCGAAGGCCAGCGTCTTGCTGCTGGAGGCCGGGGGACGCGACAATTACCACTGGGTCCATATCCCGGTGGGGTATCTCTATTGCATCGGCAATCCGCGCACCGACTGGGGCTTTCGCACCGCCGAAGAGCCGGGGCTGAACGGGCGCAGCCTGATGTATCCGCGCGGGCGCATCCTGGGCGGCTGTTCGTCGATCAACGGCATGCTGTACCTGCGCGGGCAGGCGGCGGATTACGACCACTGGCGGCAACTGGGCCTGGCCGGATGGGGCTGGGACGACGTGCTGCCCTACTTCAAGCGGTCCGAGGATTACGTCGACGGCGCCGACGACCTGCATGGCGCGGGCGGCGAGTGGCGCGTCGACAACCAGCGCCTGCACTGGGACATCCTCGATGCCTGGCGCGAGGCGGCGGTGCAGGCGGGGCTGCCCCGGACCGACGATTTCAACACCGGCGACAACGAGGGCGTGGGCTATTTCAAGGTGAACCAGCGCGACGGCTGGCGGCTGAACACCGCCAAGGCGTTCCTGCGGCCCGCGATGCGGTCGGGGCGGCTGCGGGTGGAGACCGACGCCCAGGCCGAGGGGCTGATCCTGGAGGGCCGGCGCGCGGTGGGGGTGCGGTATCGCCAGAACGGACAGGTGAAGGAGCTGCGCGCGGGGCGCGAGGTGATCCTGTCGGCGGGCGCCATCGGCTCGCCCCAGCTGTTGCAGCTGTCGGGGATCGGGCCCGGGGATCACCTGCAGGCCCACGGGGTCGAGGTGGTGCTGGACCAGCCCGGGATCGGGGCGAACCTTCAGGACCATCTGCAACTGCGCTGCGCCTGGAAGGTGTCGAACGCGGTGACGCTGAACACGCTGTCCGCCAGCCTGCTGGGCAAGGCCAGGATCGCGGCGGAATACGCGCTGCGCCGCACCGGGCCGATGTCGATGTCTCCGTCGCAGCTGGGGGCGTTCGCGCGGTCGGGGCCGGACGTGGCGACGGCGGACCTTGAATACCACGTGCAGCCGCTGTCGCTCGATGCCTTCGGCCAGCCCTTGCACCCGTTCGACGCGCTGACCGCCAGCGTCTGCCACCTGCGCCCCGAAAGCCGGGGGCACGTGCGCATCGCCTCGCCCGATCCGCGCGCCCAGCCCGAGATCGCGCCGAACTACCTGTCGACCGAGGGCGACAGGCGGGTGGCCGCCGCCGCCATCCGCCTGACCCGGCGCATCATGGCCCAGCCCGCGCTGGCGGCCTTTGCCCCGGAAGAGTTCCGCCCCGGCCCCGAGGTGCCCGACGACGACGCCGCGCTGGCGCGGGCGGCGGGCGACATCGGCACGACGATCTTTCACCCCGTCGGGACGGTGCGGATGGGCGCCGACGACGCCGCGCCGCTTGATCCCGCGCTGCGCCTGCGGGGGATCGGCGGGCTGCGGGTGGTCGATGCCAGCGTCATGCCCACCATCACCAGCGGCAACACCAACTCCCCCACCATCATGATCGCCGAGAAGGCGGCCGACCTGATTCTGGCACAAACGTGACCTTGAGCGACAATTCGAAAGGTTAAGGCGGCGTTCAGCGGGCCTGCGCTATGCCTGTCGCGGGGTAAGAAAAGGTTGGTGGGATGAGCGCGCAGTCGAATGCGCCCATCATCGTGAAACGCAAGAAGATCGTCGCGGGTGGCGGGCATCATGGCGGGGCCTGGAAAGTGGCCTATGCCGATTTCGTCACGGCGATGATGGCGTTCTTCATGCTGATGTGGCTTCTGAACGCAACGACGGAGAAGCAGCGGAAGGGGATCGCGGACTATTTCAACCCGACGATTCCGATCAACCGCATTTCCGGCGGGGGCGAGGGCAGCTTTGGCGGGACCAACATCTTTGCCGAGCAGGTGCTGGCCCAGAACGGCACCGGCGCGACACAGTCCAAGCCCAGCGAGGAGTTCCAGGCGCGCGGCGACAGTGGCCGCGATGACAGCGACACCGCCGACGACAAGGGGCCCGAGGACGCCGCGCTGCGCGAGATCGAAGAGGCGTTGACGGGGCGCAGCGGCGAAAGCCTCGTCAGCGACGATCTGCTGGAACACATCGTCACGCGCGTCACCGACGACGGCCTGATCGTCGAGCTGTTCGACACCCCGCGCGCCGCGTTGTTCGAGCCGGGGACCGACACGCCCACAGAGCTTGGCACGCGCCTGTCAGAGGTGGTCGCGGGGCTTTTCGCCCTGGTGCCCAACCGGGTCGCGATCGAGGGCCACGTGGCCGCCGTGCCGGTGATCGTCGTCGAGAACCGCGTGTGGGATCTTTCGGGCGATCGCGCCCGCAGGATGCGCATGCTGCTGGAGGCGGGGGGGCTGGCGCCCGACCGCCTGCGCCGCATCACCGGCCACGCGGACCGCGCGCCGGTGCTGCCGGACAAGACCGCGCCGCGCAACAACCGGCTGGAGGTGATCCTGCTGCGCAACGAGGGCTGAGCCGCGCCGCGGGCGCATTAGCGTCGCGTTAAGCCGGCGCGCGTATGTCTGGTCGCCGATCCCGGTCGATGCATCAGAAAGGCGCACCCGATGACCATCTCTTCTTCGCTGGCGGCCGGCGTGTCCGGGCTGAACGCCAACGCGGCCAACCTGGCCACCATCGCCGACAACATCGCGAACTCGTCCACCTACGGCTACAAGCGGGTGGAAACGGACTTCAATTCCATCGTCATCGCCGGCAGCACCGCGACGCAGTATTCCGCCGGCGGTGTCGTCAGCTCTACCCGGCGGCTGATCGACGAACAGGCGCCGCTGATCTCCACCTCGAACCCGACCGACATCGCGATCAGCGGGCGCGGGATGATCCCGGTGACGACCGCAACCTCGGTGGCCAACGACAACGGCGAGGTGCCGCTTTACCTGATGACGACCGGATCGTTCTACCCCGACGAGAACGGGGTGCTGACCAATGAATCCGGCATGGTCCTGATGGGCTGGCCGGCCGATCCGGACGGCACCGTGCCGCCCTATCCGCGCGACACCGTGGACGGGCTGGAACCCGTGCAGGTGGACCTGAACCAGTATGCCGGCGACCCCACCACCCGGATGACGCTTGGCGTGAACCTGCCCGCGTCAGAGACCGAGGCGGGCAGCACGGGCGAGGCGCAGGTGCTGTCTGTGGAATACTTCGGCAACATGGGCACGTCCGAGACGCTGAACATCACCTTCACGCCCACCGTGCCCGACGACGGCAGTTCCAACGAATGGACGATGACGATCTCGGATTCCGCGTCCGGCGGCGACGTGGTGGGCGAATACGTCCTGACCTTCGACGATTCGCGCGAGAACGGGGGCACCCTGCTGTCCGTGACCACCGTCGAGGGGGGCGATTATGACCCGGCCACCGGCACGCTGGACCTGTCCGTGGGCGGCGGGCCGATCGAACTGGAAATCGGGCAGCTTGGCGACCCGAACGGGCTGACCCAGCTTAGCGACAGCTTCGCGCCGGTGTCGATCAACAAGAACGGATCTCCGGTCGGGAACCTCGTCGCGGTCGAGATCGACGAGAACGGGTATGTGCACGCCATCTACGACGTGGGCTTCACCCGCACGATCTACCAGATCCCGCTGGTCGACGTGCCCAATCCCAACGGCCTGATCGCGCTGTCCAACCAGACCTACCAGGTCTCGCCCGACAGCGGCCCGTTCTTCCTGTGGGATGCCGGCGACGGCCCGACCGGAGAGATCGTGGGCTACGCGCGCGAGGAAAGCGCCACCGACGTGGCCGCCGAACTGACCCAGCTGATCCAGACCCAGCGCGCCTATTCCTCGAACGCCAAGGTGATCCAGACGGTGGACGAGATGTTGCAGGAAACAACGAACATCAAGCGCTAGGCCGGCGGCGGGCTGATCCCGGATGAGCATCTCCGGCGCTCTCACCTCTGCCCTGTCGGGCCTTGGCGCCGCCGCCCGCGGCGCCGAGATCGTGTCGCAGAACATCGCCAACGCCCGGACCGAGGGCTATGGCAGGCGCGAGCTTTTGCTGGAGGCCGCCGGGGGCACCTCTGCCGGGGTGCGGGTGTCCGGCATCACGCGGCACGCCGACCCGCAGCTTCTGGCCGACCGCCGCGCCGCCGGTGCCGCCGAGGAGGGCGCCGCGCTTCGGGCCGGTTTTCACGCCGGGCTGGAACGTGTGCTGGGCCTGCCGTCCGAACCGGGCAGCCTGACCGACCGGCTGGCGACCTTCGAGGCCGCGCTGACCGCTGCAGCCAGCCGTCCGGACAGCACCGCGCGGCTGGAGGCCGTGCATACCGCCGCCGCCGCCCTGGCGACCCATCTCAACCGGGCGACCGACCATGTCCAGGACCGGCGGATGCAGGCCGACGCCGCCATCGCCACCTCTGTCGAGCGGCTGAACGCGGGCTTGCAGGAGGTCGCCACGCTCAACGCCCGCATCGCCCGCTTCGCGGCGGTGGACAAGGACGCCTCGGGCCTCGTGGACCGGCGCCAGCAGGTGATCGACGACATAGCCCGCATCGTGCCCTTGCGGGAAATGCCGCGCGACCATGGCCGCGTGGCGCTGATGACGCCGGGTGGGGCGCTGCTGCTCGACACCCGGCCGGTCGAGGTGGGGTTCACGCCCGCCGGGGTCATCGCCCCGGAGATGAGCCTGCAGTCCGGCGCGCTGTCCGGCCTGACGCTCGACGGTCGCCCGGTGGCGATGACCGATGGCGGACCGATGGGCGGCGGAACCCTTGCCGCGCACTTCGCGATCCGGGATGCCGCCGCGCCGGGCGCGCAGGCGCGGCTCGACGCGTTCTCGCGCGACCTGGTCGAGCGGTTGGCGGACCCCGGCGTCGATCCGACGCTGGCGCCCGGCGCGCCGGGGCTTTTCACCGACGCGGGCGCCATGGCGGACGCCGGGGCAGAGGTCGGCCTGGCCGGGCGCATCGCCGTCAACGAGGCCCTGTCCCCCGCCGCGGACGGACTCTGGCGGCTGCGCGCCGGGATCGGCGCCGCCGCGCCGGGCGATCCGGGCGATGCACGGGTGCTGACGGCCCTGGCGGGTGCGATGTCCGGGCCGCGGGTCGCCGCGTCCGGCGGGTTCGGCCCCTCTGCCCTTGGCGCCGCGGCCCTTGCCGCAGAGGTGTCCGCCGGGATCGCCACCGCCCGCACCGCCGCCGAGGCCGACGGCACGGCCGCAGGGACCGAGGCCGAGACCCTGCGGCTGGCCGAGCTTCGGCAGGGCGTCGACACGGATGCAGAGCTTCAGACCCTGCTGGCGATCGAACGCGCCTATGCCGCCAATGCCCGCGTCATGTCGGTCATCGACGAGATGCTGGCCAACCTGACGAGGATCTAGCCCATGTCCGCCCTGTCGATCGGAGACCTTGCGCTGGGCTATCAGTCGCGCCTGTTCAACACCCGCGTCAGGTCCGAGCTTTCAGCGCTGGGACAGGAACTGGCAACGGGCACCTCGCGTCAGGCCGCCGCGGGGAACGGCCCGCTGCAGGGCGCGCTGGCCGGGATCGCGCATGGCATGACCATGGTGCGCACGCATGACGCCGCCGCCGCAGAGGCGGCGCAATTCGCCCGCGCCACCCAGGCGGCGCTGGGCACGATCCAGCACGCGGGCGGCGCGCTGGGCGCCGCGCTGGTGATGGCGGGCACCGGCGGCGCGGCCGCACAGGTCGACGCGGCGGCCACGGATGCGCGGGCGAGGCTGGGATCCGTCGTCTCGGCGCTGAATGCCCGCGATGCGGGGCGGGCGCTTTTCGCCGGAACCGCCACCGATGGCGCCGCCATCGCCGGGGCCGATGTCCTGCTGGCGCAACTGGCCGCCGACATCGGGCCGCAGACCAGCGCCGCGGGCCTGGCGGCGGCGGTCGACGACTGGTTCACCGCGCCGGGCGGCGGGTTCGAGACCCACGCCTATCTCGGCGCGGACACGGGCCTGTCCCCGGTGTCCATCGCGCCGGGCCAGACGGCGGACCCGGCCCTGCGCGCCGACGATCCGGCCCTGCGCGACCTTTTGGCCGGATATGCCACGGCGGCGCTGCTGGACCTTGGCGTTCTCGATGGCCGGGCGGAAGAGCGTGCCGCCGCGGTGCTCGGGGCCGGCACGCGCATCATGGCCGGGGATGCGGCGCTGGCCACCCTTGGCGCCCGCGTCGGCCGGGAAGAGGCGCGCATCGAAGAGGCCGCCGCCGCCAACGCCGCCGAGGCCGCCGCGCTGGAAGAGGCCCGCGCGGCGCTGGTCGGCGTGGATGCCTACCGCACAGCGACGGCCCTGACCGAGGCCGAGGCGCAACTGGAAACGCTTTATGCCGTGACGGCGCGCCTGTCGCGGCTCAGCCTGACGGAGTTCCTGCGATGATCCGCACCCTGCTTGCCGTTCTGACCTTCGCGGTGCTGGCCCTTCCCGCCCCGGCCGGCGCCCAGACCGTGCGCATCAAGGACCTTGTCGAGTTCGACGGAGTGCGCGGCAACGACCTTGTGGGCTACGGGATCGTGGTCGGGCTGAACGGCACCGGGGACGGCATCCGCAACGCTCCCTTCACCGAGGAGATCCTGTCGAACATCCTGGAACGGCTGGGCGTCAACGTTACCGGAGAGCAGTTCCGCCCCAAGAACGTGGCCGCCGTCTTCGTCACCGCGACGTTGCCGGCCTTTGCCCGCGCCGGCGGGACCATCGACGTGACGGTGTCGGCCATTGGCGACGCCAAGAGCCTGCTGGGTGGCACGCTGGTGATGACGCCCCTGAACGCGGCGGACGGGCAGATCTATGCCGTGGCGCAGGGCACCGTCATCGCGGGCGGCGCCGAGGCCGAAGGCGACGGGGCCCGCGTGGTCCAGGGTGTGCCCACGGCGGGCGTGATCCCGTCGGGCGCGCGGGTCGAGCGCGAGATCGACTTCGACTTCGCCGCGCTCGACCGCATCCGCCTGGCGTTGCGCACGCCCGATTTCACCACGGCGGCCCGGATCGAGGCGGCGATCAACGCCGATTTCGGACGCGGCGTGGCTGTGATGCTGGACGCCGGGACGGTGGCCTTCGACATCCATGCGGCGCGCGCGCCGTCCCCGGCCCACGCGATCGGCCGGATCGAGAACCTGACCGTGGCGCCCGAGCGCAAGGCGCGCGTCGTGGTGGACCAGCGGTCGGGCACCATCGTGATGGGCGCCGACGTGCGCATCAGCCGCGTCGCCGTCAGCCAGGGCAACCTGACGCTGCGGATCGAGGAGGCGCCGGTGGTGGTGCAGCCCAACCCGTTCTCGCAGGGGCAATCCATCGTGGTGCCGCGCACGCAGGCCACGCTGGAGGAAGAACCGGGCACCGGGCTGGCAGAGATCAGCGCCGGCACCTCGCTGTCCGAGGTCGTCGCCGGGCTGAACGCGCTGGGCGTCTCGCCGCGCGACATGATCGACATCCTGAAAAGCATCAAGGCCGCCGGGGCGCTGCACGCCGAATTCGTGGTGCGCTGACGCCCGGCGCCCGCCGCGCCGCGCCGGGCTACATGTAGCCGCGCACCAGTGCCTCCGAGATCAGCGTCCAACCGTCGGCGACCACGAAGAAGGCCAGCTTGAACGGCAGCGAGACGATGGCGGGCGGCACCATCATCATCCCCATCGACATCAGCACCGCCGCGACCACGAGGTCGATGATGAGAAACGGCAGGAAGATCAGGAACCCGATCTGGAAGGCCTTCTCGATCTCGCCCAGAAGGAACGCGGGCACGAGCACCGACAGGGGCGCCTCGGCTGCCGTCGCGGGCAGCGGCACCGGGCGCAGGGCGGCAAGGCGCAGAACGGCGTCGGGATCGGTCCGCGCCTCCATGAAGCCGCGAAACGGCCCGAGCGCGGCCTGCCACGCGGCTTCGAGCCCCAGGCGCCCGTCGATCAGCGGTTCCGCCCCGGCCGTCCATGCGGCGGTCAGGACGGGCTCCATCACGAAATAGGTCAGGAACAGCGCGAGGCTGACGATCAGCATGTTGGGCGGCGACTGCTGCAGCCCGATGGCCTGCCGCAGGATCGACAGGACCGTGACGATGAACGGAAAGCAGGTGATCGTGACCGCAAGTCCGGGCACGAGGCTGAGAACCGTGACCAGCACCAGCAGCTGCAGGGTCCGCGCCGTCAGCGAGCCTTCGCCGTCGAGGGTCAGCCTCACCTCTTGCGCCAGCGCCGGGGCCGCCGCCAGGACCAGGGCCAGGACGACAGCGGCGGCGGGCCATGCAAGGCGGGTCACGGGCCACCGTCCAGGTCGGTCACCTCGGTCAGGCGCACCGCAAGCTGACCGTCGCGCCCGCCGTCGAGCTCTTCCAGCTGGCCGCGTGCGATCAGCCTGTCGCCGACATAAAGCTCGACCGGGTCGTCGACGCCCCGGTCCAGCGGGAACACGGCATCCGGCGCGATGGCCAGAAGCTGGTGCAGGGGCGGGCGCGCGTGACCGACCGAGACGCGGATCTCGATGGGCACCCGTGCAAGCGGGGGGCTGGCGGGCGGTTCAGCCATGGCGGCGTGTCCTTTCCTCGTGTTCGAAGAGCGCGCCGATGGCCTCGCGGATGCTGTCCAGAGCGGCGGAGAGATCGACGTGACGTTCGGCGCTGCCGTTGCGCAGGTAGGCTTGACCCGGGCCAAGCGTTTCTTCTGCCGCGACGCGGGCGTGCGCCGTGGGATGACGGGTGACAAGCGCTTCGACGGCGGCAAGGTCGGCGGGTGAGACGACGAGGGTGAGCGCGGCATCGGCCTGTGCCGTGGCCGTCTCTTCCAGGGCGTCCCACACGATCCTGTCGAGCGCCACGCGCTCCAGCCCCGGCAGCAGGGTGGCCGTCATCTCTGTCAGGAGCGGGCGCAGGGCCTCGGTGACCTGCGTGCGGGCCTCGTGGAAGGTGAAGGACAACTCCTGCAGGGTGCGTTCCAGCTCGGCGCCGATCCGGGCCTGGTTCTCGGCCTCTGCCTTCAGCGCGTCGTCGTAGCCGGAGCGGTAGCCCTCTTCCCAGGCAGAGATTCGGTCCGCCTCGGTCGGAGAGGCCGAGGGTGCCGGCGCGGGAGACGCGTCGGGCGGGGTGTCGGTGCGCCGGCCGAAATCCTCGAGGATCGACAGCGGGGCCATCAGACGTGTTCCTCGGGCTCGTCAAGCCAGCTGCGCAGGATCTCGACGGATTCGTCCCGGCGTTCGGCGATCAGCAGCCGCAGGCGTTCCACCGGGTCGGGCGGCACGGGCTGGACCGCGTCGTTCGCCTCGGCGGATCCGGCGCGGGCGGCCTGGACGTCGGCGGCGTCGGCTTCGCCGGCAAGTGGGATCGGCCTTGCGGGCGCGGGAAGCGCGGCGGTGCCGTCGGCCGCGGCATCGCCCATCGCGATGACACCCGGCCCGGCCAGGGCCGGGGCCGGCCGCGCCGCCGCACGTCCGGCAAGGACGGGCCGCACCACGAAAAGCCCCAGCACAAGCGCCACAACCGCCAGGACCGCCAGCTGCACAAGGCGCATCGGGTCCAGTGGCGCAAGCGGCGGCATCCAGGACGCGTCCTCGATGTTGGGCAGGTCCAGCGGGCGGAACTCCATCGACCGCAGCGTAAGCTCGTCCCCGCGCGCGGCGTCGATACCGGCGGCGGCGGCGACAAGCGCGCGCAGCGCGTCCAGCTCTGGCTCGGGGCGGGGCTGCCAGACGGGCTGGCCGCTGTCGGGATCGGGGACGCGCAGGCCGTCGATCAGGACCGCGACGCTCAGGCGCCGGACGGCGCCGGGCGCGCGAACCACCTCGCGGCGGGTTTCCGAGACCTCGTAGTTGACCGTCTCGCGGGTTTCGCTGTCCTCGCTTTGCGCGGCGCCGCCGTCGCGCGCGGCATCGCCGTCGGGCAGGTTGCTGGCCACGGTGACCGCGCCGCGCCCCGTCTCGGTCGAGGCGGTGGCGCGTTCGGTGGTCTCGGTGCTGATCGCGATGCGGCTGTCGGGGTCGATCACGCGCTCGGTGATCGCCTCTGATTCTGTGACGGTTTCAAGGCTGACCTCGACGACGGCGTTGCCGGGCCCCACCCGTGCCTCCAGCAGGCGCAGGATGTTGGCGCGCAGCAGGGCTGCGCGCGCGTCGGCGCCCTGGGTGTCGGCGGCCTGGTCGCCCGAGACCACGGCGCCAGTCTGTCCGTCGATGACGGAGACCGCATCGGGCGTCAGCCCGGCGACCGCCGAGGCGACGAGGTAGCGCAGGGCGGTCGCCCGCTGGGGCGGAATGGCGCCGCTGGTTCCGATCACGGTGACAGAGGCGCTGGGCGCGGCATCCCGCTGCAGAAAGCTGGAGGACGGCGCGGCGATGTGAACGCGGGCCTGCCGGATGCCCGGCGCGGCAAGGATCGTGCGCGCAAGCTCACCCTCCTTCGCGCGCCAGTAGGCGGCATCGAACATCTGCGCGGTGGTGCCGAAGCCCGACAGCGAATCAAGGAGCTCGTACCCGGCGGCGGAATTGGCGGGCAGGCCCTGCCCGGCCAGCGTCAGGCGCAGCGCGTCCCGGTCCGCCGCGGGCACGAAGATCGAGGTGCCGCGCACCTCGTGCGGGGTCCCGGACTGGTCCAGCGCGGCAAGGACGTCGCCGGCGGCGGCCGGGTCCAGCCCGGCGTAAAGCAGGGAAAGGTCGGGCCGCGCGGCCATCCGCGCCAGCCCGAGCACCGCGGCGAACACGGCCACGGTGGCCAGCGCAACGACGATGCGGCGGCGCGGATCCAGCGCGGACCAGAGAGACAGCACGTTCTGCACCGGGCACCCCTGTCTGACAGCCGCGATCGTGCGGCCCGGTCAGAATTGGGTGGTCCCGCTTAACATTCGGTTAGCCCAACCGCGGATATATCGACCCTCGTGCCATGCAAGCAGAGGCCGCGATGACCGACACCGCCGATCCCGACCAGACACCCGACGACGACCCGCCCAAGCGCGGCGGCAAGCTCCCTCTCGTGCTTGGCCTCGTCGGGGCGCTGGTCCTTGGCGGCGGCGGGTTCTTCGCCGTCTGGTCGGGCATGATCCTGGGGCCCGACAAGGCGGACCATGCCGCGCAGGAAGAGAAGGCCGGCGTGCCCGACATGCCCGACATCGCCTTCGTTCCGCTGGAGCCGCTGACGATCAATCTTTCGGATGCCGGACGTCATCTGCGGTTCCGGGCCGAGCTGGAGGTTTCGGCCTCCGCCCAGGCAGAGGTCGAGGCGCTGCTGCCGCGCGTGGTCGACGTCATGAACAGCTATCTGCGGGCCATCGCGCTCGAGGATCTTGAACGCCCCGCGGCGCTGGTCCGGCTGCGCGCACAGCTGCTGCGGCGCATCCAGATCGTGACGGGCGAGGGGCGGGTGCAGGATCTGCTCATCATGGAATTCGTGTTGAACTAGGGCGGTGCGATGGAACTGATTGCCGATATCCTTCTGATTTCCGGGGCCCTTGGGGCGGGGTTCTACTGCGTGGTGTTGTCCCGGCGCCTGACCCGGTTCACCGATCTGGAAAAGGGCGTGGGCGGGGCGGTCGCGGTGCTGTCGGCGCAGGTCGACGACATGACGCGCACCCTGAAATCCGCGCAGGGGGCCGCCAGCGGCTCTGGCGCCGCGCTGGCCGAACTGACCGACCGTGCCGATGGCGTCGCCCGCCGGCTGGAGCTTCTGGTGGCCGCGATGCACGATCTGCCCCCCGTTGGCCCGGCGGCCGATGCCGGGACCGCGCCTGCGGCTGAGGCCGGGCGCGCGCCCGTTCTGCGGGACGAGGAGGCCGCCGCGCCCGCCCCCGCGACGAAGGCAACCGGCGCGACGCCCGGGCGGGCCGAGGATGCGCCGGCCGGTCCGGATGACGGGACCGGGGCGGACATGGTCATGGGCAAGTCGCCTGACGACGTGGTCCACGAGGCGGACGAGGCGCCCGAGGCCGCGCGCGCCGCCTCGGGCGCCAGCGTCGTGGCCCTGTTCCGCAGCCGCCGTGGCGTGGAGGCCGCGGAATGAGAGCGGCGTTCCGGCTGCGCACCGGGCGCGGCGCGCTCTGGGTCATCGCGCTTCTGTTCCTGGCATCGGCGGGGCTGCGCGCGGCCCTGGGCGCGGCGACCCTGGCCGAGACCGGCACCGCCCCCAAGCCGCAGCCCGCAGGTCCCGTGGCATCCTGCGACACCCCGCCCGACCTTGCCGCCGTCCTTGCCATGATCGCAGAACGGCAGGCAGCGCTTGACCTGCGCGACGCGGAACTGGCCGAACGCGCCGCGACCCTGCGCCATGCCCGCGACGAGGTCGGGCGGCAACTGGCCGCCCTCGAAGGCGCCGAGGCGCGGCTGTCGCGGCTGGTGAGCGTCGCCGATGTCGCGGCCGAGGACGACCTGAACCGCCTGACGGCCGTCTACGAGAACATGAAGCCCAAGGAGGCGGCGGCGCTCTTCGAAACCATGGCGCCCGAGTTCGCCGCCGGGTTCCTGGCCCGGATGCGTCCGGACGCGGCGGCGGGGATCCTGGCGGGCCTGTCCCCGGAAACCGCCTATGGCTTCAGCCTGCTTCTCGCCAGCCGCAACAGCGCCGTCGCGGCGGATTGAGCGGTGCCGGGAAAACGCCGCAAGGCGATCGTCCGGAAAGACGGTCTTAACCCGCCGTCCGCATCCTGCGGGGACAGCACAGCATCGCGGGGCGTTGCATGATCGGTATCATCGGAATCGTCGTGGTCTTTGCCATGGTGTTCGGCGGCTACCTTGCCGCCGGCGGCAAGATGTACATCATCTTCAAGTCGCTGCCCTACGAGATGACGATGATCGGGGGCGCGGCGATCGGCGCCTTCCTGATCGGCAACGACAAGTCCGTCATCAAGCACACGCTCAAGGACCTTGGAAAGGTGTTCCGCGGCGCCCATTGGAAGCCCGAGGATTACCGCGACCTGCTGTGCCTGCTGTTCGAGCTGATCCGCCTGGCCCGGCAGAACGCCGTCGCCCTGGAGGAACAGATCGAGGCGCCCGACACCTCGGCCATCTTCGGGCGCTATCCCCGCATCCTGGCGGACAGGGAAGCGGTGGACCTGATCTGCGACACGCTGCGCTCTGCCGCGATGAACTACGACGATCCGCACCAGGTCGAGGAGGTGTTGGAAAAACGGCTGGAGACCAGCCACCACGTGGCCCAGCACACCAGCCACACCCTGCAGACCATGGCCGACGGGCTTCCGGCCCTGGGCATCGTCGCGGCCGTGCTGGGCGTCATCAAGACGATGGGGTCCATCGACCAGCCGCCAGAGATCCTGGGCAAGCTGATCGCAGGCGCGCTGGTCGGCACCTTCCTGGGCGTGTTCCTGGCCTATGGGCTTGTCGGCCCCTTCGCCAGCAGGGTGAAGGCGGTAATCGACGAGGACGCGCATTTCTACCAGCTGATCCGAGAGGTGCTGGTCGCCAACCTGCATGCGCATCCGCCCAACATCTGCATCGAGGTCGGGCGGCAGAACACGCCGAAGCACTTCCGCCCGACCTATGGCGACCTTGAAGAGGCGCTGCGCGCGGTGCGGCAGGACGCGGCATGATCGGGCGGCTGATCGCCCTGCTGGCCTGTTGCGCCGCGGGCGCCGCCGCGGCCGCGCCCCTGACGGTCCGGTCCGGCGATCATCCGGGTTTCTCGCGCCTGGTGATCTACATGGCCGCTGATCCGGAGTGGCGGTTCGGGCGGGTCGATGGCGGGTACGAGCTGCGCGTCACGGCCCCGGACGGCTTTGACACGGCGGCGGTCTACGACATGATCCGGCCCGACCGCATCGCGGCGCTGGAAGACCGCGGCGACGGGCGCCTTGCGCTTTCGGTCGAGTGCGACTGCCACGGGGACGCCTTTGTCATCCCGCAGGGCATCGTCATCGACATCCGCGACGGCCCGGCCCCCGTCGGCTCGGGATTCGAGGCGCGCCTTGAAGCACCCGCCGCACCCGACACCATCGCCGGTGCGGACCCGGTGCCCCCGATCCGGGCGACACCGGTTGCGCCGGCGGGTCCGGCACCCGTGCTGTTGCCCGGTGTCGCGCTGCCGGGCGTCCCGGGGCTGCGCCCGGATGCCCCCCTTTCCGAGGTGCCGGGACAGGCCGTGCCGCCCATCGACCCGATGCGGGACACCACCCCCGCCGTGGCCGCGCTCTCCCCGGATGGCGGGATGCCGGGGCAGGACCTGTCGCCGACCGACGTCGACCTGGCCGTGGAGGAGGCCGCCCGGGAGATCGCGGAACAGCTGGGCCGCGCCGCCGACCAGGGGCTTGTCGCGCTGTCGCCGCCACCCGCGCCGGTCGCCGTGGCGCCCGCCCCCGACACGGCACAGGCGCTGCCCGAAGACGCCCCGGTTTCGACCGAGACCTCGCCACCGGGGACGCTGGCGGACCACCTTCGTGTCCAGACGGTGGTGGACCGGGACCGCCCGGCCAGCGCCCTGCCTCCCGGCGACGGCGACACCTGCATCGCCGACGGGCGCCTCGATCTGGCGGCCTGGGCCGGTGACCGGGTCGAGATGGCCCCCTATCGCGTTGCGCTTGTCGATGCCCACGACCGGCCCGATCCCAAGGCCATCCGCGACGCGGCGCGCCACGCCGTTGCTATCGGCTTCGGGGCCGAGGCGCGGGCGCTGCTGAATGCGTTCGATGTCCCTGTGCCAGAGGCCGGCCTGCTGGACCAGCTGGCGCGGCTGGTCGATGGCGGCACGCTGCCGGCAAGCGATCTTGCCGGGCAGATCGGATGCGCCGGGCGCGCCGCGCTCTGGGCGGTGCTGGCGCGGGGCCGGCTGATGCCGGGCGATCCGGTCGATACCGCCGCCGTCCAGGCCGCGTTCGCCGCCCTTCCGCCCGGCCTGCGGCGCAGCCTCGGTCCCGGCCTCGCCGCGATATTTCTTGAAATGGGCGATGCGGACAGCGCCGCGGCGCTTCGCAACGCGATGGCGCGTGCGGCGGATGGCGCGTCGCCCGGGTTGGAGTTGCTGGATGCGCGCCTGGGCCTGCCCGCAGGCGTGGACCGCCTTGATCGCCTCGCCGCGCTTTCCCAAGGCGACAGCCCCGAGGCCGTGGCGGCGCTGATTGCCCTGCTGGAGGGCATGGCCGACGCGGGCAAGGCGCCCGATGACCGCCTGCTCCTGCAGGCCGCGACCCTGGCGATGGAGCGGGGCGGCACGCCGGAGGGCGTGGGCCTTGCCCGGGCGCATCTGCGCGGCCTGATCGTGGCCGGACGCCTTCCCAAGGCGTATGACGGGCTGGCGTCGTTGCGCGCGGCGGGCGACCTCGACGAGGCGACGCTGGAGGCGCTTCGGGTCGAGGCGATGGCCGCCGTCGCGGACGCGCCGCTTCCGGACCTGGCGCAGGTCCTGCCGCGGCTTCTGGCCGGATCGCTTCCGGCCTTGCCCGGAGGCGCCGCGGATGCCGCGCGCCGGGCGCTGGCCTTACGCCTGATCGACATGGGCCTGCCTGCTGCGGCCCTGCAGGTGATGGCCGCGCGCGCCGCGCCGCCCGAACTGGCTGATCGGCTGATCCTGGCGCGCATGCACCTGGCCGACGGCGCGCCCGAGGCTGCCCTGGCGGAACTGGCCGGTGCCAACGGCCTCGAGGCCGATGTGCTGTTGGCGCGTGCCCTGATGGCCACGGGACGGCCCGACGGCGCGCTTGCCGCCCTGGCGCGGGCCGGGGACGCTGGGGACGACGCGCTGGCCCAAGCGGCCTGGCGGGCCGGGGACTGGGACCGGGTGGCGGCGCTGGGCGCGCAACTGCAGCGGTCGGCTGCCGCCCTGGCGGAAGATCCGCCGGGCGATCCCGAGACCGCCCAAGGCGCCTCGGCCCTGCTGGACGTGGCGGCGGATCTTCTGCGGCGTTCGGAGGAGGTGCAGCGCGTCTACCGTCAGCTGGTGGACGGGCCTGCTGGGGGATGACCGCGTCCCCCATCGGTCGCATGGGCGACGCGTTCGCGGTCCTTGCCTTTCAGGTTGGCGCAAGGGCTGGCGGTTACCCTTTCTCAACACCGCGCGCCTAGGGTCGGGACGGGAAACCGAACAGGACCCGATCGGGATGATCCGCAACCGCAAGGTTCTGCGCAGAATGCGCATATCTCTGGCTCTCTTGGCCGTTCTCGCGGGCGGCGCCGCCTGCCGTCCGGCGCTTGCATCGGCCGGGTCACAGGCGGATCCGGCCGCGCTCTGCGAACAGGCGGCCATCGCGGCCGCGCGTGCCGCGGGCATTCCCGAAACCGTGCTTCTGGCCATCGCGCATACCGAAAGCGGGCGCCGCAACGGCGGACGGCTTCGGCCCTGGCCGTGGACGGTGAACATGGAAGGCGCCGGGCACTGGTTCGATAGCCGCCAGGACGCGCTCGACCATGTCGAAAGGTCGCGGGAAGCGGGTGCGGTCAGCTTCGACATCGGGTGCTTCCAGATCAACCATCGCTGGCACGGGCAGGCCTTTGATTCGGTCGAGGCGATGTTCGACCCGATGACCGGGGCGCGCTATGCGGCGGGGTTCCTTGCCCGCCTGCACGGCGAACTGGGCAGCTGGTCGGCGGCGGCGGGGGCCTATCATTCCCGCACGCCCGACCTTGCGCGCCGCTACCGCGAGCGTTTCGACGCCTTGCGCGCGCGGCTTGAAAACGTGCCGCCGCCGGATCTGCCACCCGTCCGGTCCGCCGCGGCCGGGACACCCGCCGCGCGCGACAACGGTTTCCGGCTTCTGATCGCCGCGGGGGAACAGGGGGCCCTTGGCTCTCTGGTGCCGCGGGGCGACCACGGCGCCCGGCCCTTCCTGGCGCTGGAGTGACCGGTAATGTCCCTGCGCCTTGCGATGCTCTTTCAGCCCACGATCCTCCTGGCGCTCGCGCTCATGGCGGTGATCGTCATGATGATCCTGCCGATGCCGGCCTGGGTGCTGGACGTGGGCCTTGCGGCCTCTTTCGCGCTGGCGATCCTGATGTTCACGGTCACGCTCTTCATCGAGAGACCGCTGGATTTCTCGGCCTTTCCTACGGTCCTTCTGGCGTCGCTGATGCTGCGGCTGTCCCTGAACGTCTCCTCCACCAAGCTCATCATCGGCGAGGGCCACACCGGCACGCGCGCGGCGGGCGACGTGATCGAGGGCTTCGCGATGTTCGTGATGGGCGGCAGCCTGTTCCTGGGGCTGGTGGTCTTCGGCGTCCTGCTGATCGTGAACTTCATCGTCATCACCAAGGGCGCGGCGCGCATGGCCGAGGTGGGCGCGCGCTTTGCGCTGGACGCGATGCCGGGCAAGCAGCTGGCCATCGACGCCGACATGGCCGCCGGCGCCATCGGCCATGAAGAGGCGAAGGCCCGCCGCGAACGGGAACAGCAGGAAACGACGTTCTTCGGCTCGCTCGACGGGGCGTCCAAATTCGTCAAGGGCGACGCGGTGGCGGGCCTGCTCATCACGCTTCTGAACCTTGTCATGGGGCTGACCATCGGCACGCTGGTGCATGGCATGCCCCTGTCCCGCGCGTTCGAGACCTACGCGATCCTGACCGTGGGCGATGGGCTGGTCAGCCAGATCCCGGCAGTGGTGATCTCGATCGCCTCGGCGCTTCTGCTGGCGCGGGGCGGGGCCAGCGGGGCGACCGATACCGCGATCTTTTCGCAACTGGGCCGCTTTCCGCCCGCGCTGTTCACCGTCGGCGTGCTTCTGGCCCTGTTCGCGCTGGTGCCCGGCTTGCCGTTCCTGCCATTCCTTGCGGCGGCCGGCGCGCTGGGCGCGGCCGGCTGGGCCGTCCAGCGGCGCGCGGCCGGGGCCACATCCGCCGCGGAACCGCCCGATGCCGCGCCGCCGGGGCCGCCGCCGATCGGCGACACGCTCGATCTTGACGACATCCACCTGGAATTCGCGCCGGATCTCGTCGCCATGGTGCTTGACCCGGTGACCGGGCTCGATTCCCGCATCGCGGGGATGCGCCGGCATGTCGCCAGCGCCTTTGGCCTGATCCTGCCGGAAATCCGGCTGACCGACGACCCGTCGCTGCCCGCGGGGGCCTATGTCATCCGCATCCAGGGGGTCGAGCAGGCCCGCGACGTCCTGCGCCCCGAGCGGGTGCTGGCGATCCTGCCCGCCGAGCCGCCCGCGCTGCCGCGCGGCGAAGACGTCAGCGAGCCGGTCTACGGCGCCCCGGCCCGCTGGATCGACAGCGCGACGCAGGACCAGGCGGCGCTGGCGGGGCTGACGGTGGTGGGCCCGACCGATGTGCTGGCCACGCATCTGCTCGAGGTCATAAAACGCAACTTCCCGCGGCTGATGTCGCTTCGGGCGCTGCGCCGGCTGCTCGATGCCTTCACCTCGGTCAGCGACCCGGCCCGGGCCGAGGCCAACCGCCGGATGCTGGACGATCTGGTGCCCGACAAGGTGCCGGTGGACCTGCTTCTGTCCGTGCTGCGGCTGCTGCTGGAAGAGCGTGTCTCGGTCCGCAACCTGCCCCTGATCCTGGAGGCGACCGCCGCGATGCGCGGCAGCCCGGCCACGCCCGAGACGATCTGCGAGCATGTCCGCCAGCGGCTGGGCTTCCAGCTCGTGGCCGAGTTGCGCCGCCCCGACGGCACGCTTCCCCTGATCCAGCTGGCCCCGGAATGGGAGGCCCGGTTCGCGGCGCACGAGATCGGGGGCGCCTCGGGGCGCGACGACGTGGCCCTGCCCCCCGAAGAGTTCAACCGCCTGGCCCAGGCCATCGCCGAACGCGTGGCCCGCGCCGGAGAGGCCGGCACCTATGCCGGCCTTGTCACCACGACCCGCCGCCGCCGGTTCCTGCGCACGGTCCTGAACGCCAAGGGCGTGCAGAACCCCGTCCTGTCCTTCGACGAGATCGGCGTGGACGCGCGCCCTTCGCTGGTCGGGACGGTGCCCGCATGACCGCCGCGCTCGCCGACCTGCTGGGCACCGCGCAGGCGACGTGGGCGCTTGGCTTCGCGGTCTTCCTGCGGGTGGGCGCGGCGATGGCCGTGCTGCCCGCCTTCGGGGAACAGGCCGTGCCGCTGCGGGTCCGGCTGGTGCTGGCGCTGGCCTTCACCGCGGTCGTCGCCCCGGCGGCGGCCGAGCGCCTGTCCCCGGTCGCGGAAGGTGCCGCCGCCGCACGCCTTCTGCTGACAGAGCCGCTGGCGGGCCTGGCGCTTGGGCTGATCCTTCGGCTCATGGTGCTGGCCTTGCAGGTGGCCGGCGCCACCGCGGCGCAGGCGACCTCGCTGTCGCAGATCTTCGGCACCGCAGCGGTCGAGCCGATGCCGGCCATCGGGCACCTGATGCTGGTGGCGGGCCTTGCGCTTGCGGCGATGCTGGGCCTGCACCTGCGGCTGGCCGAGGCGCTGATCCTGTCCTATGACACCCTGCCGCCCGGGCGCCTGCCCGGCACCGGGCTGATGGCCAGCTGGGGCATCGCCGGGGTCGCGCGGGCCTTTGCGCTGGCCTTCAGCCTGGCCGCGCCCTTCGTGATCGCCGCGACGCTCTACAACCTGGCGCTCGGGGTCATCAACCGGGCCATGCCGCAGCTCATGGTGGCCTTCGTGGGCGCGCCGGCGATCACCGCGGGCGGCCTGATCCTCATGGTTCTGGCGATGCCGATGCTGCTGGCCGTCTGGGCCGAGGCGCTTTTCGCGGTCATCGCCGACCCGTTCGGCCCGCCCGGATGAGCGGGGAAGACGACCAGTCCCCGGGCGACAAGCCATATGAGCCGACGCAGAAAAGGCTGGAAGAGGCGCGGCGCCGGGGCGAGCGCCCGCGCTTCGTCGACCTGACGACGGCGGCCAGCTATGCCGGGCTTTTGCTGGCGGGCGTGGCGCTGGGAAGCCAGAGCATCGGGTCCGCCGCCGGGGCGATGGCCGGGCTTCTGGCGGGCGCCGACCGGCTGGCCGATGCCGCGCCCGACGGACGTGGCGATGCGCTTCTCTGGCCGCTCTGGTCCGCGCTGGCCGGGCCGCTTGCGATCTGGTTCGGCCCGCCCGCGCTTGCCGCGTTCCTGGCGCTGGCGGCGCAGCGGGGGCTGGCCTTTACCCCCGACCGGCTGGAGCCGAAACTGTCGCGCATCTCGCCGCTGGCCACCGCCCGGCAGAAATTCGGTGCCGACGGCCTGTTCGAGTTCGCCAAGAGCGCCGCGAAGCTGACCGTCTTCACGATCCTGCTGCTGGCGCTTCTGTCCGCCGAGATGGAGCGCATTCTCCTGACGGTGCGACTGCCGCCCGCGCAGGCGGTGATCGCGCTCGGCGCCCTGCTGGTAAAGTTCATGGCGCTGGCGGTCGTGGCGACGGCGCTCATCGGCGTGGCCGATGCCCTGTGGCAGCACGCCTCGCACCTCCGACAGAACCGGATGACGCGCAAGGAACTGGCCGACGAACAGCGCGAATCCGAAGGCGATCCCAACTTCCGCTTCGCCCGCCGCCAGCGCGCGCAAGAGCTGGCGATGAACCGGATGCTCGACGATGTGCCCGGCGCCGACGTGGTCGTGGTCAATCCCAGCCACTACGCCGTCGCCCTGAAATGGAGCCGCCTGCCCGGC
>JAUIIC010000268.1 GCA_030431935.1 Alphaproteobacteria bacterium | reverse complement strand
ATGGTTCTGGTGCTGGTCGGCATCGTCAACTACGACGCCATCGCCCGATCGCTGTTCAACAAGCCGTTTCACGGCGCGGTCGAGGTGGTGCAGTTCTCGATGGTCCTGATCGTCTTCCTGCAACTGCCGGACGTCTGCCGGGTAAACCGGCTGACCCGCTCCGACGGCTTCCTCATCCTCCTCGGCGGCCGCTATCCGCGCCTGTCCGGCGCGATCAGCCATGCCATCAACGTGGTCTCGGCCGCCTTCATGACGCTGATCGCCATCACGATCTGGCCGGAATTCCTGAAGATGTACGAAACGCAGGATTACTTCGGCGTGCCCGGCGTCTTTACCGCGCCCTGGTGGCCGATAAAGCTGGCGATCTTCCTCAGCGCGACCCTGTGCGTTCTGGTCTTCGCGCTGAAAGTCCTGCGCGGACGCTCCGACCCGGCGCATGAACGCCCGCACAAGGGGGACCGGACGTGACGCCATTGGAAATCGGGATGGTGTCGGTCGTCGCCATCGTCGTGCTTGTCTACATCGGGCTCTACATCCCCATCGCGCTGGGCGTGGTCAGCTTCGTGTCCATCTGGCTGATGCGCGACAACTTCACGCTGGCGATGAACCTCCTGAAGGTCGCGGTCGGCGACAGCGTGATGGAATACACCTTCGCCACCGTGCCGCTGTTCACCTTCATGGGCCTGATCGTGTCCAAGGCGGGGCTGGGCGCGGACATCTACGGGGTGATGAACTCGGGCTTTCGCAAGGTGAAGGGCGGGATCGGCATGGCCACGGTGGGCGCGAACGCCGTCTTCGCCGCGGTCACCGGGTCGTCCATCGCCTCGGCCAGCGTGTTCTCCAAGGTCTCGGTGCCGCAGATGCTGCGCTATGACTACAACCCGCGGTTCGCGGTGGGCGTGGTCGCGGGATCGTCGGTCCTGGGCATGATCATTCCGCCGTCCGCCATGCTCATCATCTATTCCTTCGTGGCCGAGCAATCGGTGGGCGACATGTTCCTCGCGGGGGTCGCGCCGGGCCTGTTGCTGGCGGCGGCCTATGTCGTGGCGATCTGGGCCATGGGCCGCTTCGCGCCGGCCTATGTCGGCGGGCGCATCGGCGACGACATGGAATTCATGGGCCTGCGAGAGATCGCGTCCAAGACCCTGCCGACGGCCGGGCTGATCGCGGTCGTCCTTGGCGGGATCTACACCGGCTGGCTGACGCCGGTCGAGGCGGGTGCCGCGGGCGCCGCGCTGGCGCTGGTCATCGCCATCCTGCGCCGCAGCATGAGCCTTCGCGATTTCTGGGATGCACTTCTGGAAACCGGGCACATCACGGCGGCGATCCTGTTCCTGATTACCGCCGCCTCGATCTATTCGCGCATGCTGGGCCTTGCGGGCCTGCCCAACCAGCTGGCCGACCTGCTGGATCAAAGCCAGCTGGGCTATTTCTGGATCATGCTGTTCTACGTGCTCCTGATGATCTTTCTGGGCACGATCCTCGACACGGCCTCGATCATCCTCATCGTGGTGCCGCTGTTCCTGCCGCTGATAGAGCCGATGGGCCTGTCTCTGGTCTGGTTCGGGATCGTGACCGTGGTGGGCGCCGAGATCGGCTTGTTGACACCACCACTTGGAATCAGTTGCTTCGTCATCAAGGCCACGCTGAACGACGACCGGATCAAGCTGAAGGACGTGTTCATCGGCGCATTCCCCTTTGCGCTGGTGATGCTGCTGGTCCTGATCCTCCTGATCCGGTTCCCGTCGCTCAGCACCGCCATTCTCTAGGACCAGGAGGGTCAGCCATGCGCACCGTCACCAGCGAAAACATAACCAGTGTCTTCATGTCCTACTTCGGACCGGACACCGATCCACGCCTGCGCGAGGTGATGCTGGCGCTGGCGACGCACCTGCACGACTTCGCCAGGGAGGTGAAGCTGACCCATGCAGAGTGGCAGAAGGGCATCGAGTTCCTCGAATGGGCGGGTCGCATTTCCGACGAGGAACGGCACGAGTTCGTTCTGCTCTCGGACGTGCTGGGGCTGTCGTCGCTTGTGGACATGGTCAATTCCGTGCCCGAGGGCACCTCGTCCAGCGTGCTGGGCCCGTTCCACATCAGCGGGGCGCCGGCCATCCCCTTCGGCTTCGACATGAAACGTGACTACGAGGGCGAGATCCTGCTCGCCCGCGGCCGCGTCACCGACCCGCAGGGCAACCCGATCGCCGGCGCCACCATCGACATCTGGCAGACCGCGCCGAACGGGCTCTATTCCAGCCAGGACCCCGACCAGGACACCTATTCCTTCCACGGTATCCAGACCACCGGGGCGGACGGGGCCTACGGCTTCACCACCGTCAAGCCGGTCAGCTACACGGTGCCGACCGACGGGCCGGTGGGCCAGATCCTGAACGCCACCGGGCGGCACCCATGGCGCCCGTCGCACCTGCACTACATCGTCAAGGCCGAAGGCTACCGCCCTCTGGTGACAGAGATCTTCCCCGACGATGACCCGTATCTTGACGAGGACACCGTGTTCGGCGTGCGCGAGGACCTGGTCATGACCTACGTGCCCCATGCCGCCGACACGTTCCCGGACGGATACATGCTGTCAGGCAAGGTGAACGAGACTTACCTCGTCGCCGACATCGACCTGAAGCTGGTGCCGCTGGCCTGAAGCGTATCGCACGCAACCGGAGCGAAGACCTCGCAAGGGCAGGCGAGGGCGATCGCGGTTAGCCGATCTGCTCGGCCAGGAAGGCGCCGGTGCTTCGGTAATGCGCGATCAGCCTCTCGCTGACCGTCTCGATGTCGCGCTCGACCGCGGCGTCGAGAATGCCCTGGTGTTCGGCGTCGATATCGCGGCGCGCGTATCCCTTGGACTGGCCGGCAAGGTAGCGGTAACGCACGTTCAGATCGTAAAGCTGCGCGCAGAACCGCAGCAGGATCGGCGAGGTGCAGGCCGCAAGCAGCGCCATGTGGAACGCCTTGTGGCAGGTTTCCGAGGTCTCGGGATCCCGCTGGCGCGCCCGGCTCATGTGGTGGTGTGACAGCACCAGCGCGTCTTCCCAGGCGGCATCCGCGTGGGCGAGGCTGTCGCGCACCGCAAGGTCTTCCAGCGTGCAGCGCAGTTTCAGGATCTCCTGGAACTGCTCGCGGCTGGTCTTGGCCACCCGGAACCCGCGCTGGTCGATCCGGTCGACCAGCTGTTCCGAGGTCAGAAGGCTCAACGCCTCGCGCACCGGCGAGGCCCCGGTGTTCAGCGCCTCCTTCAGCGTGTCGATCTTCAGCCGCTCGCCCGGCGGAATGCGGCCAAAGATGATGTCGTCCCGCAACGCCAGATAGGCGCGCTGGGTCGACGACTGGGTGCTTTGATGATCGGCAAGAGGACTGTCCATGGCGCGACGTTGTCAGCTTCCGGGGGGATACTCAACAAATATCGTTTTTCCCGTCCATATCCGGAAACCAACCATGATCCGACGCCACGCCGCACCATGGACCGAACCGCAAAAAAGTAGGTTTTTATTTTCCATTCTGGAAAAAATAGGTATAAAAATGCGGGAAGCAACAAGGTCGGGAGGCGTGAGGATGCGCGAAACGTATCATGAGGACGGCAAGTGGTGGGTCAGCCCCTACAACTTTGTCCCGGAAGTGCGCCAGGCGCTCGACCTGCCCGCGAAGGTCGAGATCCACGATGCCACCCTGCGCGACGGCGAACAGACCCCCGGCGTGGTGTTCTCCATCGACGACAAGATCCGCATCGCCACCAAGATGGACGAGATCGGCGTCGACCGGATCGAGGCGGGCCTGCCCGCCGTCTCTGCCCAGGACGCCGAGGCGATCAAGGAAATCTCGAAGCTGGGGCTGAAATCCCGCATCTACACCTTCGCCCGCGCGATGAAGGCCGACATCGACATGGCGCTGGAATGCGGCGCATCGGGCGTCATCATCGAGGTGCCGATCGGCTATCCCAAGCTGGTGACGCAGTTCGGCTGGACCTGGGAGGACGTCTTCCGCAAAAGCCGCGACGTCATCAACTACGCCCGCGAACAGGGCCTGCACACCGTCTTCTTTCCCTATGACACGACGCGCGCGCGCCCCGAGGACCTGACCAGCCTGTGCAAGGCGATCATGAACGAGTCGCCGCCCGATTCCATCGGCATCGTCGACACGATGGGCTGCGCCACGCCCGAGGCGATCAAGTACATGGTGCGCTGGGTCAAGGGGATGACCGGCCTGCCCATCGAGATCCACACCCACAACGATTTCGGCATGGGCGTGGCGACGGAACTCGCCGCCGTGACCGCCGGGGCCGAATGCGTGCACAGCTGCGGCAACGGCCTGGGCGAGCGCACGGGGAACGCCGCGCTGGAGGAACTGATCCTCGGGCTGCACCTGCTTTACGGCTACGACACCCATTACCGGCTCGACAAGCTGCCGGAACTGGGCGCCCTGCTGTCGGAACTCTCCAACATCCCGATCGCCCGCAACAAGCCGGTGCTGGGCCATGGCAACTTCATCCGCGAAAGCGGCATCGGCATCCAGTACGTCATGCATGACCCGCTGGTCATGTTCGGCACCCATCCCGCCCTGACCGGCCGCGCCGGCGAAGTGGTCCTGGGCAAGAAAAGCGGCAAGGCCTCCGTCACCTACAAGATGGAGGAACTGGGGCTTGGAGAGCTTTCGGACGCCGAAGCCGTCGACGTGCTGATGCAGGTCAAGTCGCGCGGCATCGAAAAGCGCGACATCCTCAGCGACGACGAGTTCCGCGCGATCGTCGACGGTGTCCGGGCAAGCCACGCGGCCTGA
>JAUIIC010000028.1 GCA_030431935.1 Alphaproteobacteria bacterium | reverse complement strand
GCGGGTTCATGGCGCGCGCCTCCAGGTCGACGCCCCGCCCTGGCAGCGTCACCCGCCACGCCGTGGGCACCTGCCGCCCCGCGACCGTCGTCCGCTCCAGCGGGGTCATCGTGGCCACGCCGTCCGGGTAGGGCGCCGGGGTGCCGTCCGGCTCGATCCAGGTGGCGACCGTGTAGGGCCCGCGCAGGGCGTCGCGGATGCGGTAGACCATCAGCTTTGCGCCGCCGTCGAGGTGCAGCGACAGCCAGTCCCAGCCGGTCTGTTCCTCGGCGAGCGGCTGCGAGGACCACTCGCGGTCGAGCCATGCCTCGCCGGTGACGCGCACCGTGCCGCCGGGCAGGCTCAGGCTGCCCGCGACCCGGTAGAAGGGTTGCGAGTAATAGTGGCTCGCCTGTCCGGTCGCCGCCTTGAAGGAATGGCCATTCTCGCCCTGCGGCACGAAGGGGCCCTCGGCCTTCAGGGTGACGTCATAGGCGAAATCGGCGCCCGTCGCGGTCAGCCGCACATCCGACAGCGAGGGGCCGGCCATCTGCCAGTCGTCGATCCAGGCGGCGAAGGGGGTGGGGGTGACACCGGCCTGCCCGATGCCGTCGCGGGCGAAGCGTTCGGCGTGGAAATGGCTGTCGGGCGTGGTCACGGCGGCGTGGCCCATCCAGACCTGCGGGCTGTCCCAGCCGTCCCGCGTGCCGGGGGCGAGGGCCGAGCGGAACAGCGTCCATTGCAGGCCATACTCGCGCCCGTCGTCCCCGGTCAGGGTGGCGGTGACGTACCACCATTCGATCCGGAAGTCGGGGTGCGGGCCGTGGTCGGCGGGGAACTCGAACCGCGTGGCCGGGTCGGGAAGGGCAAAGCCCGTGGCGTCGCTGGCCATGCCGGCGAAGCCCTGGGCCTGGACGGGCCCGGACCAGAGCCAAAGGAGGCAGGCAAGGGCAAGAAGGCGCCTAGCGTTCATGGGCGAAGACCTTCAGCAACTCGGACGGCGGGGTGCGCGCCAGCCGCCGCGCGGGCCAGAGCGCCGCCAGCACCGCCGCCAACGCCGACAGCACGCCCAAACGCAGCCAGTCGAGCGGGAAAAGGTGCATCGGCAGGCGCCAGCCGAAGGCCGCCACGTTGATGACATTCAGAAGGGCCCAGGCCAGCGCCAGGCCCGCGGGCACCGCGCAGGCCAGCGTCAGCGCGGCCAGAAGCAGGGCGCGCAGCACCTCCAGCCGAGCAAGGCGCGCCCGCGTCAGCCCGAGCGCCCAGACCGGGGCCAGCTGCGGCTGGCGCATCCGCGCCAGCGTCAGAAGGCTGGTCAGGATCGCGAACCCCGCGATCGCCAGCGTCAGCACGTTCAGCGCGCCGGTGACGGTGAACGTGCGCTCGAACACCTGGAGCGAGAAGGCCTTGATCGCGGCCTGGTCGATCAGGTTCTCCGGCGGAAGGCCGAACTCTTCGGTCAGGGCGCGCGACAGGGCTTGCGGATCGTCGGTGCGCAGCCCGTAGCGCAGGCGCGGCGCGTCGGGATACAGCGCGGTGAAGCGGTCGAGCCCGATCAGCGCCTGTCCCGTGGGATTGCCGTAATCGCTGTAGATCCCGGCGATCACGGGCGTCCAGCCTCCGGGCAAGGGCAGGCCGTCGCCCGGCGCAAGGCCCTGCCGCAGGGCAAGCTGTTCGTTGACGAGGATCGCCTCGCCTGCTGCGACGGCATCCCAGACGCCGGGCAGCGCGTCGAGCAGCGGCCAGTGATCGCGATAGGTGGGGTGATCGGCGACGCCGTAGAGGAACACGGGCGCGTCGGCCACGCGGGCCTCCACGCTCCAGATCGGCAGCACGGCGTCGGCCCGGGGGGCGAGCCAGGCGCGCAGCCGTTCGGCCTCGGCCTCGTCGCGGGCGGTGACGTAAAGCTCGGACGCCAGCCGCTGGTCGAGCCAGCCAGTAAAGGTCAGCCGGAAGCTCGACACCATCGTGCCGACACCGATGTTGGCCGCCAGCGCCAGCAGAAGCGCCATGAGTGCCAGCGACAGGCCCGGAAGCTGTTGGCGGGTGTCGGCCCAGAACCATTCCGCCAGCGCGCCGCGGGCAAGGCGGGCGCCAAGGGCAAGCGCTCCGGACAGGATCGCCGGCAGGATCAGTGCCGTCGCCAGCAGCAACGCGCCCAGCATCGCGAACCCGGCGACAAGGCCGGTGCCGTAGCGCGCTGCCAGGACCGAGACCAGGGCCAGCACGGCGGCCGCGCCCGCCTGCGCCCGGATCGTTCCGGCGTTGCCCCGCGCCCATGCGCGCGGCTGCGCGGGAGCCAGCAGCGGAAGCCGTGCCACGCGGATCAGCGCACCCACAGCCGCCAGCGTCGTGCCCGCCAGCGCGATCCCCAGGCCCGCCGCCCACCACGCGGGCCGCAGGCTCAGCGAGCCCGCCACATCCGCCCCATAAAGCCCGCGAAGGGTGGCGGCCACATCAGGCAGAAGCGCCGTGGCGATGCCATAGCCCAGCACCATGCCCAGGACCGCCGCCAGCGACGCCAGCACCAGAAGCTCGGCCACCAGCAAGGCGATCAGCCGCGACAGCGGCAGCCCAAGGGCGCGCAGGGTGCGGAAGACCGGGCGGCGCTGTTCGAAGGCCAGGCCGATCGCGCCATGCACGATGAAGAGACCGACGGCAAAGGACAGCAGGCCGAAGGCCGCGAGGTTGAGGTGAAAGCTGTCCGTCAGGCGCGCGACATCGCTGCCCTGGTCGGGCGTGCGCAGGGTCATGTCCGGGGCGATCTGGTCCAGCCCCGGGCGGCCAAGCGGTTGATCCGGAAGCACGATCAGCCGCGTCAGCTGGCCGGGCCGGTCGAGCAGGCGCTGCACGAGGCCCACGTCGCCGATGGCGGTGCCCGGCGCAATGCCCGCGGCCGGGATCACGCTTGCCCCCACCGCGGCCGCCAGGGCGGGGGCCGTGTCGGGGTGGGTATAAAGCTCTCCGGGCGGCAGCATGAAGGCGGCAAGCCCGTTTCCTCCCTTGAAGCCCCGCGGCGCCACATCCCCCGGTGCGCTCAGCGGGTCGATCCCGATCAGCCGCACCGAGGTGCCCGCGGCCTCGATCCGTCCGTCGATCACCGGGCTGACCAGCCACCCCTCGCGACGCAGCGCCACGAAGCGCTCCTGCGGCAGCGTCTCGCCCACGGCGGGCAGAAGCTGGGCATGGCGCGTCTCGCCCAGGGCGGCCGCCGCGCGATCATAGCTGGCGCGCGCCTCGGCGTTGATCGCCTGCACCCCGGACCAGAGCGCCGTGGCCAGCGCCAGCCCGAGGATCAGCGTGGCGAGCTGCCCCGGCCGTCTTCGCCAGTGCGACAGAAGCGCTTGAAGCCCGGCGGCCATCATTGCGAAAGCCGCCCCGCGCTGAGGTGGCGGCGCATCTCCAGCCGGTCGGCCAGCCGTGTGGAATGCGTGACCAGCAGAAGGCCCGCGCCGGTCTCTGCCACAAGCTCCAGCAACAGCGTCAGGACCGCGTCGCCGGTCGCCTCGTCCAGGTTGCCGGTCGGCTCGTCGGCCAGGACCAGCGCCGGGCGCGCGGCAAGGGTGCGGGCGATCGCCACGCGCTGCTGCTGCCCGCCCGAAAGCTCTTCGGGATACTTTCTCAGATGCGGCGAAAGGCCCAGCCGGTCGGCCAGTGCGGCGCACCACGCGGCGTCATGGCGCCCCGCAAGCCGGGCCTGGAACGCGATGTTGGCACCCGCGTCGAGCGAGGGGATCAGGTTGAACTGCTGAAAGACCAGCCCGACCGTGCCGCGACGCAGGCGCGCGCGCCCCGCGTCGTCGAGTGTGCCAAGCACCGTGCCGTCGATCGCGACCGTGCCCGCATCGGGCGTGTCGAGCCCCGCCGCAAGATGCAGGAAGGTGCTTTTCCCGCTGCCTGATTCCCCCGTCAGGGCAAGGCTTTGCCCGCGATCCAGCGCCAGCGAGACATCCGAGAGGACAGGCGCGTCCGCCCCCGCGAAGGTCTTTGCTACGTTCCGGATATCGAGAAGCATGGTGTTGTCCTTTCAGCCTTGCACACTTAGCTTGGCGCGCGCCGGGAAACAGCCCGGTAGACCGGGGCGCACTGCCGCAGGAGGATGCATGACACGTCGCGACGATGCGCGGGCGATCTTTGAGGCCGGGCTGAAGGCCGCCGATCCGGGCGAGGCCGTGCGCAGGTCGCTGGCGGACGCCGCATGGGCGCCGGCGGGACGGGGTCGGCGCGTGCTTATCGCGGTGGGCAAGGCGGCGCGGGGCATGGCCGAGGCCGCGCTGGACGTGGTGGGGCCGGTCGACGCGGCGCTTGTGGTCACCACCGTCCCCAACGCGGTGCCGCTGCCAGGCTGCGAGGTGCTGGGGTCCAGCCATCCCGTGCCCGATGCCGCCGGAGAGCGGGCCGCGCGGCGTGTCGAGGAGCTGCTTGCCGGACTGGCGCCGGAGGACCGTGTTCTGGCCCTCGTCAGTGGCGGCGGCTCGGCGCTTCTGCCCGCGCCGGTGGCCGGCGTGACGCTGGAGGACAAGGCCGAGGTCAACCGCCTGCTGCTGGCCTCGGGCGCCGACATCACCGAGATGAACCTGGTGCGTCAGCAGCTGTCACGACTGAAGGGCGGCGGGGTCCTGCGGGCGGCGGCCCCGGCGGCGGTCACGGCGCTGATCCTGTCGGACGTGCCGGGCGACGACCTGGCGGTGATCGCCTCGGGCCCGACGGTGGCGCCGATCGGGACACGGGCGGAGGCGGCGGCGGCGCTCCGGGCGCGCGGGCTCTGGGAGAGGCTGCCCGGGTCGGTGCGCGCTCATCTCGGGGCGCCGGACGCGGGCGGGCCGGACCTGCCCCGGGCCGAAAACCGGCTGATCGGATCGAACGGCATCAGCCTTGCGGCCATGGCGCAGGCCGCGCCGGGCGCCCCTGCCGAAGAGCTGACGGGCGACGTGGCAGAGGCCGCGGCGCGGGTGCTGGCCTGTGGGCCGGGGGTGCACCTGTTCGGCGGAGAGACCACGGTGCAGATCCGCGGAGACGGAAAAGGCGGCCGAAATCAAGAGCTTGCCCTGCGTGTCGCATGCGGAGCAGAGGCCGCAGGCTGGGGCGAAGACTGGGTCTTCCTGTCCGGCGGCACCGATGGGCGCGACGGACCCACCGATGCCGCGGGCGGCATGGTGGACGCGGGCACGGTGGCGCGCATCCGTGCGGCGGGCCTCGACCCGCTGGCGCTTCTGGACAACAACGACAGCTACCGCGCCCTTGAAGCGGCTGGCGATCTGCTGATGACCGGGCCGACGGGAACGAACGTGGCCGACCTCCAGGTGCTGATCCGCGGCGCGTGAGGCAAACGGGAACACGTGCGGGCAAGACTACCCACACCGGGTAAACGGGCCGTTACCTGATCGCCTGCTCAGTCCACGGGCAGCCCGCTCGGCACGGTTTCGGGGCGTCCCATCGGGCGCTCCTTGGCCGTTTCGCCGGTCAGGGCGTGCAGGAAGGCCACGAGATCCGCGATATCGCTTTCGGGCAGGGCGCGGGCCTCGATGTCGATGGCGGCCTGGAGGCGCATCATCTCGGCCCGATCCTGCCGGATCACGAAGTCGATTGCCTCCAGCCACGGCGCCTCTGGCAGGTTGGCCATCGCGGGTGTCCAGCTGGCAAGGCTTTCCAGAGGATCGTTGTGGTGGCGCACCACGGCCTCCAGGGTCGGGAAGGCCCCATTGTGTCCGTAAGGCCCTGTCAGCGCGATGTTTCTCAGCATCGGGGTCCGGAAGCGATAGACATCTTCCAGCCGGTCGCTTTCGGCGACGCGGCCCTGGTCGCGCGGGATCGGATCCCACGGGCGGGTGCGTCCGGGTCCGAAGCCGGGGACGGCCAGAGCGTGGAACGACTGGTCCGACAGCAGCGGGCCCGAGTGGCAATCGGCGCAGCCGCCGGCGCCGTAGAACAGCCGCATCCCGCGCTTCTGCTCGGGCGTCAGCGCGCTGTCGTCGCCGGCAAGATAGTCGTCGAACGGGCTGTCGTGGTTGCGGAATTCGGTGCCGATGAAGGCGGCCAGCGCATTGGCGATCTCGACCATCGTGATGTCGCCGGGGGTGTAGACATGGTCATAGGCCTCGATGAACATCTCGGCATATTCGGGAATGTCCTGCACTCGCTTGGCAAGGATCGGCCAGACATAGTCGATCCGGTCGTGTGCGGCGCCCGCCACGTCGTTTTCGCCGGGGTTTCCGGCCATCTCGAACTGGGCGGTGACGGGGAACATGGCCTGCGCGGCGAGGAGCGTTTCCAGACCCTGGGGCAGCCATTCCTGCGCCGGGCTGTTGAAGCCGTTTCCGTAGATATCACTGATACTTAGGCGGCCATCGTGAAACATGACGTCAACGTCGCGATGGGCCAGATTCCACAGGGCGGGGGCGTTGCGGGGGACGCGTTTCTTGATTTTCGACGGGCCGTTGCCGGCGGTGCGCCTTGGACCCACGCCCTCGCCACCCTCGCCGATGCCGAGCGACAGGCCGTCGGCGGAGCCGTGGTCATGGTGGTGGCAGGTGCCGCAGGAGATATTCCTGTTTCCCGACAGGATCTTGTCGTAGAAAAGAAGCTGACCGATCTCGGCCCGTGCCGGGTCGAATTCGATGAAATCGGCGTCGGTCAGGGGGGCCGGAAGGTCGGCTGCAAGGGCTGTTGCCGGGGTAACGAGGAGGGCGAGAACCGCATGTCTGCAAAACGTCGGCACAACGTCGGCATAACGTCGGCGCTGATCCTGTGCACCGCGCTGGCTGCGCCGGCGGCCAGGGCCGAGCTTGAACCCGCCCGCGACATGATGGAGGAGGGCCGGTTTCAGGAGGCGATGAAGGAGCTTTGGCCCGCCGCGCGATCCGGCAATGCCGAGGCCGAGGAACTGATCGGCGTGATGTACGCCCTGGGCCTGGGCGTCGAGCAGGACTATGTCCGCGCTTTCGACTGGTACCTGCGCTCTGCGATGAAGGGGCATGCCGGCGCGCAGTCGGGCGTCGGCTGGTACTACGAGGTTGGCCTCGGAATGCCCGAGCCGGACCTTGTGCGCGCCTACATGTGGTACGCGCTGTCGGCGATCGGCGGCGACCCGGATGCCGCGATCAGCCAGGAAGAAGTTGTCAAGAAAATGACGGCGGAAGAGATC
The DNA here is from genome assembly GCA_030431935.1 of Alphaproteobacteria bacterium. Lineage (GTDB taxonomy): Bacteria > Pseudomonadota > Alphaproteobacteria > Rhodobacterales > Rhodobacteraceae > ASV31. The sequence goes on along the minus strand of JAUIIC010000028.1, from coordinate 20,610 downwards.
GAAAAGGCGCACGAACTGATCTCCGACTACAAACCCTGGATGTATCCCTTCCGCTAGGGGCCGGTCGTGCAACCTGCGGTTTGGTTAACAGACTGTTTCCCGTTGGAATCGCTTGGGAAATGCGGCGAAACCATGGCGCAGAGGATGGCAGCACCGGTGCCGGTGCGTCAACGGTTCGCGGGTATGCGCCGGGATTGTTTCGCGCTCAGCCGAGGCGCCTGCGCCGGGTGTGGAGCCACGCGCCAAGGGCGAACAGGATGAACAGCGCCTTGGCGAGCGCGTTGCCGTCGATCTCGGGGACGGCTGGGACGACGGTGGCGGTGACGTAGTGTATCGTACTGCCGGGTCCACTGGTGGCCAACCCTTCGATCATCCAGCCCGACACTTCTATTGAATTGACGGAAAAACCGGTAAAACTATGTGGAAAGAAGACGGTCGCAAGCGAAAAATCGACGAAGGTGTTCCCACCGGCACTAGTGAACGCATTTACATAGGTAATGGTTGTATCAAACGATGACCACCACGGCTGCGCCTCAAACAGCGCGGTATTGCTGGTGTAAGAAATGTGCGCCACAGAAAGCTCATAGGTGACGCCATCGACGGTGATCTCGAAGGCCTTTGCCTGTAGTGGGACAAGAAGGGCAACGGCGAAAAGGACGGGGTGTAGCAGTCGAAAGAGGCAGGGCACGGTGGCCTCGTCATGTCCTCGTAAATGGACGGAAAGAACCATCTGGCATGCCCGTCCGAGCCACCAGCCAAAACTTGCCCCCATGACCCATACCCACCGTGAACCCCGCGCCTGTCCCGATCGAATCGCAGGCATTCAAGCTTTGTGGCGGTATCCGCACCATGTCAAACGATTCCCAAAGTTGGCGACCCTGCCGCGCCCCCTTGCACGTCGAGGCGGTTGCCCGGCCTCAGCCAGCCGGTCGCGCCGCGAACGCATCCAGAGACCGAGCGCAAACAGGATGAACAGCGCCTTGGCGAGCGCGTTGCCGTCGATCTCGGGGACGGCTGGCACGACCTCTGCCGAGACGAAGGACCAGGGGAACCCGCCGCCGAAGTCGGTCGTGACCGCGAAGACATCGCTGCCGACACCGAATGTGTCCTCGTTGTGTCGCACATCGCCGAGAGGGCGATAGAAATCCGCGCGCGCGTTCGTCCCGTCCGTGGTGAACGCGAAGGCATACCAGACCGCCGGATCGAAACCCTGCGAATCCACGGCATAGGCGGTCTGAAAGGCATCGCCCCAGGCGGTGGCCAGCGTGTTGTCCGCACTCGCGATCGGCACTGAGCCATCGTACCAGGGCTGGCTTTGGGCGGTTGCGGCTCCGACTGCGGCTTCGTAATCGGCGTAACTGCCCAGCGTTGCCGTCAGTTCGTAGGTCACGCCACCGACCTCGATCCGGAAGGTCTGGGCGGCGGCGGGGGCCGCAGGCCATATCAGCGCGATGCCGAGGCAAAGTGCGAACAGGCGCTGGGCCGTTGCAAAATTGGGGATTGAGCGGTGTGGCGCGGATAGCATGGCGCACCGCGCTGGTTTGACAGAACGCAGGTCTGCAAAGCCGAACACACTCTTCACGAGAACGCTCACCCATCAACAAAACAAGACTATCGGGCCGAACTTCCCACCCGGGCCCCACATACCTCATTAACTTAAAAGTTGTGTGATGATCAACCGTATCGCCCGAACCCCCTAACGCTCGCGTTAGGCGTTGCGTCCGCCGCGGGTGCCTTGCGCCGGAGATACGCAGGCGGATCAAGTCCGAGGTCAGGCTTGGCGCCTGCGCCGGGTGTGGAGCCATGCGCCGAGCGCGAACAGGATAAACAGCGCCCTGGTCCGCGCGTTGCCGTCGATGTCGGGAAAGGCAAAGGTGGGCAGGACCCCGAAGGGCCCCGCCCGGGGAGGTTCGTCAGTCCGTCGTCGCGGCGCGGGCGGCGGCGATGGCGGCCTCGGCCTCGGCCACGGCGGCGGTCAGGGCCTCGAAGGCCTCGGTGCCGCCGTCGACATTGGCGTTGAACCAGTCGTAGACCGGCGCGGCCGCGGTCTTGAAGGCCTCTTTCTCTTCGGGCGTGGGCACGTAGACGTCGCCGCCGGCGGCCGCGAATTCCTCATAGGCCTGGATCGACTTGCGCTTGGGCGAGGCGAAGGTGGCCTGCTGCAGCTGGTAGAAGCCGTCGAGCACAACGGTCTTCAGCCCATCGGGCATGCCGTTGAAGCGGTCGGCGTTCATGAACCAGAGCGCGCCCATGTAGCTGTGGCCGTCGAGGGTGAGGTACTTGAGCCCGGCATCGGGGAACTTCATGCCCATGATGTCGGTGATGCCGTTGGCGGTGCCTTCGACGACGCCGGTCTGCAGCGCGCTGAACAGCTCGGGCCACGGGATCGGGGTGGCCGAGGCGCCCATGGCCTTGACCAGTTCCACCGGCAGGTCGGCGACCACGGTGCGCATCTTCAGGCCGGCCATGTCGGCGGGGCTGGTGATGCGGCGCTGGGTGTTGGCGAAGTTGCGCCAGCCGCCGGTGTTGCCGATGGTCATCAGCTTGATCATGCCGCCCGAGGTTTCCTCGACCATGTCCTGCAGCTTGGTCACGAAGGGCGAGCCGTTGGCCAGCACGGCCTCGGCGACGCGGTCGCTGGACATCAGGTAGGGCAGGTCGAGCACCTGCACGAACGGGAACAGGCCCGCGGTGCCGCCCGAGGTCGAGATGTAGATGTCGATGGTGCCGTCGGCGATGCCCTGCATGCACTCGGTGCCGTTGGCGCAGAGCTGGGTGCCGATGAACAACTCGACGGCGATGGCGCCGTTCGAGGCCTGCTCGACGTAGTTCTTGAAGACCACGAGACCGTCGTAGTCCTCGTCGTTCTCGTTCGAGTTGGCTGTGGCGCGCAGGGTGAACTCCTGCGCCAGTGCGGCCCCGGCGGTGCCGGTGACCATCGCCGCGACCAGCAGCGATTTCGTGAGTGACTTCAGCATGGTATGCCTCCCTTTACTAGTTCGTCAGCTCGGTTGGTTGGGTCGTCATCTGGGCACCTGTCAGTTGATGAAGCCTGTCAGGCGCGGAATGGTCATGGAAAGCGCGGGCACGAAGGTGATGAGGAAGATCACCACGACCTCGACCGCGAGGAACGGCAGGATGGCGCGCGAGATGGTTTCCACCCTCTCGCCCGACACCGATGAGGCCACGAACAGGACAAGCCCCATGGGTGGCGTCGCCAGCCCCACGGTCAGGTTGACGCTCATGATGATGGCGAAGTGGATGGGGTGCACGCCCAGGTCCACGAAGATCGGGCCGAGGATGGGCCCGAGGATGATGATGGCGGGGCCTGCGTCGAGGAACATGCCGACGACGAAGAGCAGCACGTTGATGAGGAACAGCAGCACCAGCGGGTTTTCCGACAGGCCGAGGATGAACTCGGCCAGGATCTCGGGCGCGTGGGACAGCGACACGACGGTCTTGAAGCTGACCGCCGCGCCGACGAGCAGAAGGACGGTGGCGGACGCGATGGCAGAGCGCTTCATCACGTCGAGAAGGTCCGACAGGCGCATGGAGCGCAGCACCAGGAAGGAGACGAGGAGCGCGTAGGCCACCGCGATGGCCGCGGCCTCGGTGGGTGTGAAGACGCCGACGAGGATGCCGCCCAGGATGATGATGGGCGTTTGCAGCGGCGCCACGGCCTTCTTGCAGGCGATGCGGAAATCGGGGTCGGCGCGGCGGCGCCAGGCCATCAGGATGACATGGGCCACGATCAGGAAGAAGCCGAAGACTGCCCAGCCGGGCAGCGAGGCCACGGGGGCCAAGGAGGTCCCGAGCAGGTACATCAGCCCGCCGAAGTTCAGCCGCAGGAGCACGAAGCTGACCCAGTGTTCCACCGGGTCGATGGTGGCGCCGCGGGTGACGATACGCGCGGCCTTTGGCAGGTCGTAGCGGTCGGCCATGAAGCGGACCATCAGCATCAGGCCGAGGCCCACCAGCAGGCCCGGCACGATGCCGGCAAGGAACAGCGCGGCGACGCTTTCGCCCATGACATAGGCATAGATGATCATGATGCCCGAGGGCGGGATGATCGGGCCGATGACGGACGACGCGGCGGTGATCGCCGCGGCGAAGCGGCGGGTGTAGCCCTGTTTCTCCATCGCCGGGATCAGGGTGGAGCCGAGCGCCGAGGTGTCGGCCACGGCCGAGCCCGACAGGCCGGCGAAGAGGATCGAGGACAGGATGTTGACCTGAGCCAGGCCGCCGCGGAAATGGCCCATGATGGCCTGGCTGAACTCGACGAGGCGCATGGTGATGCCGCCGCGGTTCATGATCTCGCCTGCCAGCAGGAAGAACGGCAGCGCCATCAGCGGAAAGCTGTCCATCCCGTTGTAGAGGTTTCGATACAGCAGCGCGAGGTCGCGTTCCTGCCCGTTCAGCCACAGCAGGACGCCGGGCGCGGCGAGAAGGGCGAAGAAGACCGGCAGGCCGATCATCAGGAAGACGAGGAAGACGGGAAGGAACCAGATCAGCATCACTCAGCCTCCGGGATGTCGAGGGTGTCGAGCGGTTTCAGCCGGTCGCCGCCGCCGAGAAGCGTCACCACGTTGCGCAGGATCAGTTCGATGTTCACCAGCGTCAGCAGGATGAAGCCGGTGAAGAGCGACATGAACATCCAGGCGAGCTTTAGCCGCACCGGCTCCATCCCGATCAGGTTCAGCGGCAGGCGCAGCGAGGACGAGTTGAAGAGCCAGCCTGAATTGACGTGCTTCCAGCCCAGTTGCAGGCCGAACCACAGCACCCCGAGCGAGATGACCAGCAGCACCAGCGCCAGCGCGGCGGCGATGGCGCGGGGCAGGGCGCGTTCCAGCATGTCGATCGCGACGAACCCGCCGCGCCGGTAGGAGGTGGCGGCGACCAGCCCGGTCATCCACAGCATGCAGAAGCGCGCCGCCTCGTCCGGCCAGGGCAAGGCGTTGTTGAGGACGTAGCGCATGAAGACCTGCGTCAGCGTCACGGCGACCATGACGCCGATGGCACCGACCGCCAGCCAGCGGCCCAGGCGCAACACGGTGTCGTTCACCAGCTGCAAGGGGGCCAGAAGCCCCAGCAATAGCGCCATCGCGCCCTCCCTTTTCGGTGGCCCTTTTGTCCGGGCCTTGCCGAGTTGTCCGGCCCTAGAGGACCGAAGTAAAGCGTCCGTATGCGCCGGACGAAAACACCAGCGGGTCGCCCCCGCGCCAGGCCGCGCGGGTGACGCGCGCCACGATGATGAGGTGATCGCCGCCGTCATGGCGTGCGGCCGTTTCGCATTCGAAGCGCGCCAGGCATCCGTTTATCAGCGGCGTGTCGGCATCGCCGGTGATCCAGTCGAGCCCGCCGAAATCCGTGCCTTCCCGGCTGAACTGGCGGCAGATGTTCTCCTGTTCCTCGCCAAGCACATGGATGGCGAAATTCGTGCAGTCCGCAAAGGCCGGAAAGCGGCGCGAGGCGCGCGCGGGCGACCAGAGCACCAGCGGCGGATCGAGCGAGACGCTGGCAAAGCTGTTGGCCGTGATGCCCATCGGGCCAAGGTCGCTTTGGGTCGTGACCACGGTGACGCCGGTGGCATAGCGTCCCAGCGCATCGCGGAAATCGCGGGCGGTCTCGGGGCCGGGCGTGACGCTTTGCATGATGCTCCTTCCGCCGTCGGCCATCACGGCACCTCGTGCCCCAGGGCCGCGGTGTAGATCTCGAACCAGGTTTCGCGGTCGATGGTCAGGTCGCAGGCGGCCGAGAGACGCGCGATGCGGTCGAGCGAATTGGTGCCCATCACCGGCAGGATCGTCGCGGGATGCGCCAATAGCCAGGCCACCGCGACCGAGGCGGCGTCGGACCCGTGCCGCGCGGCGACGGTTTCCAGCATGGCGCGTGCCGGGCTGTCCTGCGTCATCAGGCTGCCGCCGCCCAGGGGCGACCAGGCCATGATCGGATGGGCGTGTTGCTGGTGGAAGGCCACGTCGCCGTTGGTGAAGCCCTGGTGCGCGGTCACCGAAAGCTCGATCTGGTTGGTGACCAGCGGCGTCTCCATCGCCGATTGCAGAAGCGCCCAGTCATGCGGCTTGAAGTTCGACACGCCCACGGCGCGCACCTTTCCCGAGGCCACGGCGGCGTCGAGCGCGCGGCCCGTCTCGACATGGTTCATCATCGGGTCGGGGCGGTGGATCAGGAGAAGGTCGATCCGGTCGGTGGCCATGTTGGCCAGCGAGGCATCGACCGAGGCCGCGATATGGGCCGCCGAGGTGTCGTAGTATTTCACCCGCGCCCCGGCATACTTGCCCGCCGGCGCGACGATGTCGCATTTCGTGACGATCTCGATCCGGTCGCGCAGGGCGGGGGCGGAGCGCAGCGCGGCGCCCAGGATCGCCTCGGCCCCGTAATCGCCGTAGATGTCGGCTTGGTCCATCGTGGTGATGCCCTGCGACAGGCAGGATTCGATCTTGGCCTGGACATGGGCGGGCGAGGTGTCGGCATCGTCGCCGACGCGCCACATGCCATAGACGATGCGGCTGAACTCCAGCCCTTCGGTGATGCGGATACGGTCCATCAGCGGCGCTCTCCTGCCCCGAGCGGGGTCTTCGGCGTTTCGGCGGGCACCCGGCCATAGGCCTGGGGCAGCGAGCAGGTCTTGAGGTGCGGCAGCACCTTTTCCCCGAAGATGCGGCATTCGTCGAGGTGAGGATAGCCCGAGAAGATGAAGGCGCGGATGCCCATCTTCCGGTATTCCTCGATTTCCGACAGCACCTGGTCGACCGAGCCGACCAGCGCCGCGCCGCAGCCGGACCGGGCGCGGCCGACGCCCGTCCAGAGGTGCGGCTCGACATAGCCGAACTGGTCGGCCAGTTCGCGCGCACGGGCCTGGTGGCTGACGCCGAGCGAGCCGGAATCATGGGCGCGGTCACGGATCAGGCGGCCGAACTCGTCGTCGAGCTTCGAGACGAGGTGCTCGGCGTATTCCTTGGCCTCGGCCTCTGTATCCCGCACGATCATGTGGACGCGCAGCCCGTAGTCGAGCGTGCGGCCATGGCGTTCGGCGGCGGCGTTGGCGCCTTTCATGCGTTCGGCGATCTGGTCCTTGGGTTCGGGCCACATCAGGTAGACGTCGCAGTGCTGGCCGCACAGTTCCAGCGCGTCGGGCGAGTAGCCCCCGAAATAGAGAAGCGGTCCGCCGGTCTGGTAGGGTTTCGCCGGATCGGTCCAGACGCCTTTGAAATCATAGACTTCGCCGGAATAGTTGATCTCATCTTGGGTCCAGGCCTGTTTCAGGATCTCGACCACCTCGCGCGAGCGCTGGTAGCGGAACTTCGAGTCGGCCTTTTCGCCGGGGAAGTCCGACGAGATGATGTTCACCGTCAGTCGGCCTTCCAGCATGTGGTCGAGCGTGGCGATGGTGCGCGCCAGCATGATCGGCTGCATCTCGCCGCAGCGGACGGCGGCCAGCATGTTGATCTTCGACGTCAGCGGCGCGCATCCGGCCACGAAGGACAGCGTGTCCTGCCCCACCTGGTAGGAGGACGGGCAGAGGATGTTGCGGAAGCCCTGCGCCTCGGCCGTGCGCACGATCGACGAGCAATGCGCCCAGGACGACCGCAGGTCGCCCTCGGGCACGCCGAGAAAGCGGTAGTCGTCCGAGCAGAGCGCGGCGAACCACGAGACTTCGGCGGCGTCTAGGTCGGGCGAGGTGACGGGAACGATGGTCATCGAATCTCTTCCGGGGGTGCATTTTTCCCTTGCGTAGCATCCGCTTTGATATGCATCAATCCTGTATCAATTTTTTTCGAAGCGCGCCGCATGTCCACGCCCACCGTCCAGCCCCGCTATGTGCAGGTCAGCGAAATGCTGATCCGCGACATACAGGCCGGGCGGCTGTTGCCGGGCGAACGGATGCAGCCCGAACGCAGCATGGCCGAGACGTTGGGCGTTTCGGTCGGCACGTTGCGCAAGGCGCTGGACCTGATGGTCGAGGATGGGCTTGTGGAGCGTGTCCACGGGTCGGGAAACTACGTCAGGGCCGTGCCGGAACGTGCTGGTCCCTATGTGTTTTTCCGGCTGGAGCTGGTGTCGGGCGGGGGGCGTCCCAGCGCCGAGGTGCTGGCCGTCGATACGCTGGACAAGCCCGCGGGCCTGCCCGAGTTCGGGACGTCGATGCGCGCGCACCGGATCCGGCGGCTGCGGCGGCTGAACGGGGTGCCGGCGGCGCTGGAAGAGATCTGGCTGGACGCGGGCTATGCGCCCGCGCTGGCGGCAGGGGACCTGAGCGAGTCGCTCTACCAGTTCTACAAGACGCGGCTGGGGCTGTGGATCCAGCGCGCCGAGGACCGGGTTGGCGTGGCGCCGGTGCCGGACTGGGGGCGGGGCTTTCCGCTGACCGCCGGCCGGCCCGCGGGCCATGTGGAGCGGATAAGCTGGGATCAGAATGGCGCTCGGGCCGAGGTGTCACACACCTGGTTCGACGCGGAAACAACGCGTTACGTGACGCGGCTAAGGTAGGGCAGATGCAGGACAAGGTTGGATACGGGCTCATCGGCGCGGGCATGATGGGGCAGGAGCACATGGCCAATATCGCGCTGTTGCCGGGGGCAGAGGTGCGCGCGATCTACGAGCCCGACGCCGGGATGCGGGCCGCCGCGCTGGCGCGCGCGCCGGGGGCGGTGGCCCATGACACGCTGGAGGCGCTTCTGGCGGCGGATGGCGTGGACGCGCTGGTGATCGCCAGCCCGAACCATTGCCATGTGGACCAGCTGGAGGCGATCGCGGCAGCGCGGCCGCGCCCGGTGCTGGTGGAAAAGCCGCTTTACACCGACACCGCGCAGGTGCCCCGGCTGGAGCGGTTCGCGGCGGGCTATCCCGCGCCGGTCTGGGTGGCGATGGAATACCGCTACATGCCGCCCATCGCGCGGCTGGTGGCCGAGGCGCAGGCAGTGACGGGCGGGGTCAAGATGCTGACGGTGCGCGAGCACCGCTTTCCGTTCCTGGAAAAGGTCGGCAACTGGAACCGCTTCAACCGCTATTCGGGCGGCACGCTGGTCGAGAAATGCTGCCATTTCTTCGACCTGATGCGCCTGATCCTGGGGCAGGAACCGGTGCGCGTGATGGCCTCTGCCGGGCAGGCCGTGAACCACAAGTCCGAGGTCTATGATGGCGAGGCGTCCGACATCTGGGATTCGGGCTACGTGATCGTCGATTTCGACGGCGGCTCGCGCGCCATGCTGGAGTTGTGCATGTTCGCCGAAGGGTCGCGCTATCAGGAAGAGGTGTCGGCGGTCGGGCCAATCGGCAAGATCGAGTGCTTCGTGCCCGGTCCGGGGCGGTTCTGGCCCGCCCATCTGGGTGCGCCGCCGGTGCCCGAGCTGGTCATCAGCCCGCGCGATCCCAAGGGGCCGCGCCGGATCGAATTGCCGGTGGATGCGGCGTTGCTGGCGGCGGGGGATCACAACGGTTCGACCTTCTATCAGCACGAGCGGTTCCTGGCGGTCGTGCGCGGGCAGGGCGCGCCAGAGGTGACGCTGGCCGATGGTGCCAAGGCGGTGGCGATCGGGCTGGCGGCGCAGGAATCGGCGCGCACGGGGCAGGCCGTGACGCTCTAGCGTGTCGCCCTTGGTGGGTGGCATGTCGCGACCGATGCGGACGGGCGCGGGCGCAGGGTTCAGGGTCTGACCTGTTCCCCTGTGCCGGAGCCCGCCATGACCGATCCCGCCGCGCTGTCTTCCGTCCTCGCCCCGCTGGCCCAGGCCCGGGGGCTGCCCAACGCGCATTACGTCTCGGACGCCATGTTCGAGGCCGAGCGCGAGGGGCTCTTGTTCTCCACCTGGACGGCGCTGGCCTTTGGCCAGGACATCCCCGAGCCGGGCGACGCCATGCCGGTGGACCTGGCGGGGATGCCGCTGGTGGCGGTGCGCACGCGGGCGGGCGAGGTGAAGGTCTACCAGAACACCTGCCGCCATCGCGGGATGATCCTGGTGTCGGAACCCAGGAAGGTTGGCGGCGTGATCCGCTGCCCCTATCACAGCTGGTGCTATGCGCTGACGGGCGAGTTGGTGACGACGCCGCATGTGGGCGGGCCGGGGCAAAACACGCACGCGGAGATCCGGCGCGGCGAACTGGGGCTCGTCGAGATCCGCAGCCATGTCTGGCGCGACGTGATCTTCGTCAACGTGTCGGGCGACGCGCCCGCCTTCGAGGATCATGCGGCGGCGGCCATCGCCCGCTGGGCCGAGTTCGAGGACCGCCCGCTGGTGGCCGGCGGCGCCGAAAGCCGGTTTTCCTTCGACGTGGCCTGCAACTGGAAGCTGGCGGTCGAGAACTATTGCGAAAGCTATCACCTGCCCTGGGTGCATCCGGGGCTGAACAGCTATTCGCGGCTGGAGGATCACTACAACATCGAGGAACCCGGCGCGTTCTCGGGGCAGGGGACACTGGTCTACGCGCCGATGATCTCGGACGACGGGCAGCGGTTTCCGGACTGGCCGGGGCTGTCGGCGCAATGGGAGCGGGGGGCGGAATACATCGCGCTTTATCCCAATGTCCTGTTGGGTGTGCACCGCGACCACGCCTTCGCCATCATCCTGGAGCCGCAAGCGAAGGACCGGACGGTGGAGCGCGTGGCGCTTTACTACAGTGAGGACGCGGTGGCCGAGGACGCCTTTGCGCCCATGCGCGCCCGCAACGCCGAGATGTGGCAGACCGTGTTCGAGGAGGATCTCTTCGTGGTCGAGGGCATGCAGCGCGGGCGGCACGGGGTGCATTTCGACGGCGGCAAGTTCAGCCCGGCGATGGACGGGCCGACGCATTGCTTTCACCGCTGGGTGGCGGAACGCATGTCGGCGGCGCCGCTTGCGGCGGAGTAGTGGGCGGGGCGGACGCGCTGGACCGGGCGCTCCTGACGGCCCATGCGGCGGGCGACGGGGCGGCGCTGGCGCGGCTTTACGCGCAGGCGGCCGACCAGGCCGAGGCCGAGGGGCAGGAGGCGCGGGCCGGCTTCTACCTGACGCATGCCTATGTCTTCGCGCTGGAACAGGGCGATGCGGCGGCAGGGGTGCTGCATGCCCGGCTGAAGGCGCTGGGGCGCGAGGAATGAGACCGTCCGCAAGGGCGCGGCGGCAGGGAGGGACGGAATGAAGACCCATGCGCGGGTGGTGGTGATCGGCGGCGGCGTCGTGGGATGCAGCGTTCTGTATCACCTGACGAAATTCGGCTGGAGCGACGTGGTGCTGCTGGAACGGTCCGAACTGACCAGCGGCTCGACCTGGCACGCGGCGGGCGGGATGCACACGATCAACGGCGATCCGAACGTGGCCGCTTTGCAGAAATACACCGTAGATCTCTACAAGGAGATCCAGGAGCTGTCGGGCCAGGACATCGGGCTGCACATGACCGGCGGCGTGATGCTGGCGGCGACGCCCGCGCGTTTCGACTGGCTGAAGTCGATCATGGCCAAGGGCCGCTACATGGGGCTCGACGCGCAGCTCATCACGCCGAACGAGGCGGCGGAGCTGTTCCCGCTGATGGACCCCACGCAGTTCGTCGGCGCGCTCTATGACGAGGTCGAGGGGCATCTCGACCCCTATGGCACCACCCATGCCTATGCGAAATCGGCCCGCAGGAACGGGGCCGAGATCGAGTTGCACACCAAGGTCGAGGCGCTGGAACAGCTGCCGGACCGCACATGGCGCGTGGTGACGAACAAGGGCGACATCATCGCCGAGCACGTGGTGAACGCCGGCGGGCTCTGGGCGCGCGAGGTCGGGCGCATGGTGGGGCTGGAGCTTCCGGTGCTGGCGATGGAGCACATGTACCTGCTGACCGAGGACATGCCCGAGGTCGCCGCCTTCAACGAGGCCACCGGCAAGGAGATGCTGCACGCCGTCGATTTCGACGGCGAGCTTTACCTCCGGCAGGAGCGCAAGGGCATGCTGATGGGCACCTATGAGCGGGCCTGCAAGCCCTGGTCGCCCAGGCAGACGCCCTGGGAGTTCGGGCACGAGTTGCTGGAGCCCGACATCGACCGCATCGCGCCCTCGCTGGAGGTGGGCTTTCGCCATTTCCCGGCCTTCGAGACCGCGGGCATCAAGCAGATCATCAACGGGCCCTTCACCTTTGCGCCCGACGGCAACCCGCTGGTGGGGCCGGTGCGCGGGCTGCCGGGGTTCTGGTGCGCCTGCGGGGTGATGGCGGGCTTCAGCCAGGGCGGCGGGGTCGGGCTGGCGCTGGCCAACTGGATGATCGAGGGCGATCCGGGCTACGACGTCTTTGCCATGGACGTGTCGCGGTTCGGCGATTACGCGACGCTGGCCTATACCAACGCCAGGGTGCAGGAAAACTACGCCCGCCGCTTCTCGATCCGTTTTCCGAACGAGGAATTGCCCGCGGCGCGCCCGCTCAGGACCTCGCCCATCTACGACCTTCTGAAGGCCGGGGGCGCGCAGTTCGGCGCGGCCTACGGGCTGGAGGTGCCCTTGTGGTTCGCGCCCGAGGGGGTGAAGGACGCGTTCTCCTGGCGCCGGTCCACCGATTTCGAGCATGTGGGCGCCGAGGCGCGCGCCGTGCGCGAGGGCGTGGGCATCATCGAGATCACGGGCTTCGCGAAATACACCGTGGCGGGGCCGGGGGCCGAGGCCTGGCTCGACCGGATGCTGGCCTGCCGGATGCCCGCGACGGGGCGGATGGTGCTGGCGCCGATGCTGAAGGAGGACGGGCGGCTGATCGGGGACTTCACGCTGGCCAGGCTGGGGGAGGCGGAGTTCTTCATCGCAGGCAGCGGCGCGGCAGAAGCCTATCACATGCGCTGGTTCGACGCGCATCTGCCCGGGGACGGATCGGTGACCGTCACGGCGCACGGGGCCGGGCTGACCGGGCTGTCGATCGCGGGGCCCGCGGCGCGCGATGTGCTGGCGGCGCTGGCGGGCGACGACGTGGGGCCCGAGGCCTTCCGCTTCATGGACATCCGCCGGATGGACCTGGGCATGGCGCCGGCGCTGGTGGGGCGGGTCAGCTTCACCGGCGACCTGGGCTACGAGATCTGGGTGGCGCCAGAGTACCAGCGCTACCTCTACCTCGCCCTGAAGGAGGCCGGGGCGGCGCATGGCATCCGCGATTTCGGGCTGCGGGCGCTGAACGCCTTGCGGCTGGAGAAGGGCTGGGCCGGCTGGGGCCGGGAATACCGCCCGGTCTACGACCCGTGGGAGGCAGGGCTGGGCCGCTTCGTGGCGCTGGACAAGGCCGCCGATTTCATCGGCAAGGCGGCGGCGGCCGAGCGCAAGGCGGCGGGCGGCACCTACCGCCTCATCACCCTGGCGGTCGAGGCGCGGGACGCCGACGTGATCGGGGACGAGCCGGTGTCGATCGGCGGCGCGGTGGTGGGCTGGGTCACCTCGGGCGGATATGCCCATGCCTCGGGCATCTCGGTGGCGCTGGCCTATGTGCCGAAAGATCATGCCGGGGCCGAGGAGGGCTGGTCGGTCGAGGTGCTGGGCGAGGTGCTGCCCGCGCGCCGGCTGGCCCGGCCGCTCTTTGACGCCAACGGCAGCCGGATGCGGATGTGAGGCCTTGCGCCGCGCCACGCGCGGCGCCCGGCCGAACGCCCGCGGGGGGCATCGAGCCCCCCGCGGGCGTGGCCTTCGGCGAGAGTATTTTCGAACAGAAGAAGGGCAGCGCCGTTCGCGTTTGAAACCGCTTGGCGAGCGATCCGGGGGCGCGTAGATTTCCGCGAACGTATGTGTTTGCGAGTCGCCCATGACGAGTATCACGCGCGCGCTACGCCTTGTGGTTCTGGCCGCCCTGTTGACGATCCCGCTCCCGGCCCGCGCGGTCGAGATCGTGGTGGACGGTATTCGCTACGACATCCTGTTCCTGACTGGGAACGACACGATCCCGGACAATCTGGCGCTGGTGCAAAGCCAGCCGTGGTATACCGGAGGCTTGCTGGTGGCCGACCGGGTGCCGGCGCAGACCTTCGCGCAGGCCTACCTTGACCAGGCGGGCACCGCGCCCTTCAACGTGAACCCCGACGGGGGCTTGAATCCCAGAGATCAACTGCATTTCATCTATTATGATGAACCCACTTTGGTCGGAACGGCGAGCATCGACGACGAGGGATGGTTCAGCGGATCGGTTTCGACAGGGTTCTTGATTGGCTCATCAACCCCGTATTTCCACTATGCTTATGTCTCGGGCGCGCCGGTGCCTGTCGCCGTCCCCGAGATCGATGGCAACGCGCTGGCCAAGGCGCTGTTCGTGCTGCTGGCCTTCGGGCTGTGGCTGCGGACGCGGCGGGAGCGGCAGGCGGGCTGAGGCGGCCGGCCGAGGCTGCGCCGCGCAGGCCCGGCCTTCGGCGAGGGCAAACTCGAACACAAGTGGCCTGCGGCGCAGAGGCTTTCCCGCGCGGGGCATGGAACCCGGGCGCGGAATTCGGTAGGTCTGGGGCCGATGATACGGGAAGGGAATGCCATGTTGACCAATGACCAGTTGTCCCAGTGGGACCGCGAGAGCTTTTTCCACCCCTCGACGCACCTGGCGCAGTTCGCGCGCGGCGAGGCGCCGAACCGGATCGTCACCGGGGGCGAGGGCGTGTTCATCGAGGACCGGGACGGGCGGAAGCTGCTCGACGCCTTCGCGGGGCTTTACTGCGTGAACGTGGGCTATGGCCGGACCGAGATTTCCGAGGCGATCGCGGCGCAGGCGCGGGAGCTGGCCTATTACCACGCCTACATGGGCCATGGCACCGAGGCTTCGATCACGCTGGCGCACATGGTGATGGAGCGCGCGCCCGAAAGCATGTCCAAGGTCTATTTCGGGCTGTCGGGCTCTGACGCCAACGAGACCAACGTCAAGATGGTCTGGTATTACAACAACATCCTCGGCCGGCCCGAGAAGAAGAAGATCATCAGCCGCTGGCGGGGCTATCACGGCTCGGGGCTGGTGACGGGCTCGCTGACCGGGCTGCCGCTGTTCCACGCGAAGTTCGACCTGCCGCTGGCGCAGGTGATCCATACCGAGGCGCCCTATTACTATCGCCGGCCCGATCCCGAGATGGACGAGGCGGCGTTCTCGGACTGGTGCGCGGACCGGCTCGAGGCGCTGATCGAGGCCGAGGGCGCGGACACCATCGCCGCCTTCATCGGCGAGCCGATCCTGGGCACGGGCGGGATCGTGCCGCCGCCCGAAGGCTACTGGGAGAAGATCCAGGCGGTGTTGCGGCGCCATGACATCCTCCTGATCGCCGACGAGGTGGTGACGGGCTTCGGACGGATGGGGTCGATGTTCGGCAGCACCCATTACGGGATCGCGCCCGACATCATGACCATCGCCAAGGGGCTGACGAGTGCCTATGCGCCGCTGTCGGGCTCGATCATCGGGGACCGGGTGTGGCGCGTGCTGGAGGAGGGCACCGACGCCTACGGCCCGATGGGGCATGGCTGGACCTATTCGGCGCATCCGATCGGGGCCGCGGCGGGTGTGGCGAACCTGCGGCTGATCGACGAGATGGGGCTGGTGGCGCACGCGGGGTCGGCCGGGGCCTGCCTGAACGCGCGCATGGCCGGGGCGCTGGCCGATCACCCGCTGGTGGGCGAGGTGCGGGGCGAGGGCATGCTGTGCGCGGTGGAGCTGTCGCCCGACAAGGCCGCGCGCGCCCAGTGGGAGGTGCCGGGCAAGGTGTCGGGCGCCGTGGTCGCCGCGATGCTGCGCCGGGGCGTCATCGCACGGGCGATGCCCGGCGGCGACATCATCGGTTTCGCCCCGCCGCTCTGCATCACCGAGGCCGAGATCGACACCGTCGTCGCCGCCACCGCCGAGGCGGTGGCCGAGGTGGCGCGGGACCTGTAGCGGAGGCGCGCGCATGACCACGTCGAACCCGAATTTCACCGATGCCGAGTATCACGCGCGCCTGTCCCACACCCGGGCCGAGATGGCGCTGCGGGGTATCGACCTGCTGATCCTGTCGGACCCGTCGAACATGGCCTGGATCTCGGGCTATGACGGCTGGTCCTTCTATGTCCACCAGTGCGTGCTGGTCCCGATGGAGGGCGACCCGGTCTGGTGGGGGCGCGGGATCGACGCGCCGGGGGCGGTGCGCACCGTCTTCATGGCCGATCACGATACGTCCATCGTGGGCTATGACGACACCTACGTGCAGAACCCCCAGAAGCACCCGATGGAGGCGCTGGCGATCCTGATCTACGAGCGCGGCTGGTCGGGGGCGCGGATCGGGGTGGAACTCGACAACTACTATTACTCGGCCAGGGCGCACCAGACGCTGGTCGCGCATCTGCACGAGGCCGAGTTCCTCGACGCCACCGGGCTGGTGAACTGGCAGCGCGCGATCAAGTCCGACAGCGAGATCGAGTACATGCGCCGCGCCGCGCGCATCGTCGAGGCGATGCATGCGCGCATCCTCGAGGTGGCCGAGCCGGGGATGCGGAAGAACGAACTGGTGGCCGAGATCCTGCACACCGGCGTGATGGGGGCGGACGGGCATTGGGGCGACTACCCCGCCATCGTGCCGATCACGCCCTCGGGGCTCGATGCGACGGCGGCGCACCTGACCTGGGACGACCGGACGCTGCGGGCGGGCGAATCGAACTTCTTCGAGATCGCGGGCTGTCACCGGCGCTATCACTGTCCGCAGTCGCGCACGCTGTTCTTCGGGGCGCCGCCGGTGCTTTACCAGGAGGCCGAAAAGGCGGTGCTGGAGGCGATGGAGGCAGGCCTGGCGCAGGCCCGGCCCGGCAACCGCTGCGAGGACATCGCCAATGCCTTCAACGCCACGCTGAACCGGCTGGGCTTCGAGAAGGACAACCGCTGCGGCTATTCCATCGGGCTGAGCTATCCGCCGGACTGGGGCGAGCGGACCATGTCCTTCCGGCGCGGCGACATGACAGAGCTGAAGCCGGGGATGGTGTTCCACTTCATGCCGGCGCTCTGGCTGGAGGACGGGGGCGTCGAGATCTCCGAGGCGATCCTGATCACCGACACCGGCGTCGAGGCGCTGTGCCACACGCCGCGGCAGGTCTTCGTGAAATGACCGCGGCGAACCCGATCGTCTGCACCGTGCCGCTGGATGCGCCCGGCGTGCATCACGGGCAGCTGCGCCTGCCCTACAGCCGTGACGACAGCGCCTGGGGCTCGGTGCTGACGCCGATCACGGTGATCGGGGGCGCGGCGCCGGGGCCGACGGTGCTGGTCACCGGGGGCAACCATGGGGACGAGTACGAGGGGCCGCTGGCGGTGCTGGAGGCGGCGGCGACGCTGAGGGCCGATGCGCTGCGGGGGCGGGTCATCCTCGTGCCGTTCCTGAACGCGGCGGCGGTGCGGGCGGGGCGGCGCACCTCGCCCATCGACGGGGCGAACATGAACCGGATCTTTCCCGGCCGCCCCGACGGCACGCCAAGCCAGAAGATCGCCGATTACCTGGCGCGGGTGCTGATCCCGATGGCCGACGTGGTGCTGGATTTCCACTCGGGCGGAAAGACGCTCGATTTCCTGCCCTTCGCGGCGGGGCACATCCTGCCCGACAAGGCGCAGGAGGCCGCCTGCATGGCGGCCGTCCGCGCCTTCGGCGCGCCCTATGCCATGCAGATGCTCGAGATCGACGCGGTGGGGATGCTCGACACCGAGGTCGAGGCGCAGGGCAAGGTCTTCGTCACCACCGAACTGGGCGGCGGCGGCACGGCGCGGGCCGAGACGGTGCGCATCGCGCGGCGGGGCCTGCGCAACCTGCTGATCCACGTGGGCGTGCTGGAGGGCGCGCCGGAAGCGGTGGACAGCGCGATGCTGGACATGCCGGACGCCGACTGCTTCGTCTTTGCCGGGGACGCCGGCATGCTCGACCCGGTGGCCGACCTGGGCGACCGGGTGGCGGCCGGGCAGGTCATCGCGCGGATCTGGCCGCTCGACCGAACCGGTGCGGCGCCGGTGGACTACCGCGCGGGGCGGGCAGGGCTGCTGACGGCCCGGCATTTCCCGGGGCTGGTGCAGGCGGGCGATTGCCTTGCCGTGGTGGCAGTGGAGGTGGGGCAGGGCTGACGGCCTTTCGAAAGGCCGTCCTGCGCCCGGCTTCGGGTTTGGGCAGCAAGGCGCTTGCAAGCACCTTTAGCCGCGCGGCGGTGCCGCGCGGGGGAAGCCCCTTCGAAGGGGCTTTCACCCCGTGTCAGGCCGTGGCGAGGCCTTCGATCGGCTGGTGCAGGCCCGGCGCGGTGGCGATGGACTGTCGCGCGCTTGGTGCAGGCGGGCGATTGCCTGGCCGTGGTGGAGGTGGGGCAGGGCTGACGGCCTTTCGAAAGGCCGTCCTGTGCCCGGCATCGGGTTTGGGCAGGAAGGCGCTTGCAAGCGCCTTCTTCCGCGCGGCGGGGCCGCGCGGAAGAAGCCCCTTCGAAGGGGCTTTCACTCCGTGTCAGGCCCTAACGAAGCCCTCGATCAGCTGGCGCAGGCCGAGTGCTGCGCCGGCGAGGATGGCCAGCACGGTGACGGGGGCGCTGTAGGCCAGAAGCGCGAAGGCCGAGATGCCCTGGCCGACGGTGCAGCCCGCCGCCACCACCGCGCCCACGCCCATCAGCGCGGCGCCGAGGATCTGGCGGCGCAGTTCGCGCGGGTCCTCGCAGGCTTCCCAGCGGAAATGCCCCTTGAAGAGCGAGCCGATGAAGGCGCCCGCCAGCACGCCCGCGACCGAGCCGACCCCGAAGCTCAGCGTGTTGCCGGACGAGGTCATGGCGTAGATCATCGTCTCTCCGAGCGGGGCCGAGAAGGTGTGCGAGACGACCGCGGTTTCGCCGAAGCTTTCATGCGCCACCCAGGCCGTGCCGGCCCAGCCGCTGACGATGGCCAGGCCCACCACCACGCCCCAGAAGATCGCGCGCGGCTTGCCGATCATGCTGCGGGCGGACAGCGCGAAGAGCAGGATGGCAAGGCCGATCACCACGCCGATGGCGGGCGCGGCGAGGCCCGTGACCCCTGCCAGCCCATGGGCGATGCCGGGCGGCACGCTGCCCTCGGCGGGGCGGGGCGGGAAGAGCCAGACGCGCAGGTGCGCCAGCGGGCCTGACAGCGTGATGTAGGAGGCCACGCCCATCACCATCACGATGACGAAGGCGCGCAGGTCGCCGCCGCCCAGCCGCGCCAGCGCGCCGAAGCCGCAGTTGCCCGCCAGCGCCATGCCATAGCCGAAGGTCAGCCCGCCCGCGATGGAGGCGAGCGGCATCCAGGCCTGTCCGAGGTAGAGCGTCTCGGCGGGGACGATGGCGCCCGCGCCCATCAGGAGGGCCACGCCGACCACGGCCACGCCGATCGCCACGCCCCACATGCGCAGGCGGACGTCGCTTTCCTGGTAAAGGTAGTCCTCGATCGCGCCGAGAGTGCAGAAGCGACCCAGGCGCGCGGCGAGACCAAGCATCAGGCCGCCCACAAATCCCACAAGGGCCGTGGCGGTCCCCGCTCCGATGCTGTCCAGCATGTGTATCCCTCCCGGCTTGGACCCCGGAAGGCTGTTTGTCAGCTCTTTGCCCGGTCGCCCTGACCGTCTTCGTTGCAGAAGAGGTCGTAGATGAGTTCTAGGATGCGCTTGGGGCGCTCGTCGGTCAAGGAGTAGTAGATGGCCTTGCCCTCGCGGCGGGGCGTGACCAGTCCTTCGAGCCGCAGGCGGGCCAGTTGCTGCGACACCGCCGCCTGGCGGGCCGACAGGAGCTGTTCCAGCTCGGTCACGGACTTCTCGCCGGTGACGAGGTGGCACAGGATCATCAGCCGCCCCTCATGGCTGATCGCCTTGAGGAAGTTCGATGCCTCGCACGCCTTTTCGGCGATGAGGTCCATCTCCTCTTCGGAGATATCGGGTTCCAGCACGGGGAGGGCCATTGAGCGCCCCTTTCTTTCTTCCTTGGATCGCGGCACATGCCGCGAAGGTCACACAACCAGATATTGCGATATGCAGATCATACCAGATCACAGGTCCACCGAACAGCCTCGGAAACGGATGGCTGCACACTCATGAGGCACCCTCCGGACCGAGATGCGTCCGCATGTGCATTTCCAGAAGGCCCCAGAAGAAATCCTCGCCGGGATAGCCCTCGATCCGCGACACCTCGACCCCGTCGCGCACGAGGACGAAGGTGGGCGTGAAGGTCAGCGGACGGGCAAAGGTGATGTCGTCGGGACGGCGTTCGCGGATGTCGATGCGGCGCAGCGGGGCCGTGCGGCCGGCCTCGGTCTTGGGATAGATCGCCGAGATCTCGGCATCCCAGCGGGCGCACCACATGCAGCCGTGTTCCTCGACCATCACCAGTTCGACCGCTTCGGCGGCGCGGGCCGGGGCAGCCGGCGACAGGGCTGCGACCAGCCCGAACAGAAGCGTGGCTCCGGCGGCGGCGCGGCGGGTCAGCATCATGCGAGATCACCCATTGACGAGTTCGATACACACAGGATAATTTGAATATGTTCCTGTTTCAAGCGCGGTGACCTCCGGATGTTCGACATCTCCTACGCGGGGGCGGCACTGGCTGGGCTCTTGTCGTTCTTCACGCCCTGCATCCTGCCGATGGTGCCCTTCTACCTGTGCTACATGGCAGGCATTTCGATGTCCGAATTGCGCGACGACGGGGGAATCAG
>JAUIIC010000027.1 GCA_030431935.1 Alphaproteobacteria bacterium | reverse complement strand
GGTCGAACGAAGAAACCCCGCCCGGAACAGCCGCGAAGCGGCCCGGGCAGCGGCCGGCCGCCCCTTCGGCCAGCCGCTTTGGGGACGTTTGCGTGGGGATTGAGGTCGTTCGGACCTGGTGGGGATAAAGCGAGGATCTCAATCGCTAGCAGCGGCAGACCGAGGCCACCCGATGCCCTTTGTTGGGATTTGGTCCCGGCGCGGTTGGTGCGAAGAAACCTCTGCCCGGGACAGCCGCGAAGCGGCCCGGGCAGCGGATGGCCGCCCCCACGGCCAGCCGCTTTGGCAACGCCAGCGCGGGGATTGAGGTCGTCCGGACCCGGCCGGGATAAAGCGAGGACCTCAATCGCCAGCAGCGGCTGCCCGCGGCCATCCGCAGCCCTCTGTTGGGGGAATGTCCCGGCGCGGGTCGAGCGGCGAAACCCTGCCCGCTGCCACCCGCCGCCCTCCGCCGGGGCCATGCCCCCGCGCC
The DNA here is from genome assembly GCA_030431935.1 of Alphaproteobacteria bacterium. GTDB lineage: Bacteria > Pseudomonadota > Alphaproteobacteria > Rhodobacterales > Rhodobacteraceae > ASV31. Next base: position 27,265 of record JAUIIC010000027.1, on the reverse strand, counting down.
ACGCCTAGTAATCGCGCTCGAAGAATATCCCCAGCCCGGTCTCGCCCTTCGTGTTCACCGATCCCCGCGCCGTCACGCTTGGGGACAGGTCGAGGTTCAGGTTGATCTCGGTGCTGCCGTCCTGAACCGTCACGTCGGTATAGACGTTCTCGCCCAGATAGGCGCCAGCCGTCACCGCCGTGCCGCCGCTGTCCGTGGTCGTCACGTCGAGGTCGGCCAGCCCCGCGATGCCGCGCAGGGAGCCAAGGATATCGAGCCCCCCGACCCCTGCCAGTTCAGCCACCGCCACCGCCAGCCGCGCCGCCTGAAGCGCCGACAGCTCTGTCAGCGAACGGCCGAAGAGAAGCTGCGCCAGCACCTCGTCCTCCGGCAGTTCGGGGGTCGAGCGAAAGGTGATCTCTGGCGCATCCGCCGGCCCGGACAGGGTCACGAAGACGGTGTATTCCCCCGCCTCTGCCTGTGCCACCAGCCGCAGGTAGGGCGAGAACGCGCCCTGAAGCTGCGCCTCGCCCTCGGTCAGGCGCAGCCGCTGGCCGAGGATGTCGAGCCGCCCGCGGATCAGCGCGAACTGGCCGGCGGGCAGGACGTTGCGCGTGGTGCCGGTCAGCCTCACCTGCCCGCCCAGTTCCGCATCAATCCCGCGGCCCCGGATGAAGATGCGTGTCGGTGCACTGACCGTCAGGTCGAGTGAATATCCCGGTCCGCCACCACGCCGCGCCCCGTTGACCCCCGGGATCAGCCGGGCGCGGCCGCGCGTGTCGCGCACCGCATCGGGCTCGTTCACATGGGTGATGACGGGGATCGGCCCGGTCGCGCTGACACCGCTCGACGGCACCTGCACCTCGGTCGTGCCAAGCGTCACCGCTCCCGCGATCAGCGCCCCCCCGGTCAGCGGCCCGTCGATGGTCAGCCGCCCGTTCGCCGTGGTCGTGAAAAGCTCGGGATCGGTCAGCACCACGCCCTGCAACACCGCCGCCAGAGAGCCGGCGAACGGCGGTTGCAGCGTGACCGGCCCCGTCACCGTCACCCGCCCACCCCGGTCCACCGCCGCGCTGGCGGACAGTTCGGCCCGCGCGCCGGAAAGCGTCGCGCGCAGGTCCACGTCCGACAGCGCGATGCCCTGCGCCGCGCCGACGATGCGCGCATCGGCGGTGGACAGCCGCCCCGACAGGGACGCCAGCCTGGGGGGGCCGGACAGCCGCAGGTCGAAGCCGAGCATCCCCCGGACCGAGTTCGGCGCGATCCGGTCGTTGACCAGCCCAAGCGGCACCTGCCCGGCAAGGTCCATGTCGGCGCGGGCGAAATCGCCCGCCACCGTGCCCGCGGCGCGCAGCGTGGTGCCCGCCGGCCCGGTGCCCTGCAGGCGCAGCGCCCAGTCGCCGCCGCTGCGCGACAGGGTCGCCTCGGCGCTGGCGGGGCCGGGGATGTCGGGGGCAAACAGCCCCAGATCGGCCAGCCGCCCGGTCAGGCGCAGCGTGTCGCCGGGCCCGCCCAGCCGCCCGTCCGCCGACAGGCGCAGCGCCGGTGTTTCCGCCTCGGCCTGCTCCAGCGTCAGGGTCGCGCCGTCCCAAAGCACCCGGCCCGCCATGCGTCCCGTCCCGGCCAGCAGCCGGTCGGCCTGCGCGGCGCCGGTCCTCAGGTCCCGCGTCGTCGCCTCCAGCGCCATGTCGGCCGCGCTGGCCGAGGCCGTGCCCGTGGCCCGCAGCGTGACGGCCCCGGCCAGCGAGCGCCCGGCCAGCGCGCCGTAGGGCGCAAGGCTGTCGGCCTGCGCCGTGATCTCGCCGTCGAAATCGGGGGCGGCGGGCAGGCCGCCTAGGGTGCCCGCCACGGTCGCGTCCGCGCCGCCGGGGCCGCTTGCGCTGAGGTCCACCCGCCACGGCCCGCCGTCGCGGCTGGCCGTCACGTCGAGGGTCGCCGGACCGCTTGCGCCCGGCGCAAGGTCCGCCAGGTCGGCGAGCCGCGCGGTCAGTGCGACATCGCCGCCGGTGTCGGTCAGCGTGCCGCGCAGCGTGGCGCTGGCGCGCTCGGCGTCGATCAGGAAGGTCTCGACCCGCGTGCCGTTGCCGTCGCGCGCGGCGCGCAGGCTCAGCGTGCTGTCGCCCCGCCAAAGCCTGTCCGCCCGGCCCAGCCCCAGCGCCAGGTCCCGCGCGCGGGCCTCCAGCGCCAGGTCGAAACTGCCGCCCAGAAGGCTGCCGTTGCCCGAGAGGTCCAGCGTGCCGGACCCGGCCAGGTCGCGCCCCGCCAGGGCCGCGAACGCTGCCAGGTCGGCCACGCTTGCCCGCGCCGCCCCGGCAAGGATCAGCCCGTCGGCCACACCGCCCAGCGTGCCGTCGCCCGTCGCTTCCAGCCCCGCCGCCGCCAGCCGCAGCCCGTCGATGCGCAGGGGCGCGCCCTCGGTCCAGGCCAGACGCACCGCGCCTTCGGCCCGGTCGCCCAGCGCCGCGACAAGGCGCGGATCGGGCAGCCGCAGGCCGCGCCCGTCGAAGGCCAGGTCGGCGGTCACCACGCGCCCCGCCGCGCCGCGCGCGATCCGCCCCGTGCCGGTCAAGGCCAGCACATCCGCCACCACGCCGGCGCGGGTCACGCCCTCGGCCCGCACCTCTCCAGACCAGGCCTCGCCCGCCGCCGCGTCGAAGGTCAGGTCCAGCGTCGCCCGGTCGATCTCGGTCGGATCGCCCGCCAAGGGCAGGCGCACGCGCCCGCCCTCGGGGTCGGCGATGCGGCCTGTCAGCGCCAGACGCTCTGGCAGGCCATCGGGCGCCAGCCGCCCGCGTCCCGACAGCGAAAGGCTCGCGCTGTCCAGCGTCAGGCGGTCCAGCACCGTGCCGCCGTCCGCGTCGCGCGCGCCCCGGGCCACCAACGCCACGCGGTCGCCGAAGAAGCCGCGAAACTCTGGCGCGAAAAGCGGGGCGAGATCGCCGGCAAGATCGGCGGCGAACCCCTGCGCCTCGCCTTCTGCCGCCAGCACGACCTGCCCGGCCAGCCGCACCGTGCCGTCCGTGGCCAGCGAGACATCGGCGGTGAAATCCGACAGGGGCCCCGCGCCCGCCACCGAGAAGTCCAGCGACGGCGCGCCCGGCACGTTCAATAGCCCTGCCGCGATGCCGCCCGCCTCTTCCTGCACCGATAGCGCCAGGTCCAGCTGCCGCGTGTCATTGGCAAAGGAGGCGTTCAGCGCCACCGCCCCCGCAGGGCCGTCAAGGCGCGTCACCGCCAGCCGCGCCGCGCCTGCGCCGCCAGCCAGTGCCAGCCCCCCGTCGACCTCCAGTTCGACCGGCGTGCCCAGCACGCCGGGACCCAGCGACACCCGCCCGACCGCCAGTTGCCCGATCTGAACCGCCACCGGAAGCTCGGGCAAACTGAACCCGCCCGCCGCCGCCGAGGGCAGGGCGTCCTCCTCGGGCACAGGGCGCCGCGCGACCACCAGCGTCTCGGCGGTCAGCGCCCGCACCTCCAGCCGGCCGCGCACCAGCGCGGCCCGGTTCCAGTCGAGTTCCGCCCCGCGCAGGGTCAGCCAGACGCCCTCGGTATCCGAGATCGTCATCTCCTCCAGCGTGGCGCGCGAACTCAGCGCCCCGGCGAAACCCGTGATGCGCACGTCCCGCCCGGCGCCGGACAGGTTGCGCTCCAGGAGCCCCTCAAGGAAGGTGCCGCCGTTGTCCTCGGCTTCTTGCGCCGTGACGGGCAGGGCGGCCAGCAGCAGCGCCGCGAGAAGGGCACGATGCCGTCTCAAAACGATTGCCCTATGCCAAGGTAGACCTGCACCGCCGATCCCGCCGAGGGCCCGCTGACGGGCGTTGCCACGTCCAGCCGGATCGGCCCGATCCCGGTGTCATAGCGCACCCCCAGCCCCGCGCCCGCGTGGCTGCCCGACGCCGCGTCGGGAAGGCTGTTCGGCCCGACCAGCCCGAAATCGGCAAAGGCCACCACGCCGAAGGGGCCTGTGACCTTCGCGCGTGCCTCCAGCGAAAAGACCGCAAGGCTGCGCCCGCCAGACGTGGCCCCGTTGCCAAGGTCCACCGCCAGCGACTGGTAGCCGTGACCGCGCACCGTGCCGCCGCCGCCGGAGTGAAACAGGAAATCGGGGGGCGTGCCCGCCAGCGTCGCGCCCAGAACGCTGCCCAGCTGCGCCCGCCCGGCCAGCACGAAACGGTCGCCCAGCGGCAGGTAGCCGCGCGCGTCCAGCGTCAGCCGCGCCCCGCTGTCCGATCCCGACAGCCCCAGGAACGGTGTCGCCTCACCGGCAAGGTAGACGCCCCTCATTGCGTCCAGCACATCGTCGCGCCCGTCCCAGGCCAGCGACAGGGGCACCGTCAGAAGCAGGAAGTCCTGCGGGCCGGTCGCGCGCACGGTGTCGGCGAACTTCAGGCCAAGCCCGGCGCTGCCCGACAGCCGGTCCGAGAAGACATGCTCCACCCCCGCGCCAAGCTCGATCCCGTTCGCGACAAAGTCGGGCTCGTCCTCGCGCGAGAGGTCCAGGTCGAGATAGGCGCTGGTGTCGGGCGTGAAGGTCGCGGGCCGCGTCAGCCGGGCGCCAAGAGCATAGTCGATCCCACCCGACTCTCCCGCAATCCCGCCGATCTCGGCGTCGAAGCGCAGGCGTTCGGCCCCACCCAGAAGGTTGCGGTGCATCCAGTAGGCCGAAAGCGACGCGCCCTCGGTGCTGGAAATCTCGACGCCCGCCCCAAAGCGCCGGGGCAGGCGGTCGGCCAGCGTCGCGGTGATGTCCAGCGTGCCATCGGGATTGGCGGCCTCGGCCTCGTCCAGCGCCACGGCGCTGAAGACGCCGGTGCGCCGCAGCCGGCTGGTCACGCGGTCGAGGTCGTCGGGCGAGAACACCGCGCCTTCGGGAAACCCCGCGATCTGGCGAAGCCGTTCCGGCCGCACCCCGGTGTCGCCCGCAAAGTCCAGCCCGCCGAAGCGCAGGCGCGGGCCGGGGTCCAGCGTGATCTCGGCATCGAGCGTGGATGTGGCGTGGTTGGCGGTGATGCGTTCCCCGGCCACCTCTGCCTTGGCGTGGCCCAGGTCGCGCCAGCCGTCGATGCCCGCGCGCGCGGCGTCGCGCAACACGCCCAGCCGCGCCGGGGCGCCGGTCACGAAGACATCCGGCAGGTCCGCGCCCGGCGGCGGCGGCACCACGCGTGCCGCGCCCAGCGCGAAGGCCGGGCCGGGATCGACGCGCACCGTGACCGTGCCGATCCGCGTTGGCGGCGAAAGCGGAGAGATCCCCGCCGCCTCGCGCCCGTCCACGAGGATCGAGACCGTCCCGCCGTAATGCCCGGCCTCGTAAAGCGCGCCGACCAGCCGCTTGTAGTCCGCGCGGGCCGCGGCCATCACCTCTTGCGGCCTCGGGGCCTCCTGCGCGGCAAGGCCGAACAGCAGCGAGGCGCGTTCCAGCCCGCTGCGCAGCGCACCGTTCACCCCGCCGGTGTCGAACACAAGCCGGTCCAGCGCGGCCGCCGGCCCCGCCAGCGCCGCCGCCAGGACACAGCCTGCCAGCCCTTGGGCCAGGCGTCTTGTTGATCTGCTCATTGTGGCCCCCGTGGCCCTGAATGACACAGCCCGGACGTCCCGAAAAGAAGCGATCGCGTGATCGGCGTCAAACCACCCGCAGCACCGGCTTCGCGGGGGCATGCGCCGCCGCATCCAGCGCCGAGAGGAAGCCGTCGCTCCACCATTCCACGTCATGGCGCAACAGCGTGTGCATCATCGCCCTGTGCCGCTTGCGCCGCTCGCCCATCGGCATGGACAGCGCCGTGACGATGGCCTGCGCCACCTCGTCGGGGCTGTGTGGGTTGACGATCAGCGCCTCTGTCAGTTGCTCGGCCGCGCCCGCGAATTTCGACAGGATCAGGACGCCGGGGTCCTCGGGGTTCTGCGCGGCCACGTATTCCTTGGCCACGAGGTTCATCCCGTCGGCCAGCGGCGTCACCAGCCCGATCATCGCGGCACGGTAAAGCCCCGCCAGACGCTCGCGCGGGACGGCCCGGTGGATGTAGCGGATGGGCGTCCAGTCGATCGTGGCATGCTGCCCGTTGATGTGGCCCGACAGCTGCTCCAGTTCCTCGCGGATGTCCTGGTAGGCGGCCAGTTCGCCCCGCGTGGGCGGCGCGATCTGCAACAGCGACACCTTGCCCGCCAGGTCGGGTCGCAGGTCCAGAAGGTGGCCGAAGGCGCGGAACCGCTGCGGCAGCCCCTTGGAATAGTCGAGCCTGTCGACGCCGATGATAAGGTGTTCGCCCACGGCCGGCGCGTCGGTCCGGTCCAGGCCCTGCTGCGCCGCGATGGCAGCAAAGCCCGCGGCGTCGATCCCGATGGGAAAGGCGCCCGCGCGCACCGTCCGCCCGCCATGCGCCACCGTGCCGTCCGGGGCGACGCGCGCGCCCTCGACGCTGGCGAAACAGTCGCGGAAGGCGGCCACGTCGCGCTGGCTTTGCAGGCCGATCAGGTCGTAGGCGGCCAGCCAGCGCGCGAAAAGCCCCACGTCGGGCAGCGCGTGGCAATCGCCCGCCGAGGGGAACGGGATATGCAGGAACAGCCCGATGGGGTTGTCGAAACCCATCGACCGAAGCTCCATCGCGATCGGGAACAGGTGATAGTCATGCACCCAAAGCCGGTCGCCCGGCCGCAGTTCCTCGGCCACCATCCGCGCGATGCGCCGGTTCACCGCGCGATAGGTCGTCAGGTAGTCGCCCTGCATGTCCAGCAGGTCGGTGCGCCCGTGGAACAGCGGCCACAGCACCGAGTTCGCGAAGCCAAGGTAATAGCCGTCATGCTCTGCCTGCGTCAGGTCGAAGCCCTTGCGCTCGAACGGGCCGCCATCCAGCGGCTGCAGGGCAGGGGCCGGGGTCTCGACGATTTCGCCATCATGGCCGATCCAGAGCCCGCCCACGGCGGTCAGCTGATCGCGCAGCGCCACCACGAGCCCGCCCGAGGGATCGGGGCCAAGCGGCATTCGGTTGGACAGGACGACAAGTCGGCTCATGGCATCACATCGTGGCCGGTTCGCTCAGGCTCCACGCGAGGTAGGCGCGCACGTCGGCCACGCCGTCCATGCGGAAGTTGCCCTCGGTATGGCCCTCGCCCACCTTGATCGCCACGCCCTCGACGCTGCGGCAATAGGCCAGCGCGGGCTCGTCGGTGATGTCGTCGCCGATGTAGACCGGCCGCCGCCCGTCGAAGGGCGCCTCGCCCATCAGGCGGCGCACGGCGGCATCCTTCGACACGCCCTCGGGCCGGATCTCGAAGGCCATCTTGGAATGGTGGATCTCGAAACCGGCGATGTCGTGCAGGATGGTTTCAAGGAAGTGATACGCCGACCCGCGCAGGTCCGGGTTGCGCCGGAAATGCAGCACGACGCCAGTGGGCTTGGGTTCGGCGATATAGGCCGCGTCGCACTTGGCGAAGGCGGTGACCAGCTCGACCAGCCGCCCGACCGTCTCGGTATCGACGTTCACCGTGGTCTCTATGCCTGCGCCGCGGTCGATCTCGCCGCCGTGGCTGCCCACCACCACGCCACGAAAGCCCGGCAGGTGCCCGCGCAGGGATGAGATCGCCCGCCCCGTGACCAGCGCCATCGCCCCGTCCGTCGCATCGACCAGCGCGTTCAGCAAGGGCACCAGCTTTGGCGGCACGTCGATTCCGTCCGGGGTTTCGGCAAGCTCCACCAGCACCCCGTCGAAATCGAGGAACAGCGCGGTTTCCCCCGGGGCGAACGCAGGCACGTCGCTCAGCACCGTGTTGCCCTGGTCTTGCGCAAAGCCGATCATCTCGTAGTACATCCCATCCTCCGTCTCGCGGGCGGGCCGGCGGCCTTGCGGCGCGGCCCCTCGGGCGCCCGCGATGGCGGGGGCCCCTTGGCGGCATGGGCGGGCGTCGTTTCGCGCCGCGGCAGCCGCCCGGCGTCGTACACGATCAATAGATAGGCACTTTCGCTCGAACTGCCATGCCTGTGGCCGTGCCGAAAGGCCGCGGATGCGCCACTGCACGCAAATTGGGCGCCTCTGCCCGCATCAGGGCAACGGCGCCCCCCAAGCACGCATCTTGATCGGCGCGCGACAACCGGATACCTCGGACGCCATGACCCCGGTCTTCGACATCGACGATCACGCCCGGCTGCCCTGGCGGTTCTTCGGCGCCACGCGCGCGGTGCTCGCACGACTATTACGGCCGGCGCCTCCGCTTGACCGATCCAAACAGCAACGCCGCCATTGGGAGACGACCGATGACCGCCCCGAAGACACTCTACGACAAGATCTGGGATGCCCACCTCGTGCACGAGGCCGAGGACGGCACCTGCCTTCTGTATATCGACCGCCACCTGGTCCACGAGGTGACCAGCCCGCAGGCCTTCGAGGGCCTGCGCATGGCGGGCCGCAGCGTGCGCGCGCCGGAAAAGACCATCGCCGTGCCGGACCACAACGTGCCCACCGATCCCGACCGCCTGTCGGGTATCAAGGACGAACAGTCCCGCATCCAGGTCGAGCTTCTGCGCACCAACGCCCATGACTTCGGGATCGAGCTTTACGACGTCGACGACGTCCGCCAGGGCATCGTCCACATCATCGGCCCGGAACAGGGCTGGACCCAGCCGGGCATGACCATCGTCTGCGGCGACAGCCACACCGCCACGCACGGCGCCTTCGGCGCGCTGGCCCACGGCATCGGCACCTCCGAGGTGGAACACGTGCTGGCCACCCAGACCCTGATCCAGAAGAAATCGAAGAACATGCTGGTCAAGGTCGAGGGCGAACTGCCCCCGGGCGTCACCGCCAAGGACATCACCATGACGGTGATCGGCCGCACCGGCACCGCCGGCGGCACCGGCCACGTGATCGAATACGCGGGCAGCGCGATCCGCGCGCTGTCGATGGAAGGCCGGATGACGGTCTGCAACATGGCCATCGAGGGCGGCGCCCGCGCCGGCCTGATCGCGCCCGACGAAAAGACCTTCGAATACGTCAAGGGCCGGCCCCACGCCCCCAAGGGCGGCGAGTGGGAAATGGCGCTTGAATACTGGAAGACGCTGCACTCGGACGAAGGCGCGCATTATGACAAGGTGATCGAGATCGACGCCGCCGACATCGCGCCCGTCGTCACCTGGGGCACCAGCCCCGAGGACGTGCTGCCGATCACCGCCACCGTGCCCGCGCCCGAGGACTTCACCGGCGGCAAGGTCGAGGCCGCGCGCCGCTCGCTCGACTACATGGGCCTGACGCCGGGGCAGAAACTGTCGGACATCGAGATCGACACCGTCTTCATCGGCTCCTGCACCAACGGCCGTATCGAGGACCTGCGCGAGGTCGCCCGCATCGTCGAGGGCCGCAAGGTCAAGGACGGCATCCGCGCCATGATCGTGCCGGGCTCTGGCCTCGTGCGGCTTCAGGCCGAACAGGAGGGCATCGCGCAGAAACTGATCGACGCCGGGTTCGACTGGCGCATGGCCGGCTGCTCGATGTGCCTGGGCATGAACCCCGACCAGCTTGCCCCGGGCGAGCGCTGCGCCTCGACCTCGAACCGCAATTTCGAAGGCCGCCAGGGCTACAAGGGCCGCACGCATCTCGTGTCGCCCGCCATGGCGGCGGCGGCGGCGGTCACCGGCCGCCTGACGGACGTGCGCGATCTGATGTAATGGCCTGCTCGCCACCCCTGCCGGGTCGTCTTGTCAGGCGGCCCGGCAGGGCAGGCGGGCGCCCCCGAGACAGGACGAGACAGATGGACAAGTTCACCAACCTCACCGGCGTCGCGGCGCCCATGCCGCTGGTCAATGTCGATACCGACATGATCATCCCCAAGCAGTTCCTGAAGACGATCAAGCGGTCGGGCCTTGGCGCCAATCTCTTCGACGAGATGCGCTATGACCGAGAGGGCAACGAGATCGCCGATTTCGTGCTGAACCAGCCGGCCTACCGCAGCGCGGAAATCCTCGTGGCGGGCGATAACTTCGGCTGCGGCTCCAGCCGCGAGCACGCGCCCTGGGCGCTGCTCGATTTCGGCATCCGCTGCGTCATCGCGCCCAGCTTCGCCGACATCTTCTTCAACAACTGCTTCAAGAACGGCATCCTGCCGATCGCGCTCCCGCAAGAGCAGGTCGATATCCTGATGAAGGACGCCGAGAAGGGCGCCAACGCCCGGATTTCCGTCGACCTGGAGGCGCAGACGATCACCTCTTCGGATGGTCAGGTCTTCACCTTCGACATCGACCCGTTCAAGAAGCACTGCCTTCTGAACGGCCTCGACGACATCGGCCTGACCATGGAACGCGTGGACGATATCGGCGCGTTCGAGGCCCGGCAGACCGCCGCGCGCCCCTGGCTCTGACCTCCGACTGACCTCGGCCCGACCCCGGGTTGCCCGCGCCGTGCCACAGGCACGGCGCATTTCCGCTTTCAAATTGATGCAAAGCGGCACCAGTTGCTCCACGAAAATGCCCGGAAGCATTTGTTAACTTTCCCAAGCGCTTGCTGGAGGAAGTGAAAGTGGGCAAGATCGTGGCAAGTTTGAGGCAGTCCGCCACACTCGGCGGAAACGGTTTGGAACAAGGCCCCGGCATCGCACCGTGGCCGTCCGGGTCGGGGAAGTAGAGCAGTGATTTCGCGCTTGGCAGGCGCCCTTGTGCGCGCATGTTTGATGGTATTGCTGATTGCAATGCCGTCGATCGCCTTGCCAAGCGTTCCCGCCGATACGGTTCAGGTCGTCGCCCTCATTGCCATCTTCGCCGCCGTGCTCGTGATCTTCGAATACGGCTCGACCTATCCCGGCCTGATCGAGTTCCGCGACGCACCGCCGTTCAACCGCATCCGCTTTGGCGCGCTCTTCCTGACCGTCGCCGCGCTGACGCTCATCAGCCGCCACCACGCCGAACCCGGAACCCTGGGCGCGCTGCTGGAAATCGTCGGGACCATGGCCGCCGACATCATCGACTTTCCCTACAGCCCCGTGCGCCTTGTCGTGCTGATGCTGCCCGAAGGCAGCAGCCTCGCCGTGATCGAGCAGGTGCGCGTCGCCGCGGCACTGGCCTATCTCGTGTCGCTCCTGTCGCTGGCTGTGTTCTTCTACGCCATCCGCATTCGCCACTGGCCGGTTCACAACGGGGCCTTCAATGTCTGGGTCAACCTGCCCACCTTCGACCCGACCTCGGGTGGCGACGTGGTGGCGCGGCTGGCCCGCGATGCACGCTTTAACGTCGCGTTAGGATTCCTGATGCCATTCTTCGTGCCGGCGATCACCAAGGCGGCCTCGTCGGTCTTCGGCACGGTCAACCTCTCAGATCCCCACACGATGATATGGATCGTTGCGGCATGGGCGTTTCTGCCGGCAAGCCTGTTCATGCGGGGCCTCGCCATGGGGCGGATCGCCCTGTTGATAGAGGTCAAGCGCCGCCGCGCCATGCAGCAGGTCGACCCCGCGCTGCAACCCGCCTGATCCTTCTGATCCTTGCGCTGGCCCTGCCCGGCGCCGCCCCCGCCGATCCGATCCGCGTGGCCACATGGCATGTGGAGCTTACCCGCAAGGGGCCGGGCCTGTTGCTGCACGACATGACCCGGGGGGCCGACGACATCGACGCGGTCGTGGCCGGGATTGCCGCCACCGCACCCGATATCCTGTTGCTGACCGGGTTCGACTGGGACCATGGCGGGCTGGCCCTGTCCGCCCTGTCCGCCCGGCTGTCCGCCGCCGGCCACCCGATGCCGCATGGCCACGCCCCGCCGCAGAACGCCGGGCTGGACAGCGGCGCCGACCTCGACGGCGACGGGCGCACCGGCACGCCCGACGACGCGCAGGGCTGGGGCCGCTTCACCGGGCAGGCGGCCATGGCCGTCCTGTCGCGCTGGCCCATCGACGCGGGCGCCGCGCTGGACCTGTCGGGCGTCCTGTGGCGCGGCCTGCCCGGCGCGCTGCTGGCGGACGACACCGGCGCGCCGCTCCTGACAGAGGCCGCGCTGGCGGTGCAACGGCTGTCCTCGGTCGCCCATTGGGCGCTGCCGGTCGACACGCCCCAGGGCCGCGTCACGCTTCTGACCATCGCCGCCACGCCGCCGGTCTTCGACGGCCCCGAAGACCGCAACGGCCGCCGCAACCATGACGAGGCCGCGCTGTGGCTGGCCTGGCTCGACGGTGCCCTGCCCGATCCGCCCACCGACACGCCCGTGATCCTTCTGGGCAAGCTGAACGCCGATCCCTTCGACGGGGACGCGCGGCGCGGCGCGCTGCGCCGCCTGCTGTCCCACCCCCGCCTGCAAGACGCCGAGCCCGCCAGCGACACGGGCCGCGCGCTTTCCGCCGCGCAGGGCGGCGTCAACGCGACACAGCGGGGCGATCCGTCAAGGGACACCGCCGACTGGGCCGACGACGGCCCCGGCAACCTGCGCAGCAGCTACATCCTGCCCGACCGCGCGCTGACCGTCACCGGTGCGGGGCTTTACTGGGCGCCGTCAGGCGGCGACGGTCCCCTGCCGCGCAACGCGCTCGTCTGGCTGGACCTTGTGCGCGACGGCCTGCGCTAAAGCCGTGTCCAGCGGCGTCGCCCGGAACCCCGGCAGCAGCGCCCCGAACCCCCCGCCGTCCAGCCGGTGCGGCATGTCCCACAGATACCGCATCTCGACCAACCCGCGCGCCATCCGCCAGACCGGCCGGGCGATCTGCAAGGGCAGCCAGGACATCCGCTTCAGCCGCAGCGCCCGCCCCGTCACCCGTTCCAGCGCCGCGCGCATCTCGTCGCCCGACAGCGTGTAGCCGGGGAACAGCACCTCCTTGAACCGCGCCAGCTCGCCCCGCATCTCGCACAGGGCCACCGCCGCCCGCGCCATGTCCGGCAGGAAGGCCCAGGCATGGTCGATGTCGGGCCGCCCGGGATAGGTGAACACGCCCTTGTCCAGCCCCTTCACCATGATCCGGTCGAACCAGTTGCCACTGGCCCCGGTGTCCAGGAAATCGCCCGCCCGCAGGAGGATCGTCGGCACGCCCGCGTCGCGATAGGCGGCCTCCATCTCGCGCCGGATGCGGCCTAGGGGGTTCTGCGCGGCATGCGGCGTGTCGGGCCCCAGCACCGGCGGCGCGCCTGCGCCGTAGACATAGACGTTGCCGGGGATCAGCACCGTGGCCCCCGACGCCCGCGCCGCGCCGATCACCTGCGCCGTCAGGCCGGGCACCTGCGCCGCCCAGTCGGGGTAGGGCGGGTTCCAGCCGTTCACGATCACGTCCGCGCCCATCGCCGCGGCCTCCAGGCTGCCGCCGCCGCGCGCATACCGCCGCACCGTCCAGCCCGACGCGGCAAAGGCCTCTGCCGCATTGGTGCCGAACCGCCCGCTTGCGCCAAGGATCAGGACCGTTCCAGTCATCTTTCGTCCTCCGTCTGTCGTCCAACGCTCGCCCTGACCATCCTCCATTCTACTGCGTTCAGGAATTGCATAATTTCGGAGACCCTCTATTCATAAATGAATGGACAGCCCCCGCCTCCCCCTCGACTGGTCGCTGGTGCAGGTGTTCCTCGCCGTGGCCGACACCGGCTCTCTCTCGGCGGCCGCGCGCCGCCTCGGCAGCAGCCAGCCCACCGTCGGCCGCCAGGTGCACGAGATGGAGGACCGCCTCGGCACCGCGCTTTTCCGCCGCCAGCCACGCGGCATGACCCTGACCGACGCGGGCCAGGCCCTGCTGGCCCCGGCCCGCGCGATGCAGGCCGCGGCGGGGCAACTGGCCCTTGCCGCCGCGGGCGAGGCCGACCAGCTGGCCGGCCCGGTCCGCATCACCGCCAGCGTCTTCATGGCCCACCACGTCCTGCCGCCGATCCTTGCCCGCCTGCGCCAGCAGGAACCGCGGATCGCCATCGACCTCGTGGCCAGCGACAGCACCGACAACCTCTTGTTCCGAGAGGCCGACATCGCCGTGCGCATGTACCGGCCCGAACAACTGGACATCGTCACCCGCCATCTGTGCGACGTGCCGCTGGGGCTTTTCGCCGCCACCGCCTATCTCGACCGGGTGGGGCGGCCACAGGACCTCGACGCGCTGTCGCAGCTGGATTTCGTCGGCCTCGACGCCTCGGACCTGATGATCCGCGAAATGCGCAAGGCCGGCTGGCAGGTGGACCGCGACTGGTTCAAGGTGCGCTGCGACCACCAGACCAGCTATTGGCAACTGGTGCGCGCGGGCTGCGGCGTGGGCTTCTGCCAGCGGCCCACCGCGCTGGCCGATCCCGTGGTCGAGGAAATCCCCATGCCGCTGCCGATCCCCGCGCTTCCGGTCTGGCTGGCCGCGCAGGACCGGATGCGCCGCACCCCCCGCGTGCGCCGTGTCTGGGATCATCTGGCCCGCCACCTGCCGCCCGCGCTGTCGGACCCTGCCGTGCTTCCTTGACCGTCCCGCGCCGCCGGGCTAGGGCCGTGTCGAATTCCGGAACCGCGCACACAGGACAACACCCATGACCGACCGCTCCCTCCTCATTCTCGCCGGCGACGGCATCGGCCCCGAGGTGATGGCCGAGGTGTCGCGCATCATCGGCTGGTTCGGCGACCGCCGCGGCATCGCCTTCGAAGTGTCCGAGGACCTTGTGGGCGGCATCGCCTACGACACCCACGGCACGCCCCTGACCGACGCCACAATGGCCCGCGCGCAAGAGGTGGATGCGGTCCTGCTCGGCGCCGTCGGCGGCCCGAAATACGACACCCTCGATTTCAGCCTGAAGCCCGAACGCGGCCTCCTGCGCCTGCGCAAGGAGATGGACCTTTACGCCAACCTGCGCCCGGCCCAGTGCTTCGACGCGCTGGCCGATTTCTCGTCGCTGAAAAAGGACGTGGTCGCGGGCCTCGACATCATGATCATCCGCGAGCTGACCTCGGGCGTCTACTTCGGAGAGCCGCGCGGCATCTTCAAGGAAGGCAACGAGCGCGTCGGCATCAACACCCAGCGCTACACCGAATCCGAGATCGCCCGCGTGGCCCGCTCGGCCTTCGAGCTGGCCCGCAAGCGCGACAACAGGGTCTGCTCGATGGAGAAGGCCAACGTGATGGAATCCGGCGTGCTCTGGCGCGACGTGGTGACAGAGGTGCACGCCGCCGAATACCCGGATGTGGAACTGTCGCACATGTATGCCGACGCGGGCGCCATGCAACTGACCCGCTGGCCCAAGCAGTTCGACGTGATCGTCACCGACAACCTGTTCGGCGATCTCCTGTCCGACCTCGCCGCGATGCTGACCGGCTCGCTCGGGATGCTGCCCTCGGCCAGCCTCGGCGCGCCGATGGCCAACGGCCGGCCCAAGGCGCTCTACGAGCCCGTGCACGGCAGCGCGCCCGACATCGCCGGCCAGGGCAAGGCCAACCCGATCGCCTGCGTCCTCTCCTTCGCCATGGCGCTGCGCTACAGCTTCGACCTCGGGGCAGAGGCCGACCGGCTGGAAAAGGCGGTCGAGGCGGTGCTGGCCAAGGGCATCCGCACCCCCGACCTGATGCAGGCCGAAGGCGGTACCCCCGCCACGACGACGCAGATGGGCGACGCGATCCTGACCGCGCTCGACGAAAGCCTGTAGGACCCTCCGGCGCGCCCCCGTGGCGCGCCGCCAACGCCCCCGGCGCCGACCCTTCCGCGCCCCGCCCCGGTTGACATCGGCGCCACACGCGCAGATTGCTGGCGCAACCCTCCAGCCGGACGGATCACCATGACCAGCACCCTCAAAGGCGCACTGATGGCGCTTGGCGGCTTCGCGCTGTTCTCGACCCATGACGCCGTGGTCAAGGTGCTGGGCGGCAGCTATTCGCCCTTCCAGATCCTGTTCTTCTCTGTGCTCTTCGGCTTTCCGCTGGTCATGCTCATGCTGATCCACGACGCCGAGAGGGGCACGCTGCGCCCGGTCCACCCCTGGCTGACGCTGCTGCGCACGGTGCTGGGGGTCAGCGTCGCGATCTCGGCCTTCACCGCCTTCACCGCCTTCACCATCCTGCCGCTGGCGCAGGTCTACGCCATCCTCTTCGCGCAACCGCTGCTCATCACCGCGCTCTCCGTCCCGGTGCTGGGCGAACGCGTGGGCCCGCGCCGCTGGGCCGCCGTGGTGGCGGGGCTGATCGGCGTGCTGATCGTGCTGCGCCCGGGGGCAGAGCCGCTGGGGCTGGGGCACGCGGCGGCGCTGGTGGCCTCGCTGGGCGGGGCGGGGGTGGCCGTCATCCTGCGCAAGATCGGCGCGGAAGAGCGCGCCGCCGTCCTCATCCTCTACCCCCTCATCGGCAACTTCGTGATCGCCGGCGCCTGCCTGCTCTTCGTGTATCAGCCGATGCCGGGCCACCACCTTGCCTTTGCCGCGCTGATCTCGGTGCTGGGCTTCGTGGCCATGCTGCTCCTGATCGCCGCCTACCGCCGCGCCGAGGCCGCCACCGTCGCGCCGATGCAGTATTCCCAGATCCTCTGGGCGGCAGGCTTCGGCGCGCTCTTCTTCGACGAATGGCCCGACGCCTGGACGATGCTGGGCACCGCCGTCATCATCGCCTCGGGCGTGGTGATCGTGATGCGCGAATCCACCGGCACCACCACCCGCGTCCGCCCCGTCACCACGGCGCGGTCCCAGCGCGGCGACACCGTGCCGGGCCTGCGCGTCAACGTGCTGGTGAACCGAAAGGAGGCGGACAGGGACTGACCCCTTGATCCCCCACCCCCGCCCGGCCAAACTCAACCCGTGGGTTAAAGGAAAAGGGCGGCCCCCGTGTCGGATGCAGAGAAAGCCTTTGAGGCCGCCCGCCGCCGGATCGCAAAGGCAAAGGCGGAAGGGGCGGCGGAGTTGAGGTTTGATGAGCTTGAGTTTCCAGGCTTGTCGCGGCTTCCCGAAGAGATTTCAGAACTCACTTCGCTACGCCTTCTCTCAGTAAACAATCCGGGCGTCCGCGAATTGTCCCCCCTCTCTAGCCTTACCGGACTGGAAGAACTGTGGCTCGACTTCGTCGGTGCAAAGGATCTTTCCGCAATAAGGAGGTTGATTGGGCTAAGGTCTCTGTCTCTCAGGAAAACAAGCATCAAAGACCTGTCGCCGCTGTCTGGCCTTTCGAAGCTTGAAAGGCTTTGGCTGTCAGAATCTGGGTTGACAGATTTATTGCCGCTGTCTGGCCTGTCGGGCTTGAAGGATCTTCGGTTGAACGACACCGGCGTGACGGACCTGTCGCCGCTGTCCGGCCTGTCGGGCCTGACCTGGCTTTGGATGGAGAACACCGGCGTGACGGACCTGTCGCCGCTGTCCGGCCTGTCGGGCCTGGCGACGCTTGGGCTGAACAACACCGGCGTGACGGACCTGTCGCCGCTGTCCGGCCTGTCGGGCCTGACGATGCTTTGGCTGAACGGCACCGGTGTGACAGACCTGTCGCCGCTGTCCGGCCTGTCGGGCCTGGCGGAGCTTTGGCTGAACAACACCGGCGTGACGGACCTGTCGCCGCTGTCCGGCCTGCCGGGCCTTACGGCGCTTTACCTGGACGACACCGGCGTGAGGGACCTGTCGCCGCTGTCCGGCCTGTCGGGCCTGACGGCGATTGGACTGAATAACACCGGCGTGACGGACCTGTCGCCGCTGTCCGGCCTGCCGGGTCCAACGATGCTTTGGCTGAACGACACCGGCGTGACGGATCTTTCCCCGCTGTCCGGCCTGTCGGGTCTGACTGCACTTCGGCTGAACAACACCGACGTGACGGACCTGTCGCCGCTCGCCGCGCTGACAGAGGTCACAACCCTATCACTTGATGGAGCATCGGTGGTCGATCTCCGCCCCATCCGAAACATGTCCTCGCTTGTGGAGGGTCCCCCCAAAAGCAGCTTCATGCGCAGGGGTTGGCAGGGCCTCACCTTCAAGAACTCCGCCGCCGCCCGCGCCGATCCCCGCATCGCCAAGATCGCCGAGATCGAGGACAACGCCGAACGCGCCCGCACGCTGTTCGACTATCTGAAGGATTGGGAGCCGCCCGAAAGCGAAGAAACAGACACTCAAGGAGAGCGCAAGTCAGGTAGCAATGGCCGGGATTTAGCGGAGGCCCAATTGCCGTCGATCCAAGAAATAGAGCGCCTTCAAGCGGCCTTCTCCAATCGCGCGGCCAGTCTGGAAATAGAAATCGGTACCCTGTCAGACAAAGCCAGCAGTATTTCCAAGAACATTGATGAACTAAGTGCAGCGCTCTTGGCGGCGCGGGAACGCCTGAAGGCGAACGAAGAAGAGACCGAGAAGAAGCATGGTGAGTTCAGAGAGTCCATTCAGGCCACTTCCACGGAAGCCAAGAAATCGGTCGAGCAGGCAATGGAAGCTGCCATATCGGCATTTCGAGAAGAGCAAGCTTTCAAGGAACCCGTCGCACTTTGGAAGATGAAGCAAACCGAACACGAATCATCCGCGAAGACCTACTTCCGCCTATTTTGCGCCGGCCTGGTGTTCATCGTTGCGGTCACGATTGGGGTCGTGGTCGGGTTGGCGCTATACCCCTCGGTTCTCGACCATGTGCTTTCGCCCGTAGGCTGTGACACAACCAAGCCAGAGACCTGCCAAGGTTTCAGTATTCGCGGCCTGATCGTCACGGGTGGCATTCTGACGGCCTTCACCGTTCTTCTTTGGTTCACGCGGTTGCAGATGAAGCTCTATCTCGCTGAACGCCATTTGGCGCTCGATGCAAGAGAGCGACAGGCCTTCTCTCAGACCTACATCGGCTTTCTTGGGGAAGAAGGGGCGACGGAAGACGCCAAGGACCAGCGTGCGCTTGTATATGCCGCGCTGTTCCGTCCGTCCAGCGACGGCACCGTCCGCGAAGATGGCGGCCTCGATCCCAGCATCACGGCAGCCTTCTCGAAACTACTCTCAAAGTAGGTCCGGGTGGATCCACAGGTTCCCGACGCATAGCCCGACACGACGCCGACGTTATGCCGACGTTGTGCCGACGTGGGCGTTCAGCCCTTCTTCAGCGCCTTCTGGCCCAGCACTTCCGCGATCTGGACGGCGTTCAGCGCCGCGCCCTTCCGCAGATTATCCGAGACAACCCAGATATTTAGCCCGTTCTCGATGGTGGAGTCCTGCCGGATGCGGCTGACGAAGGTGGCATAATCCCCCACGCATTCGATCGGCGTCACGTACCCCCCCGCCTCCCGCTTGTCGACCACCAGCACCCCCGGCGCCTCACGCAGGATGTCGCGGGCCTCGTCCTCGTCGAGGAAGTCCTCGAACTCGATGTTGATGGCCTCGGAATGTCCAACGAAAACAGGGACTCGCACGCAGGTGGCCGTGACCTTGATGGACGGATCGACGATCTTCTTCGTCTCGGCCACCATCTTCCATTCCTCCTTGGTCGAGCCGTCTTCCATGAAGACGTCGATGTGCGGAATGACGTTGAAGGCGATCTGCTTCTGGAACTTGGACGGCGCGACCTCCTGCCCCGGGACGTACATGCCCTTGGTCTGGTCCCACAGCTCGTCCATGCCCTCCTTGCCGGCGCCGGACACCGACTGGTAGGTGCTGACGACCACTCGCTTGATCCGCGCGCGGTCATGCAGGGGCTTCAGCGCCACCACCATCTGCGCGGTGGAACAGTTTGGATTCGCTATGATATTTTTCTTCGTATAGCCCAGAACGGCGTCGGCGTTGACCTCTGGCACCACCAGCGGAACGTCCGGGTCGTAGCGGTAGAGCGACGAGTTGTCGATCACCACGCAGCCGGCCCTGGCGGCCTTGGGGGCATAGGTCTTCGTCGCGTCCGACCCGATGGCGAACAGCGCGATGTCCCAGCCGGTGAAGTCGAAGGTGTCCAGGTCCTTCGTCGTCAGCGTCCGGTCGCCGAAGCTGACCTCGGTGCCCAGCGACCGGCGCGAGGCCAGCGCGGCGATCTCGTCCACGGGGAACTCGCGCTCGGCGAGGATGTTCAGCATTTCGCGGCCCACGTTGCCCGTGGCGCCGGCGACGACGACCTTATAGCCCATCTGTCTCTCCCGGGGTGGCAAGGATTGCAGACGCCGCTTCTACAACAGCCGGGAGGGCGCCGAAAGGGGGGTCAGCGCCGCAAGGTGTCGGGGGCGTCCGGATCGCGCTCGCGCCGCCGTTCGGCATGGATCAGCCAGAGATTGCGCGAGTAGATGAACAGCCCCAGCGACTGGCCGAGGATGAACACCGGGTCCTTGCGATAGACAGCATAGGTGAACAGGATGATCGCCCCGCCGATCGAGAAGTACCAGAACGCGATCGGGATCACCGACCGGCGCTCGCGCTCGGAGGCGATCCACTGCACCAGGAACCGGCCCATGAACAGCAACTGGCCGGCAAGACCGAAGACCACCCACCAGAATTCTGTCCAGCCGCCCACATGCAGCCAGTCGAACAGGGTTTCCATCATGCCCCGTCACTTTCCGTGGCGCGGGCCTTCTTGCGCCGCTTGATGAGCCAGGCCACGCCGACAAGATCGTGCAGCCCGACAAGAGCCCGTTGCAGGTTGGAATAGTTCGATCGCCCGGCCATCCGCCCGCGGTGCGCAACGTCCACCAGTTCGATCCGCCAACCGTCGCGCCGGAACAGCGCGGGAAGATAGCGGTGCATGTGATCGAAATAGGGCAGGGCGAGGAAGGCATCGCGCCGGAACCCCTTCAGCCCGCAGCCGGTGTCGCGCGTGCCGTCCGACAGCATCCAGGCGCGGATGCCGTTGGCCAGCCAGCTGCCAAAGCGTTTCCACGCGGTGTCCTGCCGCTTGACGCGCTGGCCCGCGACCAGCCCCAACGCTCCGGTCTCGTCCGCCATAAGGGGTTCCCACAGCTTGGGAAGTTCCGCGGGCGGGTTTTGCCCGTCGCCGTCCAGCGTGCAGACAAAGGCTGCGCGCGCGGCCAGAACGCCGGAATGGACCGCCGCGCTTTGCCCGGCGGAACAGGGATGCGACAAGAGCCGCAGCTGCGGGATCTCGGCGCGCAGCGACAGCACCGCCGCCCCGGTGCCGTCGGTCGAGCCATCGTCGACCACGATGATCTCGTAGTCCCGCAGCACGCCGCAGGTCTGGGCGATTTCGCGCAATAGCGGGCCTGCGTTCTCGGCCTCATTGCGCATCGGGATCACGATGGACAGGCTGGTCATGGCGTCAGGCTTGGTCCCGATCCGCTGGCCTCAGGGTGCGGGCGACAAACCACATCGCCCCCGGCTTGTCTACACGCGCGGTCTGCTGCGATACAGCGTATCGCCCGGGTCGATCGTCGGGGTCAGGATGTCGCGCTGGCCGCCCGGAATCTCGGGGTCGCTGCTGCGGTCGGCGATGATGCGGGCCGCGGCGCGCCCGATCTCCAGCCGGCACGCATCCATCGTGGCCAGGCGCCGGGGCAGACCGTCCAGCAACTCGACGCGGTTGAAGCCCGCAAGCCCCAGCTTCCCAGGCACGTCGATGCCCTTTTCAAGGCAATAGAGCAATCCGCCGGCGCCGATCATGTCGTTGGAATAATAAAGGAAATCGAGGTCTGGCGTGCGGTTCAGCATCGCCTCGGTCATCTCGCGCCCCTTGGCGAGAGCCGAGCCGCCCGAATAGAACTCCCGGTCGGCGATCTCGACCCCGGCCTTGGCCAGCGCCTCTGTAAAGCCCTCGAACCGCTTGCGCGCCCGGTGGTCCAGCGGCATGCCCGTGCCAAGGAACCCGATGCGCCGGTATCCCTGCGCGACGATCGCCTTGGCCATCTCGCGCCCGGCGCGGCGGTGAGAGATGCCCACCATCGCGTCGACGGGTTCGCCGTCGGTGTCCATGATCTCGACCACGGGCACACCGGCGGCGGCCAGCATGGCGCGCGCGGGTTCTGTATGCTCCAGCCCCGCGATGATGACGCCCGAGGGCCGCCAGGACAGCATCTCGTACAGGACGTCCTCTTCCTTCTCGGGCTTGTATTGGGTCACGCCGACCACGGGTTGGAGCGGCGTGTCGTCCAGCACCTGGGAGATGCCCGTCATCACCTCGGGGAAGACGAGGTTGGACAGCGACGGGATGATGACCGCCACCAGGTTCACCCGTTGCGAGGCCAGCGCGCCCGCGATCTTGTTGGGCACGTAGCCCAGCTCCTTGGCCGCGGCGATCACCCTGTCGCGCGTCGCCTCGGACACGTCGCCCCGGTTGCGCAACACGCGGCTGACCGTCATTTCACTGACGCCGGAGGCTTCAGAGACGTCCTTGAGTGTAAGCGGGCGGCGCGGGGCGTCGGGGGATGTCGTCAATGGCGCGTCCTCTTGGGGTGCGGATACCAACTGTTAGCGCCAAAATCCGGCCGCTCCAAGCGCCGAGGGCCGGCAAACGCGACTGGACAGGCGCGTGCAGAGCGGCGAAAACGGGTCCCGACGGCCCCGTAGCTCAGAGGATAGAGCAACCGCCTCCTAAGCGGTAGGTCGCAGGTTCGACTCCTGCCGGGGCCGCCATCAGCGGCTCTTGTCCTGTGCGGAACGCTCCGGCCGCCGTGTCCGGGCCTTGGCTAGCGCCACAGCTGTTCCTTGCGGCGGCGTGCGATGCGGTTGGACAGCGCCTCGAACTGCGCGACGACGAAGTTTCGAAAGCGCTGTGTCGCGGGCGAGGTGTCCCTGCCGGGCATGAACAGGAGGCCAAGGTGGCGGTCCGGGTGGCCGATCTCGAGCGACAGGGTGGTGATCTGGTTCTGGGGCGCCATCTGGAAGGTGACGGAGTAGGGCAGCACGGTCAGGCTGTCGGATCCGGCAAGCACGCCGATCACCGAGGCCAGAGAGCCCCCCGAAAAGCTGATCCTGAAGTCGCGGGCCCCGATCCGCGACAGGGCCTGGTGGAGATCCTTGTAAAGCGGACTTTCGGTCGGCGGCGCGATCCACGGGTACTCGGCGATGTCGGCCAGGGTGACAAGGCGTCTCCGCGTCAGCGGATGGCCCGTGCGGCAGGCGATCACGTTGCGGCCCGGAAGGATCGGCTGGAACCGAAGCCCATCGGGCACGTTGTCGGGTTGCAACGGCAGGATCGCCAGGTCGAACCGTCCGCTTCGAAGGCCCTCGATCAGCGTATCTGCATATCCATAGGACTGGTCCACCCGGACGTCGGGCACGTTCTGCTGGAACAGCGCGATCATGGGCGCCAGCACGCCATCCATGAAGATCGGCGTGCCCCCTATTCGGACAAGGCCCGAATGGCCGCTGCGGTAGCGGTTGGCGATCTCTCCGGCGGTCCGGTTGGCCTGCAGCACGGCGCGGCCCTGCTCGGCCAGGGCAAGCCCGAGCGTCGTGGGTTGCAGCGGTCGCCGTCCCGGCTGGAACAGCGGCGCGCCGATCCGGGCCTCCAGTTGCGACAGGGTGCGCGAGACCGAGGGCTGGGACTTGCCAAGGACCTGCGCCCCTTCGGTCAGCCCGCCGTGATCCACGATGGCGGCCAGGATCTCGAGGTGGCGGGGATCGAATTTCATAACATCATGGTATATTAAGCAGATCAAATTCGATCAAGTTTCCCTTGGCAGTGGTTTATACCGGGGCAGGGAGGACTCGGATGTCATTCTTTCAGCCACAGTTCGTGACCGAAACCGCCGCTGTTCGGGTCCGCTTCGGCCCCGGGGTCCGGCATGAGGTCGCCGAAGAGATCCGGCGCCTTGGCGCACGGCGCGCCCTTGTGCTGTCGACGCCGCACCAGTCCTCGTCGGCCCTGGCGCTGGCAGAGGATGTGGGCCCGCTGGCCACGGGCATCTTCTCCAGCGCGGCGATGCACACCCCGGTCGAGGTCACCGAAAAGGCCGTGGCCCATGCCCGCGAGGTCGGGGCCGATTGCCTTGTGGCCATCGGCGGCGGGTCCACCACGGGCCTGGGCAAGGCCATCGCCTATCGGACCGATCTGCCACAGATCGTGGTGCCGACGACCTATGCCGGGTCCGAGGCCACCCCGATCCTCGGCCAGACGGAAAATGCCCGCAAGACGACGCTGAGCGATGCCAGGGTGCGGCCCGAGGTCATCCTGTACGATGCCGAACTGGTCGCATCGCTGCCGGTGTCCATGACCGTCACCAGCGCGCTGAACGCGATCGCCCATGCCGCCGAGGGGCTATACGCGAAGGACCGCAATCCCCTGTCGAGCGTGATGGCCGTCGAGGGGATGCGCGCCTTTGCCTCTGCGTTGCCGCGCGTCATGGCCGCGCCCGAGGACCTCGATGCGCGCGGCGAGACGCTCTATGGCGCTTGGCTTTGCGGCACGGTTCTGGGGCAGGTGGGCATGGCGCTGCACCACAAGCTTTGCCATACGCTGGGCGGGTCCTTCGGGCTGTCGCACGCGGAAACCCATGCGGTGATCCTGCCCCATGCCATCGGGTTCAACGCGGGCGCCGTGCCCGACCTGCTTGCCCCCGTGGCAGAGATCTTCGGGGGCCCGAACTCCGCCACGGATCCTGGCGCGGCGCTTCATGCCTTCGCCGGCAGCCTGAACGCGCCCCTGACCCTGGCCGAACTGGGGATGGCCGAGGCTGACCTCGACCGTGCCGCGGACATCGCCACTCAGAACGCCTATTGGAACCCCGCGCCTCTCGACCGGGACGGCATCCGGCGGCTTCTGGACGACGCCTTTCATGGCCGTGCGCCGTCGACTTCGGGCCGGGTTCCGGGGTGATGGACGGCGCGACGCGGCCCGATACGGTTCTTCAGGGGTGCCCGGCCCGCACGGCGATGGCCGCGCGGACCGGCGCGCTGCTATCCCCCGCCGGGCGTCGATGCCGCGGCGGGTCACCGACAGACCGGGAGGAATAGGTCATGGCCAGGTACACGACGGACGTTCTCATCATCGGCACGGGGCCCGCGGGGTCCGCGACGGCGGCGCTCTTGTCGTCCTACGGGGTTGAGAACATGGCGATCAACCGCTACCGCTGGCTCGCCAACACGCCGCGCGCGCATATCACCAACCAGCGCTGCATGGAGGTGCTGCGCGACCTTGGCCCCGAGGTCGAGGCAGAGGCCTACCTGCACGGCACCCACCAGGACCTGATGGGCGAGAACGTGTTCTGCGAAAGCCTCGCGGGCGAGGAAATCGGCCGGATGAAAAGCTGGGGCAAGCATCCTCTCAGCCGGGCAGAGCACCAGTTGGCCTCGCCCTGCCACATGATCGACCTGCCCCAGACCTTCATGGAGCCGATCCTGTTCGGCACCGCCTGCCGGCGCGGCACGCAGGCCCGCATGTCCACCGAGTACCTGTCCCATGAACAGGATGCCGAGGGCGTGACGACGACCTGCCGCGACAGGCTGTCGGACGAGGTCTTCCAGATCCGCTCGCGCTATCTGGTGGGCGCGGATGGCGGCAACTCGCTGGTGGCCGAACACGCGGGCCTGCCGCTGGAGGGCCAGATGGGTGTCGGCGGGTCGATGAACATCCTGTTCCGCGCCGATCTGTCCAGGTACGTGGCCCATCGCCCCAGCGTGCTTTACTGGGTGATGCAGCCGGGCGCCGACGTCGGCGGCATCGGCATGGGCCTCGTCCGGATGGTCAGGCCGTGGAACGAATGGCTGATCGTCTGGGGCTACGACATCAACGAACCCGCGCCCGAGGTTGACGAAGCCTTCGCCACCGGCGTTGCGCGCCAGCTGGTCGGTGACCCGACGCTCGAGATCGAGCTTCTGTCCGCCAACACCTGGACGGTCAACAACATGTACGCGACCCACATGCAAAAGGATCGCGTCTTCATCATGGGCGACGCTGCCCACCGGCATCCGCCCTCGAACGGGCTTGGCTCGAACACGTCGATCCAGGACGGCTTCAACCTGGCGTGGAAGCTGGCGGCGGTTCTCAAGGGGCAGGCGGGGCCGGGGCTATTGGACAGCTATTCGGCCGAACGCGCACCCATCGCCAAGCAGATCGTGACCCGCGCGAACCAGTCGATCGGCGAGTTCGGACCGATCTTCGAGGCGCTGGGCATGACCGGCGGCACCGACCATGACAAGATCCGCGCCAGCATGGATGCGCGCTGCGACGCGACACCGGCGGCCGAAAAGCAGCGCGCGGCCATCCGGGACGCCATCGCCTTCAAGAAGTACGAGTTCGACGCGCATGGCGTCGAGATGAACCAGCGCTACCGCTCGGGCGCGATCGAGACCGACGGCCAGATCGAACCGGCCTTCGAGATGGACGCGGAACTGCACTATCAGCCGACCACCTGGCCCGGCGCGCGCCTGCCGCATGTCTGGGTGTTCGAGAACGACAGCGGCGACCGTGTCTCGACGCTCGACCTTGCCGGGCATGGCCGCTTCGCGATCTTCACGGGGATCGGCGGTGAGGGATGGGAGGCGGCCGCGACCGAGGTCGGCCCCGAGTTCGGCCTCGACATCGCGGTTCACGTGATCGGCCCGCGCCGCCGCATCGTCGACCACACCGGCGACTGGGCGCGCGCCAGCGAGATCACGGATTCGGGCTGTGTGCTGGTGCGCCCCGACCACCATGTCGCCTGGCGCGCCGAAACCATGACCGAAAGCCCCGCCGCCGACCTGCGCCGCGTGCTGACCAGTATCCTTGCCCGGTAAGTCACAAGGGAATTGCCATGACCGAGTATTTCACAGAGGCCGCCTCGGCCGACGCCGTCAACGCGCGCATGGGCGCCCAGGTCGATCCGCGGCTTCGGCAGATCATGCACTCGCTCGTGCAGCACCTGCACGCCTTCATCAAGGACGTGGAGCCGACGATGGCTGAATGGGAGGCGGCGATCGACTTTCTGACCCGCACCGGGCAGATCTCTTCGGACAGCCGGCAGGAGTTCATCCTTTTGTCTGACGTGCTGGGCGCCTCGATGCTGGTCGATGCGATCAACAACCGCCGCCCCGACGGCGCGACAGAGAACACGGTCTTCGGCCCGTTTCACGTCGATGGCGCGCCCGAGAGGGCGATGGGCGACACGATCACGCTCGACGGCAAGGGGGAAAGCTGTGTCTTCGAGGGACGTGTCCTCGATCTCGACGGCAATCCCATCGCGGGCGCGGTGGTCGATGTCTGGTGCGACAATGCCGATGGCTTCTATGACGTGCAGCAGCCGGACCTGCAGCCCCAGGGGAACAATCGCGGCGTGTTCCGGACCGGTCCGGACGGCCACTACCTGTTTCGCGGCATAAAGCCCGTGTCCTACCCGATCCCCGATGACGGTCCCGTCGGGCAGATGCTCGAACGGTTGGAACGCCATCCCTGGCGACCGGCGCACATGCACTTTCTCATTACGGCCGAGGGCTACGAGGCGGTGACGACGCATATCTTCGTCGACGGCGACCCCTACCTGGAAAGCGACGCGGTGTTCGGTGTGAAGGAATCGCTGATCGTCCAGTTCGAACGGCAGGAGGACGGCG
>JAUIIC010000267.1 GCA_030431935.1 Alphaproteobacteria bacterium | reverse complement strand
CGGGGATCGAGCGGATGGGCTTCTACCTTGCCTTCGCCTTCTTCCGGATGGCCGCGATCCTGCAAGGCGTGAAGCGGCGGGCGCTGGACGGCAACGCCTCGAACCCCGAAAGGGGGCTGGCGATGGGCGCGCTGGTGCCGCGTTTCGCCGAACTGGGGCTGCAGGCCGCGCGCGATGGCTGAGGGGCGGTTCAAGGGGCTGGTGGTGATGCTGACCGGCGCCGCGGGCGGCCTTGGCCAGGCCGCCGCGCACCGCTTCGCCGCCGAGGGCGCGCACCTGGTCCTGTCGGACCTCGCCGAGGTGCCCTTGATGGCGCTGGCCAGGGCCTTGTCCGAGGCCGGGGCCGAGGTCCTGGCAGAGCCCCTGGACGTCACCGACGAGGCGCAGGTGGCCGCCCATGTCACCCGCGCACTGTCGCGGTTCCACCGCCTCGACGTGGCTGTGAACAACGCCGGGATCGCCCCGCCCCTGATGCCGCTGACCGCGACCGATGCCGAGACGTTCGACCGCGTGATGGCGGTCAACACCCGCTCGGTCTTCCTGGGGATGAAGCACCAGTTGCCCCCGATGCTGGCCGCCGGGCGTGGCGCGATCCTGAACGTCGCCTCCGCCGCCGGGCTGGTGGGGGCGGGGCAGATGGCGGCCTATGCGGCGTCGAAACATGCCGTCGTCGGGATGACCCGCGCCGCCGCGGACGAGGTCGCGCGGCGCGGTGTGCGCGTCAACGCGATCTGCCCGTCCTTTGCCGCCACGCCGCTTTACGACGGGATCGCCGACGCGCTGGCGAGCCAGCGCGCGGAACCGCGCGGCGACGCCGACGCCCGCTTCACCCGGCGCATCCCGATGGGCCGCATCGCGACGCCGGACGAGGTGGCCGAGGCCATGCTGTGGCTGACCGACCCCGCCAACAGCTTCATGACCGGGCAGGCGGTGGCCATCGACGGTGGCCTGACCGCCGTGTGAGCGTACCATTGCACAGCGGCGCGCCGTGCCTTACCCCGCCCGCAGGCCCGGCCAACCCCAGGTGATCCACGCATGTCGCAGCTGCCCCCGAACCCGCATCCCGTGCCGCCCCGCCTGGTCGAGCCGCGCTATCCGATGCAGGCGCATATCGACTTCGTGCTGACCGGCTGGGGCCCCGGCTACGCCCGGTTCGAGATCGACCTGCAGGCGTTCCACATGAACCGCCACGGCAAGCTGCACGGCGGCGTCTATGCCATAGTGCTGGACAGCGCGATGGGGTTCTCGGGCGCCTACACGGGCGATCCCGAGGACCGCATCCTGACCATGACCCTGTCGATGACGACGAACTTCCTGGCCCCCGCCGAGGGCCCGCGCCTCGTGGGCGAGGGCTGGCGCACTGGCGGGGGGCGGCGCACCTTCTTCACCGAAGGCCGGATGACCGACGGCACGGGCCGGCTTGTGGCGACGGCGACGGGCACCTTCCAGGCGCGCCCCTGGGAATAGCCTGGGACGGGGGTGCCTAGCGCGCGTTCAGCACCGCGAAACTGCCACCTTCCGCCGCCATGCGCCGCAGGACCTCGGGCACCTGCCAGTAATGGGCGTCCTCGGCCGCGTAATGCTCGATCCGCGCCACGATCTCTGCCGCGCCCAGCGTGTCGGCATGGTGCAGCGGGCCGCCCCGGAACCGGGGAAAGCCGTAGCCGAAGAGCTTGACCGCATCCACGTCGATCGGGCGCAGCGCGATGCCCTCTTCGACCACGCGCGCGGCCTCGACGATCATCGCGGTCATGTAGCGCGCGACGATCTCTTCGGGGGTGAAGCTGCGCGGCGTGATCCCGGCCTCGGCGCGCTCTGCCTCTATCAGGCGCGCGACCTCGGGGTTGGGGCGCTTGTCGCGGCCGTCGTAGATGTAGAACCCCGCGCCGGTCTTGCGCCCGAAGTTGCCGCCCTCGCACAGCCTGTCCGCGACATGCACATAGCGTTCCGCCGCCGGCCGGGTGGGCGCCTGCCGCTTGCGGCTGGCCCAGCCGATGTCCAGCCCGGCCAGGTCCATCACCGAGAACGGGCCCATGGCAAAGCCGAAGCCCTCGATCGCCGCGTCGATCTCGGCGGGGCTTGCCCCGTCCAGCATCAGGTAATCGGCGGCCTTGCGGTAATGCATCATGATGCGGTTGCCGATGAACCCGTCGCAGACGCCAGAGCGCACGGCGATCTTGCGCAGCCGCTTGGCCAGCGCAAAGCCGGTGGCCACGACCTCGGGCGCTGTGGCGTCGGCCACCACCACCTCCAGCAGGCGCATGACATGGGCGGGCGAGAAGAAGTGCAGCCCGATCACGTCGCCCGGGCGCGCGGTGGCGGCGGCGATGCGGTTCACGTCCAGGTAGCTGGTGTTCGAGGCCAGCACCGCGCCGGGTTTCGCCACCCGGTCGAGCGTGCCGAAGATCTCTTCCTTCACGCCCATGTCCTCGAACGCGGCCTCGACGATCACGTCCGCCTGCCCCAGCGCGCCCATGTCGAGGCTGCCCGTCAGGGCGGACGAGAGCATCGCCGCGCGCTTGTCCGCCGTGAGCTTGCCGCGCTTGACCGCGCCGTCGAGGTTGGCGGCGATGGTGGCCATCCCGCGCTCCAGCCCGGCGGCGTCACGTTCGACCAGCGTCACCGACAGGCCCGCCAGCAGCATGGCCGTGGCGATACCCGATCCCATGGTGCCGGCGCCGATCACGCCGGCGCTGGTCACGGCGCGCGGCGTCGCGCTTGCCTCGGGGATCTTGGTCACGGCGCGTTCGGCAAAGAAGGCGTGGATCAGACCGGCGCGCTGCGGGCTGGCGATGCACTCGTCGTAAAGCGCGCGTTCCCGCGCCAGGCCCTCGTCGATGGGCAGAAGGCTGGCCGCCACCGCCTCGACGCATTTGTGCGGCGAGAACAGGTGCGCCTGCGTTGCGCGCAACTCTGCCGCCTTGGCCTCCAGCGCGGCGTCGTCGGGCGTCGTTTCGATGTCGCGCACGCGGCGTGTGGGCAAAGTGCCGCCAAGAACCTCCTCTGCCATGCCAAGCGCCATGTCGCGGGGCTCGCCCGCCTCGATCCGGTCGACCAGGCCCAGCGTCAGCGCCTCTTCGGCCGGGATGCGGCGACCCGTCACAATCAGGTCCAGCGCCGCCGGAATCCCGGCCAGGCGCGGCGCGCGCTGCGTCCCGCCTGCGCCGGGCAGGATGCCAAGGGTGACCTCGGGGAAGCCCACCATCGTGCCGGGCGCGGCGATGCGGGCGTGACAGCCCAGCGCCACCTCCAGCCCGCCGCCAAGCGCCACGCCGTGGACATAGGCGATGACCGGCGTCGTGCTGGTCTCCAGCGTGTTGCAGACCCTTGGCAGCCACGGCTCCTGCACCGGCTTGCCGAACTCGCGGATATCGGCCCCTGCGATGAAGCTGCCTCCGGCCCCGTAAAGCGCGATCACCGCGACGGACGGGTCGGCATCCAGCGCCCGCACCGTGTCGCTCAGCGCCACGCGCAGCGCATGTCCCGCGGCGTTCACCGGCGGGTTGTCGATGCGCACAAGGGCGACCTGGCCCACCCGTTCCACCTGGACGACGTCGTTCATCTGTGCCTCCCTTCGCGATGCGGGCAGACCCTGCACAAGCAGACGGACTACCGCAAGCGCCATCGCGCTTGCAGAAGAACCGTCTTGTCCGGAAGACCCAATCTGGAGCGGGCGATGAGATTCGAACTCACGACCCTTACCTTGGCAAGGTAATGCTCTACCCCTGAGCTACGCCCGCCCCGTTGGGTAGAGGGGAGATATAAAGAACCGGGCTGGCCTGCAAGGGGATTTTTTCCCTCCCTCGAAAATTGCCCCGCCGGCGACGGAACCCGCGCGGCGCAGCGTATCATCTCCCGAACCAGAAGGGAGAAGGCGGATGGTGCGAAGAACGATACTGGCCATGGCGATGGCCCTGCCGGCGGCGGCGCTGGGCCATCCCGGGCATGGCCCCTCGGACTTGCTGGTCGAGGTCGCCGAAGCCTCGCAGCAGGGGCAGGTGGTGAGGGTCAGCGCCCTGATTTCCAACCTCGGCGATGCGGATGTGGACCTGACCGGCGTTCTGACTCAAGGGGCTCTGGTCGAGGCGCAAGGGTTCCCGCTGACCATACCGGCGGACGAAACCATGCGCTTGTCGGCGGACCTTATGTTTTCCGGAACCGTTCCCGGCATCCTGACACTGGAGTTCGATTTCGGCGCAGCCGGATCGGGCCCGGTGCTGGTGATCCCGCAGCTGGAGGAGGCGTCCGATGTCTGATGCCCGTTATCTGACCCGTCGCAGCGCACTGGCCGGTATCGGCGCCAGCCTGCTTGCCGCCGGCGCCGCCACCGCGCAGGCCCGCCGCATCCATACCGCGACCGAGTCGCAACCGCTGACGCTGGTGCCCGCCGGACAGGATGCCGGGGGCAACGAGGTGTCGATCCGGATCGAGGGGGCGCGGCGGATCGTCGAATCGAACGGTATCCCGGATCACGCGGTTGGCCGGTTCCCCAACGGCGGAAACCCCAACCAGATCAGGGCGCAATCCTATCGGTTCGCCATGCCCGTCGCGCCGCGCATGGGGGGCGGTGCCGAGATCCAGCGGGGCGTTCTTCTGGGTGTTGCCGTGAACGGCGTGCCCTTCGATCCGGGCACGGCCGAATACTGGCAGGGCGATCCGTCGACCGGCTGGCGGTACGAGGCGCTGGGCGGCGCCGTGGCCCTGGGGCTTGACGCCAACTATGCCCATGTCCAGCCCAACGGGGCCTATCACTACCACGGGCTGCCCATCGGCCTGATGCAGGCGCTGGGCTGGCGGGCCGACCGGCCATCTCCGCTGATCGGCTGGGCCGCGGACGGGTTCCCGATCTACGCGATGACCGC
>JAUIIC010000026.1 GCA_030431935.1 Alphaproteobacteria bacterium | reverse complement strand
CGGATGTGCAGGCCTCGCTCCTGCCCGCCGATGCGGTGCTTCCGCCGACCTTCCTCGTGCATGGCGACCGCGACAACCAGGTCTCGCCGCTGCAAAGCGAGCGGGTTCACGAGATCTTCAGCGCGCGTGGTGCCAAGGTCGAACTCATGATGATCCAGGGCGGCGCCCATGGCGGCCCGCAGTTCGACCGGGCGGTGATGCCGTCGATCGAATGGATCGTCACGCATTTCGAGGGCAACTAGGGCCTTCTGCAAGGGCCGCGGTCGTGCGGCCCTTGCGACAGCCGCCGCCCCGGGGGGCGGCGTCCTGCCCGCTCCGGCTGGCGCGGCGGGCGAGCGGCAAACCGGCAACCGGGCGTTGGGTGCCTTCCCCCCGATCGTGATGTGACGATGCCTTTCGGCGGGAAGCTGCGCCGCCCCGGCCTCAGGCCGCCCCGCGCGACAGTGCAATCTCCACCAGCCTCCGGGGCCTCATCGGGTCCGCGAGGGCGTCGGTTCTTCGCGGCGTCCCCGTGATCCCGCGCCGACGTTCTGCCGACGTTTTGCCGACGTGATGCCGACGTTGCGATTCCGGCCTCAGGCCGCCCCGCGCGACAGCGCCGCAACGCCCGTCCGGGCCATCTCGACCAGCCCCAGCGGCCGCATCAGTTCCGCGAAGGCGTCGATCTTCTGGGGCGTTCCCGTGATCTCGAAAACAAAGGAATCCAGTGTGGAATCAACGACATTGGCCCGGAAGATTTCCGCCAGCCGCAGCGCCTCGATCCGCTTTTCGCCCGTCCCCGCCACCTTGAACAGCGACAGCTCCCGCTCTACCGCCGGGCCCTCGGACGTCAGGTCGTGCACCTCGTGCACCGGCACCATCCGCCCCAGCTGCGCCTTGATCTGATCGATCACCCCCGGCGTCCCCGTCGTCACCACCGTGATGCGAGAGCGGTGGCCGGTGTGGTCGACCTCGGCCACAGTCAGGCTTTCGATGTTGTAGCCGCGCCCCGAGAACAGGCCGATCACGCGTGCGAGCACGCCGGCCTCGTTGTCGACCAGCACGGCCAGCGTGTGGGTTTCCTCGGGCGCGGCGTGGGGGTCGCGCAGGTCGTAGGCGGAATGCTTCGACGTGCCCTTCTTGATCTTGAGTGCCGACATGGCCCTATCCTTTGTCCCGTGTTGTCAAGGCGTTGCCGGTCAGACCAGCACCGCGCCCGAGGTGCCGATGGCGTCCTTGGTGCTGGCGTTCTCGCCCAGCAGCATCTTGTTGTGCGGTTCGCCCGAGGGGATCATCGGGAAACAGTTCTCGTGCTTCTCCACGAGGCAGTCAAAGATCACCGGGCCATCGTAGTCCAGCATCTCCATGATCGCGTCGTCGAGGTCGGCGGGGTCCTTGCACAGGATGCCCTTGCAGCCGAAGGCCTCGGCCAGCTTGACGAAATCGGGCAGCGCCTCGGACCAGCTTTGCGAATAGCGCTCGCCGTGCAAAAGCTCCTGCCACTGGCGCACCATGCCCAGGCGTTCGTTGTTGAGGATGAACTGCTTGACCGGCAGGCGGTACTGCACCGCGGTGCCCATTTCCTGCATGTTCATCAACCAGGATGCTTCACCCGCCACATTGATGACAAGCGCGTCCGGATGCGCCACCTGCACCCCGATCGAGGCGGGCGTGCCGTAGCCCATGGTCCCCAGCCCGCCCGAGGTCATCCAGCGGTTGGGATCCTCGAAGCCCAGATACTGCGCGGCCCACATCTGATGCTGGCCGACCTCGGTGCAGATATATCGGTCGCGGTCGCGCGTAAGCGCCTCCAGCCGGGTCAGGGCATATTGCGGCTTGATCGTCGCCTCGGAGGGCTTGAAGGCAAGGCAGTCGATCGCGCGCCAGCTTTCGATCTTTTCCCACCACTTGGCGACGGCCTGCCGGTTGGTCTTGCGGCCGCCCGCCTTCCAGAGGCGCAGCAGATCCTCCAGCACGTGGGCCACGTCGCCGATGATCGGCACGTCGGTGCGGATCACCTTGTTGATCGAGGAGGGGTCGATGTCGATATGCGCCCGCTTGGAGCCCGGCGAGAAGTCCTGCACGCGACCGGTGATCCGGTCGTCGAAGCGTGCGCCGATGTTGATCATCAGGTCGCAGCCGTGCATCGCGAGGTTCGCCTCGTAAAGCCCGTGCATCCCCAGCATGCCCAGCCAGTTCTTGCCGCTGGCCGGGTAGGCGCCCAGCCCCATCAGGGTCGAGGTGATCGGAAAGCCGGTGGCGTCCACCAGTTCCCGCAAGAGCTGGCTCGCCGCGGGGCCGGAGTTGATGACGCCGCCGCCGGTATAGAAGATCGGGCGCTCGGCGCTCTCGATCATCTCGACCAGGCGCTTGATTTCCTGCGGATCGCCCTTCACCTGGGGCTGGTAATGAGAGGTGCGGGCCTGCTTGGGGCCGACGTAGTCGGCGCTGGCGAACTGGACGTCCTTGGGGATATCGACCAGCACCGGGCCGGGCCGGCCGGACCGGGCCACATGAAAGGCCTGGTGGATGGTGTCCGACAGCTTGGCCGTGTCCTTGACTAGCCAGTTGTGTTTCGTGCAGGGGCGCGTGATGCCCACCGTGTCGGCCTCCTGGAAGGCGTCGTTGCCGATCATGAAGGTGGGCACCTGGCCGGTGAGCACCACGATCGGGATCGAATCCATCAGTGCGTCGGTCAGCCCCGTCACCGCGTTCGTGGCGCCGGGGCCCGAGGTGACCAGCACGACGCCGACCTTGCCGGTCGAGCGGGCATAGCCCTCGGCCGCGTGCACCGCGCCCTGTTCGTGCCGCACGAGGATGTGGCGGATATCGTTCTGAAGGAAGATCTCGTCATAAATCGGCAGCACGGCACCGCCCGGGTAACCGAATACCGTGTCGACGCCCTGGTCCCGCAGGGCCTGGACAACCATCTTCGCGCCGCTCATCTGACGTGTCATCTTTCGCTCCATCCGTCCGTCATTCGCGCACAAAAAAGCCCCCGGGGTCAGTCGGGGGCGCATGGGGAACCGTTCAGGTGTCCGTTACCGGCCCATGCGCCATTTTCCTACAAGGATTACGATGTCGGCCATCCCGTGGGCTCCTTACGTGTGCGCGGGACATTATGAGCGGGGGCAGGGGGCGTCAACCGCATATGGCGGAGAAAATGTCGCGCGGGGGAGGAAATTTGAAACTTTCTTCCCGGGGTGCCGGGGTCAGAACCCCTTGCCGGTGCCCTGCAGGACGCCGTGTTCCAGCGCATAGCGTGTCAGCCCCGCGGTCGAGCTGATGCCGAGCTTGCGCTTGATGTTCTTGCGGTGGGTTTCCACGGTGCGCACGGATATGTCCAGTGCCAGAGCCACGTCCTTGTTCGACTTGCCCTGCGCGAGCTCCAGCAGAATCGTCTGTTCGCGGGTGGTCAGCGGCTCGCGCCCGTCCGCCGTCTTGGGGGCGAGCGAGGCGTTGGCCCCGGTGCACAGGTACCGCTCTCCGCGCATGACGGCGTCGATGGCGATCTTGATCTCCTCGGTCGGGACGTCCTTGAGCACATAGCCCATCGCCCCGTGACTGAGCGCGGTCGAGATGTACTCGGCGCTGTCATGCATCGACAGGATCAGGATGCGCGTGTTCGGACGGCGTTCCAGGATCAGTTCGGTGGCCGAAAGCCCCGTCACGCCCGGCATGTTCAGGTCCATCAGGATGACATCGGGCGCAAGCTCGTTCACGCGGTCGACGGCGTCCTGCCCGTTGCCCAGTGTTCCGACCACGCACAGGTCCTCGTAGGTTTCGAGGATCGCCTCGACCCCCTCGGCGACCATCGGGTGATCGTCGACGATCAGGACGCGGACCAGCACCGTCATGCGCTTTCCTTCCGGGTTTGCGGCGGCAGCATGTGGCTCAGCGGAACCTGCGCCTCGATCACCGTGCCGGTCTCGGAGGACAGGACGCGCAGGGTTCCGTCCAGGCGTTCTATGCGCTCCTGCATGTTGCGCAGGCCAAGGCCCGCGCCCGCCTTCTGTTCGGGGGGCCAGGCCATCCCGCAGCCGTCGTCCGAGATGCGCAGGGTCGCGCCCTTGCGATGGCCGAAGACCCGAATCGACACCTTCTCGGCGCCCGAGTGACGTTCGATGTTCGTCAGGGCTTCCTGCGCGACGCGGTAGAGCGCGATCTTGGCGTCCTGGTCCAGGCGGTTGCGGAACACGACGGTCTCGAAGTCCACCTGCATGCCGGTGCGCCGGGCCATGTCCTCGGCAAGCGACTGCAGGGCGGGGCCGAGGCCCAGGTCGTCCAGCACCCCGGGCCTCAGGTCGCGGCTGATGCGGCGCACCTCCTGGATCGCGCCGCTGAGGCTGTCGATCCCCTTGCCGAGCGACTCTCCGGCGCGCGGGTCGCCGGTGGACAGGCGCCGGCGTGCCAGTTCCAGCGCGTAGCGGACCCCGACAAGGATCTGGCTGATCGAGTCGTGCAACTCGCGCGCAACGCGCCCGCGCTCTTCTTCCTGCGTGTGGAAGATGCGCTGGGTCAGCTCCTTCAGCTTGGCATCCGCAAGGCGCCGTTCGTGCAGGTTCAGCGCCATGAGCGAGGTGAAGACAAGCATGAGCGCGGCAAGGGTGATCGCGCCGATATAAAGGAAACTGCGCTGCGTGCGCGCCTCGACATCGGCGCGCGCCGCCGCGACCGTGTTCAGCACGTCGTCGATGAAGATGCCTGTGCCGATCGCCCAGCGCCAGTCCTGCAGGCCGATCACATAGGTGATCATGCGCGCCTCGTTCCCCGTGGTGGGCTTCCACCAAAGGTGTTCGTGATAGCCCGAGCCGCGCCGCGCGATCTCTATGAAGCGGTCGGTGATCGGCGTGCCCTCGGAATCCGTCAGCCCCGACCAGTCGCGGTTGATGAGATGTGTCTGCCTCGGCGCGACGAGGTTGATGCCGTCATAGTCGAAGACGAAGAAATAGCCGTCCTGCCCGTAAAGCATCGCGGCGAGAATCTGCATCACCCTTGTCTTCGCGCGCTCGTCGTCGGGAAGGGCGTTGCCGTAGATCGCGCCGAAGGCGGTGCGCGCGATCGACAGGTAGTTCTTCATCTCGTCCTTCTTGGCCTCGATCAGGCGGCTTTCTAGCGCGGCGATCTCGCGTTCGGCAGACGCGCGCGATTGCGCGATGACCAGGACCGAGATGGCGGAGGCCGCCAGCAACAGCGGCAGCGCCGCAAGCACGAAGAGCTTGCGCTTGTAGTCCAGCCGGAAGGTCCGGCGCACCGCTTTTGTCAATCCAGTCATTCCGGGCCCCGTCGGTCCTCGGAGGCAGAATGCGCCGTCTCATTTCGCACGTCAATTCGGCGCTCGGGAGGCCCGAATGCCGGAAATCTGCGCGTTCTACGCAGTAATAGGTATTTATCGGTGGGGACTCTCCGGCTACGGTCCGCGCACTCGAAGCGATCCGCCCGCCTTTGGGGGGGCATGCTTTTTTGTAAGTGGGAGGACACTGAACTATGGATCGTCGTTCTTTTCTGACGAAGGCCGCGCTGGGCGGTTCCGCCGCTGCGGCCACGACCCTGGCGGCTCCGGCCTATGCGCAGGGCAAGCGGACGCTCACCCTGGTCACGACCTGGGGCCGCGGCCTTGCGGGCGTGCATGACAGCGCGCAGCGCGTCGCCGACACCATCACCGCCATGACCGATGGCATGCTGACCATCGACCTGAAGGCCGCCGGCGAACTCGTCGGTGCGTTCGAAGTGTTCGACGCCGTCACCGCCGGTCAGGCCGACATGTACCACGGCGCCGACTACTACTGGGTCAACCAGCACCCGGGCTACGCCTTCTTCACCGCGGTGCCCTTCGGCATGACCGCGCAGGAGCTGGTGAACTGGTACTACCACGACGGCGGCATGGAGCTGCACGACGAGCTGAACGAGATCTTCGGCCTCAAGGGCTTCCTGGCCGGCAACACCGGCGCCCAGGCCGGTGGCTGGTTCGCCAAGGAAATAAACGGCCCCGAAGACTTCCAGGGCCTGAAGTTCCGTATGCCCGGCCTCGGTGGCCAGGCGCTCGGCCGTCTTGGCGCCTCGGTGCAGAACCTGCCCGGCGCCGAAGTGTACCAGGCCCTGGCCTCGGGCGCGATCGACGGCACCGAGTGGATCGGCCCCTGGGCCGATGAAAAGGCCGGCTTCCAGGAGATCACCAAGATCTACTACGCCGCCGGTTTCCACGAGCCGGGCGCGGGCCTGTCGCTTGCCACCAACCGCGACGTGTTCGACTCGCTCTCGCCGGCCCACCAGAAGGTCATCGAGATCGCGGCTGGTGAATGCCACCAGTGGAACCTGGCGCAGTTCCTCGCCAACAACGGTGCGGCGCTGCAGCGTCTGCAGTCCGGCGGCGTGACCGTGCGCGAGTTCCCCGACAGCGTCTGGGATGCCTTCGGCCGTGCCTCGCAGGAAGTCCTGGACGAGAACATGGGCGACGAGCTGTTCAAGAAGATCTACGACAGCGCGATGGCCTCGATGAAGTCGTCCTCGGACTGGCTGAAGAAGTCCTCGGGCGTCTACACCGCACAGCGCGACCGCGTTCTGGGCTGATCGGCCCGGCTAACGGAAACGACGAACCTCTCCGGCCCCGCGCCGGGGAGGTTCACGGTATCCGCCTGCGGCTCGCGGCAGGCCCGCAAAACGGGGGGGAGGAATGCTGGACGGCATTCTTTGGGTCCTGCAGAACATAGGGCTCGGTTTCTACAACTTCTTCTACGCGATCACGCATCCCTCGCTCTGGCTCGACTGGTCGAGCGGCGAGGCGAAGATGCGGTTCATCTACTACGGTGGATCGGTCGAATTCTTCTTCGTCGTCTTCAACGCGTTCCTGGTGCTCACCGTGCTCGGCCTCTGGCGACGCAGCATCATGTGGGGCGCGGTGCGCGTGCTCGAGGGGTTCGCCAACACGGTCGGCCGGTTCTTTGCCTGGGCCGGCCTTCTCATGGTTCTGCAACAGATCGTCATCGTCTTCGTGCAGCGCATCTTCGCGCAGCCGGACATCGCGATCGGGTTCGGCACCGCGCTGCGCTTCGACATCAGCTGGTGGGCCGAGGAACTCAAGCTCTACAACGCGATGATCGTGGCGCTGTGCGCGACCTACACCTTCGTGCAGAAGGGGCATGTGCGTGTCGACCTCGTCTATGCGGCGGTCGGACACAACACCAAGCGGCTGATCGACATGTTCGGCGCGCTCTTCCTGATGATCCCCGTCGCCGTGATGACCTGGATGTATGCCTGGTTCTTCATGTGGCGCCACCTGATCACGCCCAAGGTGTCGGCATCAGACAGCATCGACCTGCTGATGCGCAAGGCGCGGATCGTGAAGTGGAACGTCGAGACGATCGGCTTCTCGCCCAACGGCTTCAACGGCTACTTCCTGTTCAAGGTTCTCATCGTCGCGTTCACGGCCATGGTCTTCCTGCAGGCGGTCGCCTTCTTCTACCGCTCCTACCTCGAATATCGCGAGGGTGAAGAAAGCGCGGACAAGTATCTCGACAAGGACGTCCTTGACGAGGGTGCCGGCGAACTGCCGGACGGCCAGAACGTGGCACACGGACATTAAGGGGCAGCGACAGCCATGCTTTTCGGACTAGACGGCGTCGAGATCGGCCTGATCATCACGTTCCTCTGCCTCTTCGGCGCAATCCTGTCGGGCTTTCCGGTCGCCTTCGCGATCGGCGGCTCGGCGATCATTTCCTTTGCCATCATCGCGGCGCTCGACAGCGCGGGCATCCTGTTGCACCAGGCCGTGGACGAGACGTCCGAGGCCTATCGCGCCCTTGTCGCGGGCGGTGAAAGCCCGTTCAACATATCCAAGTTCCGATACCCCGACCTGCCCCTGATAACCGAGCCGGTGTTCCCGGGCGGCTGGGAACTGGCGATGGACCGCAACCTGTCGTTCATCGTCAACCGGATGAACGAACGCGTGTTCGCGGGCCAGTCGATCGAGACGCTGCTGGCGGTTCTGATGTTCGTCATGATGGGTATCACACTGGAGCGTTCGCGCATTGCCGAAGACCTCCTGACCACGATGGCGCGTGTCTTCGGGCCGCTGCCCGGTGGCCTTGCGGTGTCGATCGTGGTGGTGGGTGCCTTCCTCGCCGCATCGACCGGGATCGTGGGGGCCACCGTCGTCACGATGGGGCTTCTGGCCCTGCCCACCATGCTGAAGAACAACTACTCGCCGGAACTTTCCACCGGCGTCATCGCGGCATCGGGCACACTGGGGCAGATCATCCCGCCCTCCATCGTGATCGTTCTTCTCGGCACGCTTGCCGGTGACATCTACGCCGCGGCGCAGGAAACCCGCGCGGCGGCGGCCGGCTGTTCGGATGCGCTGACCTATCTCGGCAAGGCTGCGGTGGTGTCCGTCGGCACGCTGTTCCAGGCGGCGATCCTGCCCGGCATCATGCTGGCCTTCCTCTATGGCGGCTACGCCTTCAGCTATGCGCTTCTCAATCCGTCAAAGGCGCCACCCGTCCAGTTCGAGGAGAGCACCGGCGAAGTGGTGACCCGCAACGAGGCGCTGACGTGGTTCCTCGGCGCTCCGGTCGCGATCATCGGCGGCGCGATACTGATGGGCATGATCGGCCTTGCCGGCAGCCAGGACATCAGCGTCGACAGCTTCTCCGAAGCCGGTGAGGTCGCATCGCTCCGCACGAACGTGTCCGAACAGTGCAAGGTCTCGATGATCGAGTTGCACGGCCAGGAGGCGTGGGACGCCGCCGTGGAGCAGCAGTCCGCGATCGAGGCCGCCGGCGGTGTCGTCGAGGCTCAACAGCTTAGCGCAGAGGAAATGGCGGCAGAGCGGGTCCAGCGGATCGCCGACGCGGCCCCGATCGGCAACGGTGTGCTGACGATTTTCGTGATGCTCGGTCTCGTGCTGGCGCTGGCGCGCGGGGCGTCGCCCTCGTCCGATCCGCGCCCGCTGCTTATCGGCACCGGTGGTATCGTACTGGGCCTGCTGATCGACGCCGCGCTGATCCCGCCGACCATGACATCCGGCGGCACCTTCGTGTTGCTTGCGATCCCGGTGGCCATCGCGCTCTATGGCTGCCGCCATGCGGTAAGCATCCTCGGCAGGAACGAACTGATCCGCGTGGTGTTCCCGCCGCTTGTCCTGATCGTCGCCGTGCTGGGGTCGATCCTTGGCGGCATCACCAACCCGACACCTGCGGCTGCGCTGGGCGCGGGCGGGGCGCTGATGCTGGCTGCCTACCGCAAGCTTCAGGACCAGAACAAGTCCGGCAAGCTGATCATCATGGGGGCGTTCTCGATCGTCATCATGATCCTGGTTGGCATCAACTTCGACCTTCGGGTCACCCGTGAAGTGATCGCCTTCGAGGAATGGGTCGCCTATTTCGTCGCGCAGGCCGCGTATCTGTTCGCGATCTTCGGGCTGTTCTATTCCTGCTGGGTCCTGTGGTCCGGGGGGGTGCTGCCGCCCGTGGTCCGAGAGACGGCCAAGGTCACGTCGATGGTGTTCACGATCCTCATCGGCTCGCAGGTGCTGAACCTCGTGGTCATCTCCTTCGGGGGCGAGCACTATATCCAGCAATTCCTGCGCAGCTTCGACAACGAGTTCGTGGTGTTCCTCATCGTCATGCTCGTGCTGTTCATCCTGGGCTTCGTGCTGGACTTCCTCGAGATTATCTACATCGTGGTGCCCATCGTGGGGCCGGTGATCTATGGCGGCACGATGGACCCCAAGTGGGTGACCATCATGATCGCGGTGAACCTGCAGACGAGCTTCCTGACACCACCTTTCGGGTTTGCGCTGTTCTACCTGCGCGGCGTTGCCCCGAAGGAAGTGACGACCATGCACATCTACCGGGGGATCATTCCCTTCGTGCTGATCCAGGTGGTCGGACTGGGGCTCTTGTGGCTCTTCCCGGGTGTCGTGACGATCGTGCCGAACCTGCTGAGCGGGAACTGATTCCGCCGGCGCCTCCGGCCCGCCGTCAGGCGGGCTGGAGTAGATCCCACCGGTTTCCGAAGGGATCCTGCCAAACGGCCACGCGGCCAGAGGGTTCGTCGCGGGGGTCTTCCTCGAAATGGACCCCGGCCGCGATCATGCGCATGTGGTCGGCATCGAACTCTGACGTTTCCAGGAAGAAGCCGACGCGCCCTCCGGTCTGGTTGCCGATCGCGGCGCGCTGCGCGTCGTTCACCGCCCGCGCCAGAAGAAGGGCTGTGCCGCCCCCCGGCGGGGCGACCATCACCCAGCGTTTGCCGCCGCCCCGGTCTTCGTCGCAGATCAGGTCGAAGCCCATGGCCCCGACATAGAACGCAAGGCCCGCGTCATAGTCGGGAACCACCAGCGCCACGGCCTGCACCCGTATCAGCGGCGGGTCGGGCGCTGGTCGGGCAGGTGAATGCGGGCGACCTGTTCGGCGATCGGGGCCGTGGACAGGGGATGCATGGCCGAGGAATGCCGCTCGGGGTCGCCGATGTCCTGCCAGACGCCGTCCTTGTAGACCTCGACCGAGGAAAAGCGCGCCTTGTATCCCATCTTGGGGCTGCCGGGCACCCAGTAGCCAAGGTAGACGTAGGGCAGCCCCGCCTCGCGCGCGATCTCGATGTGGTCGAGGATCACGTAGGTTCCAAGGCTGTCCTGCGCCCGGCGCGGATCGTAGAACGAGTAGACCATGCTCAGCCCGTCATCGAGCACATCCGTCAGGCACACGGCCGCCAGGTCCGGCGCGCCATCGGGGCCATTGCCGGTGTATTCGATGACCCGGCTGCGGATCGGCGTTTCCTCGATCATCGCGGCGAACTCGAAGATGTCCATGTCGGCCATCCCGCCCTCGGCGTGGCGGCTGTCGAGATAGGCGCGGAACAGCGTGTACTGATCCTCGGTCGCCCAGGGCGACGTCGCCTCTCGTCTCAGGTCCGCGTTGCGGCGCTGTGCCTTGCGCTGGCTGCGCGAGGGCTTGAAGTCGGCCACCCGTATCCTGGCGGACAGGCAGGCCGAGCATTCCGCGCAGGACGGGCGGTAGAGGACGTTCTGGCTGCGCCGGAACCCCTGCTTGGACAGCGTGTCGTTCAGGGTCTCGGCATGTTCGCCCTGCAATGCCGTGAACAGCTTGCGCTCCATCCGGCCGTCCAGGTAGGGGCAGGGCTGCGGGGCCGTCACGTAGAACTGGGGCGCTATAGGTAAGGTGTGGCGCATCTGGTGTATCGTGGACTACGGGGCGGACGTTAGCAACGTCGCCCCGCTGCGCCAAGTCCGTTGGTGGATCAGTTCGCCGCCGCGCGGTTGATCGCCACGGTGCCCAGGATGTGATCGGGCAGGCCCTGACGCCGCGCCGATGTCAGCATCAGGACGATGGACACCGCCTGCACCACGATCATGCCGATCGAGATGGAATAGAGCAGCGTGTGCATCGCGGCGGTTCCGGTGTCGAAACGCTCGCCGCGCGCGGTGCGCATCTCGATGGCGACGAGCCGCATGCCCGGCGTGGCCGAAGAGCGCGCAAGCGTCACGATCCGGTAGACGAGCCCGATCAAGAGCCAGAAGAACGGCAGGAAGAACAGCGCCGTGAAGGCCGTGAAGGGGATCGCCACCAGTGTCAGGACGGCGATCACCAGGCTGTCGGCGATCCATGCGACCAGCCGCTTGGCCGGAACGTCGGCGTAGAACTCTGCATGAAGGTCGGGGTCGGGCAGGCCGCGGGCATCGGGTGTCATCGTCATCATCTGGGGGCGGGTCCGCTCTGGGTAAAGGGGGCAGGGGAACGGCCCCGCCGGGTGGCGGGGCCGATTGCGTCAGCTGTCATCAGGCGCCGGCCGGCTCGGCCTCGTCGCTGCGGGCCTTGCGGGCGCGGTCGTCCATGAACTGGTCGAACTCGGCCTTGTCCTTGGCTTCGCGCAGGCGCTGCAGGAAGGATTCGAAGGCGTCCTGCTCTTCTTCCAGCCGGCGCAGCGTTTCCGACTTGTAGGCGTCGAAGGCGCTGTTGCCCGACGACTTGAACCGATGGCGGGGCATCGAGTGATGGGTGCGCTTGGCGCAGGAACCGTTGAACATGCGTTTGCTCCAGATCATGTAGGCAAGAAGGGCGAGGCCGACGGGCCAGAAGAAGATGAAGCCAAGGACCATGGCGGCGATCCAGGCGCCCTTTCCCCTTGCGTCGA
This sequence comes from Alphaproteobacteria bacterium, assembly GCA_030431935.1. Lineage (GTDB taxonomy): Bacteria > Pseudomonadota > Alphaproteobacteria > Rhodobacterales > Rhodobacteraceae > ASV31. The sequence continues at coordinate 15,616 of JAUIIC010000026.1, read as the reverse complement.
GCCACTGTTCGGCTTGATTGGGCCAGGTGGCGACAGAACTCATTTCGGTGCTCCGTGTTGGTGTTTTCCGGTGTATGTGAATGGTCTTCACATTGAGGAACATCGTGATCCGGAATGGCCCGGTCAAGAGGCGATGTAAAACTTTTTTACATTCCGTCTCGCGGCGGTGCCGGGCGGTCGCTGTCAGGGTCGAGCCCGTGCGAGGTCTCGCCGGGCCGCATGGGCAGACGCGGGGCCAGCCAGGGTTCCAGTGCATCCATCAGGCCGCGGCGCTCCAGTTCCTCGATGGTCTCTAGCAACAGTTCGACCGCCTTTGCACGCGCGCCGTCGTCCTGTTCCGACCGTGCCATGACCGCCGCGCGGCGCATCTGCCGGAACAACTCGACGTGTCCGCAAGAGTGCAAGGCCGTCCGCACGTTTCGCCGCTCCCCTTTCGGTTTCGCCTTCTTATGCACGAAAGTGCGCGCTCGTGCAACCATGGGTTGCCCGATAGTGCATTGATTTCAAAGTTCTTTTCGGGCGTCTTCATCTATGGTTAACCGCAGGGGTGGAGTACCAAGGTGAAAAGTCCCTGACCGCGTCCCTGCGCGACCTTGTCCGTGCCGAGATCCGGCGCGCCGGGGTGGGAGAACGCACCTTCGAGCAAATCGTAGGCCTGCGCCGCTGGTCGCTGAGAGGCTTTCTCGACCCCGAGCGCAACCAGGCGCCAAGCCTCGATCGCGCGCAGGAAATCGCCTCTGCCCTGGGATGGCGGCTGCGGTTGGAGCGGGAGGGAGCTGGCGGCCTGTCGGAACCGCCGGGCGGCGGCTCTGATCTCGCGCGGCCAGAGGCAATGCGCGCCGGTTTCCTGCCGATCCCGATGGCCGATGCCGGCCCGCGCGGCGGCAGCGCGCCGCTCGCCTTCGCCCGCGGCTGGCTGGCCGATCACGGCTTCGACCCCGAGCGCCTGGCCATGGCGCGCATCACGCGTACCGACTTCGGCGCACGCCTGCCTGTCGGGGCGCTGGCGCTTCTGGACCGTGCCGCGCCGCACCGGGGCGGCCCGGCGCTCTGGTGCCTGCGCGAGGGGCCGGAGGCGCGGCTGGCGGAGCTGGAATGGCTCCAGGACGACATGCTTCTTGTCAGCGGCGGGGAATCCGCCCCGCGCCGCCTGTTGCGCGGCGCCGAGCGCGATGCGCTGATGCCGGTCGGCCGCGTCCTGTGGATCGGCCATGCCCCGGCAGAGCCGCCCGCCGCTACTCCGTGAACACCGCGACGGATGCGCCGCTGATCCGTTCCAGAACGTCCGGCGCGATGGCGAAGACATGCCGGGGCGTGCCCGCCGCCGCCCAGACCACGTCGAAGTCCAGCAGTCGCGGATCCATCCAGGCGCGGATCGGTGACAGGTGGCCCACGGGGGCGACCCCGCCGATGGCAAACCCCGTCTGCGACCGGATCAGCGCCGCATCGGCCTTGCCAAGGCTTTCGCCCGCCAGCGCGGTCGCCATTTCCGCGTTCACCCGGTTGCCGCCCGCCGTCAGGAACAGCACCGCCGCCCCGCTTGTCCCGGCGCGAAAGATGATCGACTTGGCGATCTGGTCGATGTGACAGCCGACGGCATCCGCCGCCTCCTGCGCGGTGCGCGCGGACTCGGTTTCCCTGACCTCTGCGGCCAGGCCCGCGGCGTCCAGCGCCGCAAGCACGCGTGTCATGCTCTTGCTCATGCCCGCGTTATGGGAAGGCCCGCGCCGCGGCGCAAGCCCGCTTGACCCCGGCGCGCGGCTCGCCTCAACTCGGGCACATGACATTCGCCGCCCGCCTGACGCGCTGCCCCGATCCCCACGACCCCGCGCGGGGGGACGAGGCGGCCGCCCTCTTTCCCGACCTGCCGCCAGAGCTGCGCGCCCTGCTGGCGGGGACGTCGGGGTGTTCGCCCTATCTCAAGGGCCTGATCGAGAAGGAACGCGACTGGCTGGCCGCGGCGCTGTCGGACGATCCCGACGCGGTGCTGGCAGAGGCGCTGGCCGAGGCCGCGTCGCTGGAGGGCCCGGCGGTGGCGCCGGGCCTGCGGCAGGCCAAGCGGCGGGTGGCGCTGCTGGCCGCGCTGGCCGATCTGGGCGGCGTGTGGCCGCTGGAGACGGTGACCGGCGCGCTGACGCGGCTGGCCGACCTGGCCGTCGACGTGGCCTTCCGTGCGGCCCTCGCGCCCGAGATGGCGCGCGGCAAGCTGCCCGACCGGCGCGACGCGGACCCCGGGGACGCAGGCGGCTGGGTCGCGCTGGCCATGGGCAAGATGGGCGCGGACGAGCTCAACTATTCCTCGGACATCGACCTGATCTGCCTGTTCGACGGGGATCTCTACGCCCCCGACGACCTGCACGAGGCGCGCTCTGTTCTGGTGCGGGCCACCCGGCGCATGACCGCGACGCTGAGCGAGCTGACCGGCGAAGGCTACGTGTTTCGCACCGATCTGCGCCTGCGCCCCGATGCCGCCGTCACGCCGGTCTGCCTGTCGATGAACGCCGCCGAAAGCTACTACGAGGCCGAGGGCCGCACCTGGGAACGCGCGGCCTACATAAAGGCCCGCCCGGCGGCCGGGCACCTGGCGGCGGGGCAGGGGTTCCTCGACCGCCTGCGCCCCTTCGTCTGGCGCCGGCACCTCGACTTCGCGGCGATCCAGGATGCCCACGACATGCGCCTGCGCATCCGCGAGCACAAGAAGCTGGGCGGCAAGCGCCAGCTCGAAGGCCATGACATGAAGCTGGGCGCGGGCGGGATTCGCGAGATCGAGTTCTTCACCCAGACGCGGCAACTGATCGCCGGCGGACGGGATGCCGAGTTGCGGGTGCGCGGAACCGTGCCGGGCCTGGCGCGGCTTACCGCGCGTGGCTGGGTCCCCGAGGTGGTGGCGCGACAGCTGACGGACGATTACCGCGCGCACCGCGAGGTCGAGCACCGGCTTCAGATGATCGCCGATGCCCAGACCCATGCGCTGCCGACCTCTGCCGAGGGGTTCGACCGCCTTGCCGCCTTCATGGGGCGCGAGGTCAAGGAGCTGCGGGCCGAGATCGCCGAGCGGCTGCACCGGGTTCACGAGCTGACAGAGGGCTTCTTCGCCCCCGGAGCGGCCCGTCCCGCGCCCGAGATCTCGGACAAGGCGCGCGATATCGTCGAGGGATGGAAACGCTATCCCGCGCTGCGCTCGGCCCGCGCGGTCGAGATCTTCAACCGCCTCCGTCCCGAGATCCTGTCCCGTTTGCAGAAGGCCGCGCGCCCCGAAGAGGCACTGGTGCAGTTCGACGGGTTCCTGTCCGGCCTGCCGGCGGGCGTACAGCTGTTCTCGCTCTTCGAGGCCAACCCCCAGTTGATCGACCTGATCGTCGATATCGCCGCGACCGCCCCGGGGCTGGCGCAATACCTGGGACGCAACGCGCAGGTTCTCGACGCGGTGATCGGTGGCGATTTCTTCGCCCCCTGGCCGGGGCGCGCGGCGCTGGCGGCGGCGCTGTCAGAAAAGCTGGCAGAGCAGCGCGACTACGAGGCCTGCCTCGACACCGCGCGCCGCTGGACGAAGGAATGGCACTTTCGCATCGGCGTGCACCAGTTGCGCGGGCTGGTCGATGCCGACAGCGCCGGGCGCCACTATGCGGATCTGGCAGATGCGGTGCTTTCGGCGCTCTGGCCGGTCGTCGTGGCCGAGTTCGCGCGCAAGCACGGGGCGCCGCCGGGGCGGGGGGCGGTTGTCCTCGGCATGGGGTCGCTCGGATCCTCGCGCCTGTCGGCGATGTCGGACCTGGACCTGATCGTGATCTACGACGCCGCCGGGGTCGAGGCCTCGGACGGCCGGCGTCCGCTGGCGGCGCGGGCCTATTACGCGCGCCTGACGCAGGCCATCGTGACCGCCCTGACCGCCCCCATGGCAGGTGGGCGGCTTTACGAGGTCGACATGCGCCTGCGCCCCTCGGGACGGCAGGGGCCGGTTGCGACCTCGCTTGGCGCCTTCGAGAGCTACCAGCGCGACGAAGCCTGGACATGGGAACACCTGGCGCTCACCCGCGCGCGTCCGGTGGCCGGGGATGCCGGGCTGGGTGCGGATGTCGAGGCCTTCCGGCGGGCCCTGCTGGCGGGCGAACGCGACCGGGCGGCGATCCTGGCCGACGTGGCCGAGATGCGCGCCCGCATCGCCCAGGCCCGGCCCGCCGAGGCCGCTCTGGAGCCCAAGCGCGGCCCCGGACGAATGCAGGATGTGGAGTTGCTGGCGCAGACCGCCGCCCTGCTGGCCGGCGCGCCCGACAACGATGTCGAGGGGCAGCTTGCCGCCGGGGCGGCCTGTGGCTGGCTGTCGGACGACGAGGTGGAGACGGCTCGACAGAGCTATCGGCTATGCTGGCAGCTTCAGTCCGCCGCCCGGCTGCTGACCGGCGAAACGCTCGATCCCGCGACGATCGGCGAGGGCGGCCGCGCCTTCGTGCTGCGCGAAACCGGCACCGCCAGCATGGAGGCGCTGGAGGCCGCCCTGGCAGAGCGGGCCGCCGCCGCCGAAAAGGTCGTGACAGAGGCGCTTGGCCGCCCCATATCGTCGCTGAAGGAACCGTCACGCAGCGACGAGAGAGCCCCATGACGCTGGACGACATCGACCACATCGGCCTGATCCGCGAAGCCTACCGGATTGAGGGGATCGGCGCGCCGGAGTGCCGGTCGATCTTCCTCGACTGGGCGATCCGCCTGCCGCAGGACATGGCCCCGGATGCCGCGATCCGCCACCTGCTCGACACCTATGCCGCCGACGCGCCGGATCATCCGATGACGCAGGTCCTGACCGAGGGGCTGGCCAGCGCCGCCGCGCCCCGCCGCCGTGGCGGCTGGCGCGCCCGCTCGCGGGGGGCGCAGGGCTAAACCAGTCGGGCGGCCTCGCGCGCCAGCGCCTCGATCCCGGCCCAGTCCCCCGCCGCCATCTTGTCCTTCGGCGCCACCCAGGAGCCGCCGACGCAGACCGTGTTCGGCAGCGACAGGTAGTCCGCCGCGTTGGCCGGGCCGATGCCTCCAGTGGGACAGAAGGTGATCTGCGGCAGGGGCGCGGCCAGCGATTTCAGCGCCGGGGCCCCGCCGATCGCCTCGGCGGGAAAGAACTTGGCGGTGGTATAGCCACGCTCCAGAAGGCGCATCGCCTCAGTCGCGGTGGCGGCGCCGGGCAGAAGCGGCAGGTCTTCCTCCTCGCAGGCGGCCAGCAGGCGGTCGGTCGCACCCGGCGAGACGCCGAAGCGCGCGCCCGCCGCCTTGGCGGCCTTCACGTCCGCCGGCGTCAGAAGCGTGCCGGCCCCGACGATCCCGCCCGGCACCTCGGCCATCGCGCGGATCACCTCCAGCGCCGCGGGTGTGCGCAGCGTTACCTCCAGCGCCGGCAGGCCGCCGGCCACCAGCGCCTCGGCCAGCGGCCGCGCATGGGCGACATCCTCGATCACCAGCACCGGGATCACCGGCGCCAGCTTGCAGGTTTCCAGCGTGGCCCGGCTGGCCTCGGCGGGGGTCATCATTGCATCGTCTCCTTACACCACCACCGCGCCGCCGTCGGTCGCGTCACAGGCGGCCTGGCGGAACATGGCGAAAAGTTCACGGCCCACGCCATGCCCGTTGCCCGAAAGGTCGGGCGTGGCCGCCGTGCGCCCCGAAAGGTCGGTCAGGACGTCCAGCGTCCCGGCCTCGGCGTCGAGGCGCACCATGTCGCCGTCCTCCAGGCGCGCCAGCGGCCCGCCCGCCACCGCCTCGGGGCAGACGTGGATCGCGGCGGGCACCTTGCCCGAGGCGCCCGACATGCGCCCGTCGGTCACCAGCGCCACCTTCAGCCCCCGGTCGAGCAGCACCGACAGCGTGGGCGTCAGCGCGTGCAACTCCGGCATCCCGTTGGCACGCGGCCCCTGGAAGCGGACCACGATCACGGTGTCCGCGGTGAACTCGCCGCGCCGGAACGCGGCCTTCACGTCCTCCTGGTCCTCGAACACCCGCACCGGGGCCTCGATCATGCGATGCTCGGGCTTGACCGCGGATACCTTGATGACCCCGCGTCCCAGCGATCCCTTCAGTTCGCGCAAGCCGCCCGTGGGCTGGAACGGGTCCGAGGCCGGGCGCAGCACCTTGTCGTTCAGCGACTCGCGCGGGCCGGGCACCCAGCCCAGCGTTCCGTCGATCAGGCGCGGCTCTTCGGTGTAGCGCGCCAGCCCGTCACCGGCGACCGTGCGCGTGTCGGGATGCAGAAGCCCCGCGTCGAGCAGCTGCCCAATCATGAAGCCCAGCCCGCCGGCGGCATGGAAATGGTTCACGTCCGCCAGCCCGTTGGGATAGACCTTGGCCATCAGCGGGGTCGCCTGGCTGATGTCGTCGAAATCCTCGACATCCAGCAGAACGCCCGCCGCCCGCGCCATCGCGGGCAGGTGGATCACCAGGTTCGTGGATCCCCCGGTGGCCATCAGCCCGACGATCCCGTTGACGAAGGCCTTCTCGTCGAGGATCTCGCTGACCGGGCGATAGTCGTTGCCAAGCGCGGTGATCTCCAGCGCGCGCGCCGTGCCCGCATCGGTCAGCGCATCGCGCAGCGGTGTGCCCGGATTGACGAAGGAGGCGCCCGGCAGGTGCAGGCCCATCACCTCCATCAGCATCTGGTTGGTGTTGGCGGTGCCGTAGAAGGTGCAGGTGCCGGGGCCGTGATAGCTGGCCATCTCGGCCTCCATCAGCTTGTCACGGCCGACCTCGCCGGTGGCGAACTGCTGGCGGACCTTGGCCTTCTCGTCGTTGGGCAGGCCGGACACCATCGGCCCGGCCGGGATGAAGACGCCGGGGATATAGCCGAAGGTGGCCGCCGCGATCACCAGCCCCGGCACGATCTTGTCGCAGACCCCCAGGTAGACGGTCGCGTCGAAGACGTTGTGGGACAGGGCCACGCCCGTGGCCAGCGCGATCACGTCTCGCGAGAAAAGGGACAGCTCCATGCCGACCTGGCCCTGGGTGACGCCGTCGCACATCGCGGGCACGCCACCGGCCACCTGGGCCGTCGCCCCGGCGCGGCGCGCGGCCTCCTTGATGCGGGCGGGGTAGGTTTCGAAGGGCTGATGCGCCGACAGCATGTCGTTATAGGCGGTCACGATTCCGAGGTTGGGCACCCGCCCGGCGGCAAGGCTGTCCTTGTCGCCGCCCATCGCGGCATAGGCATGGGCCTGGTTGCCGCAGGACAGGTGCGCCCGTCTCGGTCCCTCGGCGGCGGCGGCGGCCATGCGATCGAGGTAGGTTTTCCGGCTGTCCCGGCTGCGTTCGATGATCCGGTCGGTCACGCGGGCTATGGTCGGGTCGAGCGGCATGGACGTCTCCAGAGTCGTGGGGTCGCTGTGCATCTAGCATGAAGTGTTAGCGCTAACAACACCACTCACTGCCCTTGTGGCGTTTCTGCGTTGCAGCATCTGCATGGCGGGCTTGCAGCATCGTGCGTGTTCGCCGCCGCCCTCTGCGCCTATGTGGAACGGGACATCGCAAGACACAAAGTCGAGGACATCCTACCATGACCGGGCAGACCCCATCCTACACCGATATCGTCGCGCTGGAACAGCAGGCCAATGCGCTTCGCGCGCAGGCCCTGCGCGACGGCGTTCTTTCGCTCGTCGCGTGGCTGCGTGGCCGCCGCCAGGGCGCCACGAACGCGCGCACGGCCTGACATCGGCCTGTAAGGGCCTCGTGACGGGCCAGAAAAGATCCCGGTGTTGAGCCGGGATTTTCCAATTCTTGCCGCAAATCAAAGTCATCTTGCCGCCATCAAAGTGGGCAGAAAGCCCCGGAGGCAAGTGTGATGAAGATGATTTTGTTGGGCAAGGCAAGGCTGGCGCTGGCCGCTTTGGCGCTGGCAGGGCTTGCGGCCTGCGGCGCGCCGAATGCAGCGCTGGACAGCGCGTCGGTCGCCCGGAACCTTCCCGGTACCGATGGCCTTGAAGGCGTGACGCCCCAGGCGGTCCTGCCTAAGTTCCGCGTGGCGCGCATCGACGTGACCGTTCCCCGCGAACTAGAGGTGTCCGAAGCCAACCGCTACTATCCCGGCGGCGACATCGTCTGGCGTGAAGATCCCTATGGCGACCGTCACGAACAGGTTCGTCAGATCGTGGCGGACGGGCTGATGATGGGCGTGCAGGACATGGACGGCACACACGAGGTCATCCTCGACGTGGTCGTGAAGCGCTTCCATGCCGTGACGGAAAAGGCCCGCTACACGATTGGTGGCGTGCATGCGATCCAGTTCGAGCTGACGGTCTTCGACGCCGAAACCGGCGAGATGCTGCGCCCGACGGAACTGATCCGCGCGGACTTCGACGCGCTCGGCGGCCGGGCCGCGATCGAGGCGGAACGGCAGGGCATCACCCAGAAGGTCCGCATCAAGGACCAGCTGGCCCGCGTGATCCGTGACGAACTGACAAAAGAGGGCGGATACGTCGCCGAGGACCTGGGAATTCTCGGCGCGATAAACCAGCTCTAGGCTTTCAGAGGGACAGGAAGCCAGATAGGAGGACGGCATGCAGCCGTCCTCCTATTCCGTTGTTCGCCTCCGGCCAAAGTCCGACCCCCGCCGCATCCGCCACGGGGCGCCCTGGGTCTTTGCCGATGAGCTTGTCACCGACCGCCGCACCCGGGCCCTGACCCCGGGCAGCATCGCGGTTCTCGAAGACGCAGAGAGGCGCCCGCTTGGCGTCGTCGCGCTGAACCCCGGCTCCAAGATCATCGCCCGAATGCTCGATCGCGACCCGGGCGCGCGTATAGATCGGGACTGGCTGGCGGCGCGGCTGTCGACCGCGCTGGCGCACCGCGAGCGGCTCTATGATGCGCCCTTCTACCGCCTGATCCATGCCGAGGCCGACGGCCTGCCGGGCGTGGTGATCGACCGTTTCGGCGATGCGGCGGTGATCCAGCCCAATGCCGCCTGGGCCGAGGTTCTGCTCGACGATCTGGCCGGGGCCCTGCGGGATGTGACAGGGGTAAGCACCGTCATCAAGAACGCGGGCGGTCGTGCGCGCGGGCTCGAAGGGCTGGACGACGTGTCGGCGATCCTGACGGGGGCCCTGAACGGCCCTGTTCCCGTGCAGATGAACGGCGCGACCTACATGGCCGACCTGATGGGCGGGCAGAAGACCGGGCTCTACTATGACCAGCGTCCCAACCACGCCTTCGCCCGCCAGCTGGCCCGCGACGCGCGCGTCCTCGATGTCTTCTCGCATGTCGGCGGTTTTTCCCTGGCGGCACTGGCCGGCGGCGCCGCCAGCGCGCTGGCGGTCGACGGGTCCGCGCCGGCGCTGGCCCTTGCGACCGAGGGCGCGGCGCGGATGGACGCGGCCGGGCGCTTCGCCACGCGGCAAGGCGATGCCTTCGCGGTGATGGAGGCGCTGGCGTCCGAGGCCGCCGTCTTCGACCTCGTGGTCTGCGACCCGCCCGCCTTCGCGCCCGCCAAACCGGCGCTGGACGCCGGCCTGCGCGCCTATGAACGGGTTGCGCGGCTTGCGGCGGGGCTGGTCGCGCCGGGGGGCTACCTCGTGCTGTGCTCGTGCTCGCACGCCGCCGATCTCGACCGGTTCCGCACCGCAAGCCTGCGCGGCATCGGGCGGGCAGGGCGCGCGGCACAGATCATCCACACCGGGTTCGCCGGACCGGATCACCCGCAGCACCCGGCACTGGCCGAATCCGGTTATCTCAAGGCCCTGTTCCTGCGGCTTCTGCCGTGAAGGCGGTTCTGGACGCTTGCGTCCTCTATCCCACCGTGATGCGGGAGGTTCTGCTTGCCGTCGCGGCAGAGGGGCTGTTCCGTCCCCTGTGGTCCGCGCGCATCCTCGAGGAATGGGCACGCGCGGCGGCAAAGCTGGGCCCCGGGGGCGAGGCGCAGGCGCGGGGAGAGATCGCGCTCTTGCGCGCCAGATGGCCCGAGGCCGAACTGCGCCCGGCGCCCGGGGTAGAGGCCCGGCTCTGGCTGCCCGACGCCGCGGATGTCCATGTGCTGGCCACCGGAATCGCGGGCTCTGCGGATGTCATCGTCACCTCGAACGCGGCCGATTTTCCCCGTGGCCTCCTGGCCGAGGAGGGGCTGCGCCGCGAGGACCCCGATGCCTTTCTGCGCGCGCTCTGGCAGGATCACCCCGATACCGTCGCCCGCGCCGCCGAGACCGTCCGCGCCGAGGCCGAGCGGCTGTCGGGCGAGCGCTGGGAGATCCGCCGATTGCTCAAAAAGGCGCGCCTGCCGCGTCTGGGCAAGGCATTGGCCGGGCAGGTGCCGCGCCAAGGTTGACGAACCGCAATCGCCGCCGCAGGCTGAAAGCCCGCGACCCAAGGGGAGGAGGGCGCCCGACCGATGCGACTGCTCGTCGTCGCCGATCTGCACTATGCGCTGAAACAGTTCGACTGGCTGCTCGACGCGGCGCCGGATTTCGACGCGGTGGTGATCGCCGGCGACCTGCTGGAGATCGCCTCGATGGTCGATATCGACGCGCAGATCGTGGTCGTCCGCACCTACCTGCGCAAGCTGACGGAGCGGACCCGCCTATTCGTGTGTTCCGGCAACCATGATCTCGACGGCGCCGCCGAGGGCGAAGAGAGGCTGGCGCGCTGGCTGACCGATCTGGCCGGCGCGGGGCTGATCGCCGATGGCGAATGCGTCCGGCTCGACGGGCTGCGCGTCTCGGTCTTCCCCTGGTGGGACGGGCCCGGCACGCGCGAGGCCATCGCGCACCAGCTGGAGCGGGACGCGCAGGACGGCGGCGATCTGCCCTGGCTCTGGGTCTACCATGCGCCGCCGTCCGACAGCGCCACCAGCTGGGGCGGCTCTCGCCACTTCGGCGATCCGGCGCTGGGGGACTGGATCGCGCGCTATCGCCCCTCGATCGTGCTGTCGGGCCATGTCCACCAGGCGCCCTTCATCGGGCAGGGCGCCTGGGCCGACCGCGTCGGGGACAGCTGGGTGTTCAACATGGGCCAGCAGCCCGGCGAGATGCCCGCCCACATCATCCTCGACACCGGGCTTGGCAAGGCGATGTGGCACTCGATCGCGGGCACCGAAACGCTGGATCTGCATGCGCCCGGCGCGCGGCCGGAACCGGCCCAGGGCGTGCCGGACTGGCTCTAGAGCGTTTCGCACAGAATCGCCCTCGCCGAGGCAGACGCATGCGTCTGGCGTCGCAAACGCTGCCTCGTCTGTCTTGGCGAGGTCTTGGTTCCGGTCGAGTGCGATATGCCCTAGAGGCGCGGGTCGTCCGTGGCATCGGCGCGCGTCACGCGCGCGCTGCGCTGCTGTTGCAGCAACTCTTCCAGGATGGTGTCGACCATCCCCAGGTGGTCGGACTTGTCGGCGAACTGCCGCTTGATGTCGGCCAGGTAGCCCGTGGTGCTGTAAAGCCGCTGTGCAAGCGTGCGCGCGGTATGGATCGCGATGGCGGGCGTCGCCTCGATGAAGCCCATGGCATCCTCGGACACATGCGCGCGCACCGGTGTCACCGCGATCACGCTGGCGCTGTGGGGGATGTCCAGCAGCACCGACATCTCTCCGAACAGGGCGCCGGGCGTGCGGATGCGCGCGACCTCGGTGCCCCCGCGCGTCACCCGAACCTCGCCCTCGACCAGGACATAGAGCCGCCCGCCGGTCCCGCCTTCTGCTAGAAGCACCTCGTCCGGGGCGAACGCCACCACGGGCAGGCCGGCACAGGCGGAAAGGGCATCGGTCATCGGCGTCTCCTTGCTTCGCGCCAGCATAGGGGCAGGCGTCGGGCGATCAACCGGCCATCGTTCCAGCCGCGTCCGTCGTCACTTCCCCTCGACGCCCCAGCGGCCTTCAAGCGTCTCGATCGCCTTGATCCGCTCTTCGGTCTTCGGGTGGCTCATAAGCCAGGCGGGCATCGCGCCCATGTTGGTGCGCGTCAGCGCCTCCAGCTTGCCGAAGAGCGACTTCTGCGGCCCGGTGCCGATCCCGGCCTTGGTCAGAAGCGCTGCGGCATAGGCGTCGGCCTCGTACTCGTCGGCGCGCGACAGGCGCGCGGCAAGAAGCGTGGTCAGCCCGTTGGCGATCATCACCCCGATCCCGGGCAGGAACCGCGACAGCACCATCGCCAGCGCCGTGCGCAGGGCGTTCTGCCCCGAAAAGTCGATCATCCGCCTGCGGGTATGGCCAAGCGCCACATGCCCCAGTTCATGGGCGATGACGCTGGCCAGTTCCTCTGCCGTCACCTCGCCGGCGCGGTACTTGTTGTAGAAGCCGCGCGTGATGAAGATCCGTCCGTCCGGCGCGGCCAGCCCGTTCACCGGGTCGACCTCGTAGAGGTTCACGCGGATGCGCGGCAGGTCGAGCGCCGAGGCCATCCGGTCGGTCAGCGCCTTCAGTCGTGCATCGGCAAGCTCGCTCGACCGCGCGTCAAGCTCGCGCGCAGTGCGCCAGGCCGAGAAGCGGTACATCACCAGGGCGTAGAGGACCGCCAGAAGGATCGGGGTGAACTTCAGCATGGTGCAGATATGGGGACGCCGCGGCCCACGTCCAGAGCGCACATGCTCAGAGCGCCTTTCGCATCATCGGTTTCGCCGGATCCAGCCGCTGCACCTCTTCGAACCCCAGCGCGCGGAAGGTCGAGGCGACGCCGGTGTAGACCGCCTGCGGCGACCGGCGGGCATCGGTGTCGGTGGGGTAGACCTCCAGCCAGCTGCCGCCCTGCGTGCGGGCGAAGGCCAGCGCGGCCTCGGTCAGCACACGCGTCAGCCCCCGCCCGCGCCAGCCCGCCCGCACCCGAAAGCACGACAGCGACCAGACGCCATCGGCGGGCAGGTCCGTGCGGAAGAACCGCGACCGGTCGAGACCGGGATGCGCCGCGCGCGGCATCACGCGCGCCCAGCCCACCGGCTCGGTCCCGGCATAGGCCAGCAGCCCCGGCGGCGCGCGGTCCACCACGGCCCGGAACGCCGCCTTGTTCGCGCCCTCCGACCCCCCCCTGGCCCCGTGGCGGAACGTGGCGCTTCCCGCCGTCAGCCAGTACATGCACCAGCAGCCGCTGACGCCGCTTGCCCCCAGGACAGCTTCGAAATCCCCCCAGCGGTCGGGCGTCAGCGGCGCTGTGGCGAAGACCTCAGGCATCCCAGGTCACGGGCACGGACAGCGGCCCCCGGAACGCCCATCCGGCAAAGGGCACATCGCCCGCCAGCCGCAGGCCCGGCAGGCGCTCGAACAGCATCGGCAGCGCGACCTCCGAGATCAGCGCCCGGCTGGCGGCGGCCCCGGCGCAGAAATGTGGCCCCGCGCCGAAGGACAGGGAGCCGGCGGTATCGCGGGTGACGTCGAAGACATCGGGCGCGTCCCAGGCGGCCTCGTCCCGGTTGCCAGAGCCGAACATGAAGAACACCCGCTCCTCTGGCTCGAAGGTGACGCCGTCCACCGTGTCCTTGCGTGCCACCCGGCGCGGCGACATCCCGATGGGCGAGATCCAGCGCGCGTATTCCTCGAAGGCATCCCGCCACGTGGCCTGCCCGTCGCGGATCAGCTGCAACTGGTCGGGATGGGTCAGCAGCGCCCAGGCCGCCCCGGCGATGGCGTCGCGCGGCTCGTTCTGGCCGCCCGAGATCGCCAGCTTCACGTTGGCGCGCACGCTCTCCATCGGCAGCCCGGCCTGCAGCTGCACCGACAGAAGCGACAGGTTCGGCGTGTCGCGGCAGGCGGGCAGCATCCCGTCGATGTGCCGGTCGATCGAGGCGGTGCAGTCGTGGCAGCGCGCCTCGACCTCGGGATCGCCCTGGTAGTTCGATATCCCGTCGATCATGCCCTGGCTGACCCGGTCCATCTCGCGCCAGTCCATGGTTTCAAGCCCGGTGATCGCGATCAGCGCCTCGCCGGAGACGGCCATGGCGTAGTCGCGCACCAGGTCGCAACCGCCCAGCGGTGCCAGCCGGTCGAGGATCGCGGCCGTGCTGTCCCGGAACCGCGCCATCCAGTGGTCGCGCACCGTGCGCGGAGAGAAGGCCGGAAAGGTGGCCTTGCGCTCGGCCGCGTGCGCCGCCCCGTCCTTGCGCATCATGTTCTCGCCCATCAGCACCGTCATCAGCCCGCCCGGTTGCAGGGACGAGAAGGTCTCGACCCGCTTTTCCTCGCGAAAGATCGCCTCGCGCCGGGTGAAGAGCGTGGCGCCCAGCTGTGGCACGCGGGCGATGGGGGCCTCGGCCCGCATGCGCTTGAGCGTCGGATAGGGATCCGCATGAAACGCGGCGGGGTCGATCTCGAAGACGGGCGCATCGGACATGGTGTTTCTCCCTCTGCCGCCACGATGACCGCGCGCCTTCCGCCGCGCAAGCCTCAGCCGCGGGGCCGATGCCACGGGGCATAGGCGGCATGGCCGCGCATGTCGTGCCAAAGCCAGACCATCCGGTCCAGGAACCACAGCTTGGCCAGGATCACGATCAGCGTGCCCAGTGCCGCCGCCCAGGGGTCGAGGGCGACAAGGCCCCAGGCCATCGGCGGGACGCCGGCCACCGGCAGCCATGCCAGCAGCGTCGCGGCGCGGGCATGGTGGCGGGGAATGGGAATTGAACGCGCGTTCAGCCACACTCGTTCGCCCAGCACCGCACGCGTCATCCATGCCTCGGAATGGACCGGCGGGGGGAAGGCGCGCGGGTTCACCCAGGTCCAGAGCGCCAGGACACCCAGCGGCACGAGGCACCAGGCCCCGATCCAGACCCGCGCCCAGATCGCCAGAACCGCGAGCGGAAGGATCACGAAGCGCGTGTATCCAGACCACGGGTTTGCGTGCCGTTCCCAGACGGCATCGGTCATGGCGAAGGCCGCGGCGATCCGCTGCATCGGGGTCATCCGCCGTCGCCTCGCGTCTTGTTGCGGTCCGCCCGCAGCGCCGCGCGCAGCCATGCGGCCAGCCCAAGCGCCACCACACCGGCCGCCAGCGCGCCCGAGATGTTCCCGGCCAGCCCGGCCAGCGTCTCGATCTGGCTGGCGAAAAGGTATCCCGCGCCCACGTAGATGCCGACCCAGATCGCCTCTCCGGCGGCATCCCACAGGGTAAAGCGCAGCGCCCCCAGCCCGCCCGCGCCCGCGATCAGGTTCACCCAGGGGCCCAGGGGCGCCACCAGCCATGTGGAGAAGAACACACCAAGCCCGCCGCGCTGGTCGATCAGGTCGCGCGCCCGGGCGATCATCCGGGCCCGCGCCGGTGACCGGCCCAGCCTGTCCAGAAGCGGCGCCCCCGCCATCCGCCCAACCCGGTATCCCACCTGGTCGCCCAGCACGGCCCCGCCATAGGCCGCGCCCACGACCGCCCAGAACTCAAGATCGCCCGAGGCCACGAAGGCGCCGCCGGTCAGCATGATAAGCGAGCTTGGGATCGGCAAGAGCAGGCAGGACAGGAAGGTCGCGGCAAGGATCAGCGCAACCCCGTAGCCGGTGACCAAGCCCAGGAGCGTCTCCATCAGGGCTGCCCCGCGCGGTGGGCCTCTGCCGCGGCCTCGATCTGCTCGGCGAGGCGGGGCAGGGGGATGCCGGTGTCCGCCGCGATCTCGGCCAGCGTCCTGCGCTCTCCGGGCTCGGGCATGGCCGGTCCCAGCGCCTCCCGCAGCACCTCGGGCGGCAGGTCCCAGGACATCGCGA
>JAUIIC010000266.1 GCA_030431935.1 Alphaproteobacteria bacterium | reverse complement strand
CTTTATCCCGGCACCGGCCATCCGTCCGAGGTGGGCACGCACGGCACGATCCTGAACGTGCCGCTGGACCCCGGCAGCGGATCGGCGGCGATGCGCCGCGCCTATGACGACGTGGTGCTGCCCGCGTTGGACGAGTTCGAGCCGCAGCTTGTGCTGATCTCTGCCGGGTTCGACGCCCATGCCGCCGATCCGCTGGCCAACCTGATGTGGACAGAGGACGATTTCGCCTGGGTCACGGGGCGCATCTGCGACATCGCCGATGCCCATGCCGGGGGGCGCGTGGTCTCGACGCTGGAGGGCGGATATGATCTTGACGCACTGGCGGCAAGCGTAGCCGCCCATGTGACCGTATTGATGGAGCGAAGCGGATGAGCGAGACGCCGGTGGACGAGATGAGCTTCGAGCAGGCGATGCGCGCGCTGGAAGACGTGGTGGCGCAGCTGGAATCGGGCGACGTCGAACTGGAGAAATCCATCGCGCTTTACGAACGCGGCGCGGCCCTGAAGAAGCGGTGCGAGGACAAGCTAAAAGAGGCCGAGGAAAAGGTCGCGCGGATCACCCTGGACGATTCGGGCGCGCCGCGCGGCACGGCACCGTTCGACGCGGGCTGATGTTCGAGGACGTGCTGGCGGCGCGGGCCGCCGAGATTCAGGCCTTCATGGACGATGCGATGGCCGGGCTTGCCGATCAGCCGGTGTGCCACGCGATGCGCTATGCCGTGTCCGGCGGCAAGCGGCTGCGCGGGTTCCTGGTGATCGAGGGGGCGGCGCTTCACGGTGTATCGCCGGGCCAGAGCGTGATCGCCGCCGGGGCGATCGAGGCGCTGCACGCCTTTTCGCTGGTGCATGACGATCTACCCTGCATGGACGACGACGATCTGCGGCGCGGCCAGCCCACGGTTCACGTGAAATGGGACGACGCGACGGCGGTGCTGGCGGGCGATGCGCTGCACACGCTGGCGTTCGAGTGGCTGGCCCGGCCCGACCTGCACCCGGACCCGGCGGTGCGCATCGACCTTGTGGCAAGTCTTGCCGCCGCGACGGGCGCGGCGGGCATGGTGCTTGGCCAGGCGCAGGACATCGCGGCGGAAACCGCGCCGGCGCCGCTGACGCTGGACGAGATTACCGCGTTGCAGGCCAACAAGACCGGGGCGCTGATCCGCTGGTCGGCAGAGGCGGGCGCGCGGCTGGGGCAGGCCGATACCGGGCCGCTGGGCCGCTATGCCACGGCCATCGGACTTGCCTTTCAGATCGCGGACGACATCCTTGATGTCGAGGGCGATGCCGCGACCGCAGGCAAGCGCCTGCAAAAAGATGCCGAGGCCGGCAAGGCGACCTTCGTGTCGCTTCTCGGGCTGGACGGGGCCAAGGCCCGCGCGCGCGATCTCGTGGCAGAGGCAGAGGCGGCGCTGGACCCCTACGGTGCGGCGGCAGAGCGGTTGCGGGAGGCGGCACGCTTCGTTATCTCGCGCCAGATGTAACAGGGACGCCCACCGGGGCGCGCGTGCCATGTCAGACCGTTCGTCGACCCCCTTGCTGGACACCGTCCAGGTCCCCGCCGACATGAAGCGGCTGAGCGATGCGGAACTGCACCGCCTTGCGCATGAACTGCGGACCGAGACCATCGCGGCGGTCAGCCAGACCGGCGGGCATCTGGGCGCGGGGCTGGGCGTGGTGGAGCTGACCGTCGCCTTGCATGCGGTCTTCGACACCCCGCGCGACAAGCTGATCTGGGACGTCAGCCACCAGTGCTATCCGCACAAGATTCTGACCGGGCGGCGCGACCGCATTCGCACGCTGCGGCAGAAGGACGGGCTTTCGGGGTTCACCAAGCGGTCTGAATCCCCCTACGATCCGTTCGGCGCGGCGCATTCGTCCACGTCGATCTCCGCCGCGCTGGGATTTGCCGTGGCGCGCGACCTGGGCGCGACCTGCGACACCGGGCAGGGCGACGCCATCGCGGTGATCGGCGACGGGTCCATGTCGGCGGGCATGGCCTATGAGGCGATGAACAACGCGGGTCACGAAAAGCGGCGGCTCTTCGTGATACTGAACGACAACGAGATGTCGATCGCGCCGCCGGTGGGCGCGATGTCGTCCTACCTGTCGCGGCTTTATGCCGGGGCGCCGTTCCAGGACCTGCGGGCCGCGGCCAAGGGGGCGGTGGGGCTGTTGCCCGGACCCTTCCAGGAGGGCGCGCGCCGGGCCAAGGAAATGCTCAAGGGCATGACCGTGGGAGGCACGCTGTTCGAGGAACTGGGCTTCGACTACATCGGGCCGATCGACGGGCACGACCTGGACCAGCTGTTGCCGGTCTTGCGGACCGTCAAGGCGCGGGCCGATGGCCCGACGCTGATCCATGTCATCACGAAGAAGGGCAAGGGCTACGCCCCCGCCGAGACCGCGCGCGACAAGGGCCACGGCGTGGCGAAATTCGACATGGTCACGGGCGAGCAGAAGAAGGCCCCGTCGAACGCGCCCTCCTACACCAAGGTCTTCGCCCGCGCCCTGATCGCCGAGGCAAGGGCGGATTCCTCTATCGTGGCGGTAACGGCGGCGATGCCCGACGGCACCGGGCTGGACCTGTTCGGCGCCGAATTTCCCGCGCGCACCTTCGACGTGGGCATCGCGGAACAACATGCCGTGACCTTCTGCGCCGGCATGGCGGCGGGCGGGCTGAAACCGTTCTGCGCGATCTATTCTACCTTCCTGCAGCGCGGATACGACCAGGTGGTGCATGACGTGGCGATCCAGCGTCTGCCGGTGCGCTTTGCCATCGACCGCGCCGGGCTGGTGGGGGCCGACGGGGCGACGCACGCGGGAAGCTATGACGTGGCCTACCTTGCGAATCTGCCCGGTTTCGTCGTGATGGCGGCCTCGGACGAGGCGGAACTGATGCACATGGTCGCCACGGCGGCGGCGCATGACGAGGGGCCCATCGCCTTCCGCTATCCGCGCGGCGAAGGCGTGGGCGTCGACCTGCCGGACCGCGGCGAGGTACTTGAGATCGGCAAGGGCCGGATGATCGCCGAGGGATCTGGCGTGGCCATCCTGAACTTCGGCGCGCGCCTCAAGGAGGTGCAGGACGCCGCCGAATCGCTGGCCGCCCATGGCATCCGGCCGACCATCGCGGATGCACGCTTTGCCAAGCCGCTGGACCGCGACATGATCCTGCGGCTGGCCGCGACCCATGACGCCCTGATTACGGTCGAGGAAGGCGCGGTCGGCGGGTTCGGCAGCCATGTCGCCCAGCTTCTGGCGGAAGAGGGCGTGTTCGACAGCGGCCTGCGGTTCCGGTCGATGGTGCTTCCCGACATCTTTATCGACCAGGCCAGCCCGGCGGACATGTATGCCGTGGCCGGAATGAACGCCGAGGACATCGCGGAAAAGGTGCTTCGCGTGATGGAAAATGCGCCGAAAGCCTCACAGCGGGCTTGACAGGGCGCCGCATTATCTCGCGAAACTATCCACAGTGACATCTACATGTGGTATTGGGGGATATAGCATGAAGCGGACGACTCTTGCGCTTTGCCTGGCATTGATGACCACGCCGGTTCTGGCCGATGGCAAGGGCGCCGTGGTGATGGAACCCGTCATCATCGAGACCGAAACGGCCAAGGGCGGCGACGACAGCTGGGTCGTGCTGGTCCTGACACTGGCCGCAGCGGCCGCGGCCCTTCTGAACTGACCGGGCGCGGCGTCAGTCGCCTGACGCCAGCAACGCGCGCAGACCGTCACGGTAGCCGGGATAGATCAGCTCTATCCCGAGGTCGCGCTTGATCCGGTCGTTCCGCACCTTCTTGGATTCCGCGTAAAAGCTGCGGGCCATCGGCGTCATCTCTGCCTGGTCGAAGGGGATCGCCGGGGGGATCGGCACGCCCAGCAACTCGGCGGCATGGGCGATCACGTCCTCGGGCGGGGCGGGATCGTCGTCGCAGACGTTGTAGACAGCGCCCGGATCGGGCCGCGCGATGGACGCCGCCAGCACCTGCGCGATGTCGTCGACATGGATGCGGCTGAAGACCTGGCCGGGCTTGACGATGCGCCGCGCGGTGCCGTTGCGCACCTTGGCGAAGGGGCCGCGCCCCGGGCCATAGATCCCGGCCAGACGGAAGATGTGCAAGGGCAGGCCCAGCGCCTGCCATTCGGCTTCTGCCGTCACGCGGGCCATGCCGCGTTTCGTCGCCGGGGTAAGGGGCGTGTCCTCGTCCACCCAGCCCCCTGCATGGTCGCCGTAGACCCCGGTAGTGGACAGGTAGCACACCCATTGCAGGTGGGACGCGCCCGCCAGCGCGCCCCGCAGATGGGCCAGCACCGGGTCGCCCGACTGATCCGGCGCGGCAGAGGTCAGCACATGGGTCGCCCCGGCCAGCGCGGGGGTGATGTCGTCGCCGGGAAAGATCAGCGGTTCGATCCCCTCGGCGCGCAGGGCTGCGGCCTTGTCCGCGCTGCGGGTGGTGCCGATGATCCGCCAGCCTTCCGGCAGCAGAAGGCGCGACAGGGCGCGGGCGGAATAGCCGTGGCCGAAGGAAAGAAGGGTCCGGGTCATGGCGCTACAGTTGGCCGGTTCTGCGGGGAGTGCAAGTCGCCCGTCGAATGCCTACATGACGCCCCAAGGAGGATGCTCATGACCGATCCCGACCTGGACGACGCCTACGGGCTGAAGACGCCCGAGGATTCCCGCAGGCTTTATGCAGGCTGGGCCGAGACCTATGACGACAGCTTTGCACGCAGCATGGGTTTCGCCCTGCCGCGCATCGTCGCCACGATCTATGCGGCGCATGGCGGTGTCGGCCCCGTGCTGGACGCGGGGGCGGGCACCGGGCTTGTCGGGCAGGAGCTGGCGGCGCGCGGTGTCGGGCCCGTG